>DATKXS010000088.1:0-37193 GCA_035528895.1 Candidatus Desulfaltia sp.
AAAACGCTGATCAAGATGGCCAATAAGAAAAGCACCGTCCTCCTTCTGCTCAAGCTGGCGTTCAGCCTGTCCATCCTGGTTTTCATCCTCACCACCCAGACATCGCTCGGCAAGATCGGGGGCGTCCTCCAGAACGTCAACCCTTATTGGCTCCTTCTCGCTTTTTCCCTCCACGCCTTGGGACTTTACATCAGCGCCTACAGGTGGCAGATCCTGGCCCGGGCTCAGGGGGATGAGGTTCCCCTCGTTTTCCTGGCGAAATCCTATCTGGTCGGGACCTTCTTCAACAATTTCCTGCCCACCCGGTTCGGCGGCGATGTCGTCCGGATCTGGGACGGCTCGCTCTATTCCAAGTCTTTGGTCAAATCCTCGGCCATCGTCCTGGTGGAACGTTTCACCGGTATCATCGTCCTTTTTCTCATGGCCGTGGTCGCTTCGCTCTTCCGGCTCGACATGGCCCGCCAGGTGCCCGTCATCTGGGTGGCACTCCTTCTCGGCCTGATGGGGCTTCTCCTCATCGCCGCCTTCTTCCTTCCGGTCTTCGCCCGCCGGCTCGGCGCCCTCCGGTTGCACGGATTCCCCGAAAAGGTCCGGAACAAGATCCTCATCTTCCGCGAAACCATCCTCCATTACCGGACCCAGAAGGGGCCGTTTCTCCGGGCCACCCTCTGGGCGCTGCTCCTGCAGCTCAACGTCATCCTCTACTATTTCCTGATCGGCCGGGCCCTTCACCTGGAAATCCAGTTCATCGACTACTTCATCTTCATCCCCATCGTCCTGGTCATTCAGATCATCCCCGTCACCATCAACGGCCTGGGGCTCAGGGAAGGCTCCTACATCGAGATCTTCAAATATTACGGGATCCTTCCCCAGACGGCCGTCTCCTTTTCCCTGGTCGATGTCGCCTTCAACCTCGTGCTCGGGGCCATCGGCGGGACGATTTATGTCTCGCGGAAAAGGCGCCGTTGAATCACCGCCGGATTTAGGCTAATCTACATCCGATGATCCTCACGGCATCCCGGCGGATATCCCTCCGTCAGGGCTTCTCCCGGGCGGCCGCTTGTCTGGTCCTCATTCTTCTCCTGGTCCCACCGGGGCGCGCGTCCGCCCAGGAGGATATCTCCGAATTCGAAAAACGCCTGGCCAAGATCCACCAGGACATTCGTATCCTCCGCGCCCGGATCGAAGAGGTGACCAAGCAGGAGTCGACCCTGCTCTCCCAGCTCGGCCAGATCACCCTCACCAAAAAGCTGATCCGCAACGAGCTCGCCGCGCTCACCCTCCGGCAGGAAAAGCTGTCCGAGGAGCTGGCGGCGACGCGCCAGACCATCGCCTCCCTGCGCCGGAAGCTGGCCCAGGAGAAGCGGTCGATCGAAAAGACGCTGGTCACGCTCTACAAGTACGGGAAGTTCAATTTTCTCCAGTTCCTGCTCGAAGCGGAAAGCGTGAACGCCGTTTTCTCGGAGAGCAGGCATCTGACGGCCCTGGCCCGGCACCAGCAGGATGTCATCAGCGCCTATCTCAAGACCATGGACGATCTCCGCAAGGCCGAAGAAGCCCAGGAGAAACAGAGTGCGGAGGTGGTTGCTTTGATCGGCGAGGCCGACAAGAAAAAGTTGGAGTTCGAAGCCCAGGAGGCCAAGAACAGGTCCCTCATCCAGGAGATCCAGAGGAACAGGAAGAGCTACGAACAAACCCTCCAGGAACAGAAGGAGCGGGCGGAACACCTGCAGTCCCTGATGGACAAGTTAGCCAGCCAGGAGATCATCCTCCCCTTCCGATTCGTTCCGCTGTACGAGCGGAAAGGAAAACTGCCCTGGCCGATCGCCGGCCGGGTCATCACCCGCTTCGGCATCGAGCGTCATCTCAACACCAGCACGATGAACAACGGCATCGAGATCACGCCTGCCGAGGACAACACCATCGTCCGGTCCATCCATCCGGGGAAGGTCGTCTTCGCCGATTTTTTCCAGGGCTACGGGAACCTGCTCATCATCGACCACGGGATGAATTACTACACCCTTTACGGCCACTGCGACGAGTTCATGGTCGGCAAGGGTGAATTCATCCGGGAGGGTCAGCCGATCGCAGTGGCTGGAGATATCGGTTCGCTCAAGGGTGTCACCCTCTATCTTGAGATCCGCTACAAGGCCAAACCGCTCGATCCCTTGCAATGGCTCAAACGAAGATGATAGAATGGAGATTCACTCGAGGAGAAAGAACTGCCGTGAAGAGGACGCGATTCATCCTGCTGGCCGTGCTTTTCGGCATCTCCCTTCTTTTTCTTTTCCAAATGACCTACCTCCGGGGCATCTCCAGCCGGTCGGGGACGCCGAAAAACATCTATCTCCTGGAAGCGGTCATCCGTCTCATCCGGAACGACTACCTGGAGGAAAAGGATCCCCTCCGGGTCGTGGACGGCTCGTTCAGGGGGCTGGTCAATTCGCTGGACAGCCTCAGCAGCTACCTCGACGCCGAGAGCACGACCCGGTATTTGGATCGCCAGGCCGGGCCGCTCCAGGAGCCGGGTGTAGTCCTTTTCAAGAGATACGGGGCGTTCCCCCAGGTCACCGGGATCATCGAAAACTCCCCGGCCGAAAAGCAGGGCCTGGAGTTGGGCGACCTCATCACCGAGATCGACGGCCTGTCGACGCCGGCCATGAGCCTGATGGAGGTGAACCTCCTGCTCGGAGACAGGGAGGGGAAACCTCTTGACCTCAAGGTGCTCCGGGCTGAGAAGACGATCGAATTAAAGGTGGAAAGAGCCCTGCTCCACCCCGAATCCGTGAGCTACGAGGCGCGCAAGGGCACGTCCGGAATCCTGAGGATCAACCGGATCTCTTCGCCGTGCGTTTCCGAGATCAAAACAAAGGTCCTGCCGGAATTGAGGAAAGGAAAAGGACCGCTGATCGTGGACCTGAGAAACTGCCCGGAAGGAAGCTTCGAGGAAGCACAGAAGTTCATCAACCTCTTTCTCAAGGCCGAGAATCTAGGATATTTCGAGAAGAGGGGGAAGGAAAAGGAAATCCTGGCCTCTCCGGAAGATCCCCTGCTGGCCCAGCTCCCCCTCATCGTCTGGATCAACCAGGGGACTCTTGGCCCGGCCGAGGCCGCGGCCGCCGTCCTCAAGGAATTCAAGCGCGCCAAGGTGGTCGGCTTGGAAACGCCCGGCCTGGCGGCCAGGCATGAGTTCTTCCCGCTCGAGGACGGGACCTCCGTCGTCCTGACCTCCGGGGTTTTTTGCCTGAACTCGGGCGTCAAGCTCTGGGGACGGGGCGTCGAGCCCGATATCTCGGTGGAGGCAGACGACCAGGGCTTCCTGGCCTTTCTCAAGAAAACGCAGCTCCTCCTGTCCGCATCCTGATCGATGAAATTAGGCCCGAACGTCAAGGTCAGAAGGCAGAATCCCCATTCGGGACGGTTATTTCTGGCACTCACCCTTCTGGCGCTTCTGTCGATCCTGGGCCTGGACTATATGGCGTCAAGCAGAGGGGAGAAGGCTTATTTCTTTGTTTCTCGGGCTCCCCGGACAGAGATTCCCATAGCCCGCCCACTCCTGGCCGACTCAACCCGCCGGTTTCTCGACGCCTCCGGCATACCCCAGGAATCGGTCCGGGAGTTCCGGGACGAGGATGGTTCTCCTCTTTTGATCATCCATCTGACTCCGGAAAGCTATGCCGGCCTGGAGCCTCGGCTGGAAGAGGAATTCAGGGACAAGAAAGCCGTCTTTGACATCGAGAAGAAAGAATTCGAAGGATGGACCTCTCATTCCTGGCGGATCGCGGGAGAAGAGGAAGACAAGCTGTCGCTGGTCTTTTCCTCTCCCCGGCCTCTGCCCGGCGCCGAAAAAAAACCAAGAGAAGCGGTCCTGCCGCCACGGCCCGAAAGACTGGTGGCCATCATTATCGACGATATGGGGAGCAGCCTGGAGGCTTTGGAGGAGATCTGCCGCCTCCGGCAGCCGATGACCGTCTCGGTTTTGCCGCTCAGCACGTATGCCGAGGAGACGGCCAGGATCGCCCATGAAAACGGCCTGGAAGTCATGCTCCATCTGCCCGGCGAATCCCTCAACCACCAGGAAGGCAACGATTCCACCGCCGGTCTCATCCGGTCCGGCATGAGCCGGGAGGAAATCCGGGAACTCGTGGAAGAATCCATCGCCCGCGTTCCTTACATCCAGGGCGTGAACAACCACATGGGATCCAAGATCACCCAGGAGGAGGCGGTCATGCGCCCGATCCTGGAGACCCTGAAGCGCCGCGACCTCTTCTTCCTCGACAGCCGCACGACCGCCGACTCGATCGCTTTCGACCTGGCCAGGAAGATGGGCCTCCGCAGCGCCTACCGGAACGTTTTCCTGGACTCATCGGTGGGAGTGGAGTTCTCCAAGCAGAAGATGATCGAGCTTGTCCGCTTCTCCCAGAAGACGGGCCAGGCCATCGGCATCGGCCACCCTTTTCCGGAAACGCTGCAGGCCCTCCGCGAGAGCCTCCCTCTCCTGGCCCGCGACGACATCAAGCCAGTCTTCGTTTCCGAGATCATCCGGAGAGAGAGGAATAAAACCGGCCGCGGGGAATATGATGAGTGACGCCGGGCCGATCGGACCCCGGCAGGATTGCATAATCCGGTTCCATTCGATATAGTGAACCTGAAAGAAGGAGGAAACCGATGAAAAGAAAATCCCTGCTCGGCGTTGTTATAGTCGCCTTGATCTCGCTTCTCCTGTCCGCCTGCAAGGGTGTCTCACCGGAGGAGTTGAAGGCGTCGGTGGAGATCATCGAGGTGAGCTCCAAATGGGTGGAAAAAACCTACCAGCCCTGGCCTCCCAAGCTCACCCTGGTGCCGACGATATCATTCCGCGTCAAAAACGTCTCTGACAAACCTCTCAGTTACCTGAACTTCAACGCCATCTTCAAGTTCCGGGACGACCAGGAGAATCTGGGAGACAATTTCCTGGCGGCCATCCGCAAGGAAGCCGTCCTGCCGGGAGAGGCCAGCCCGGTCATCACTCTGAAGAGCAACTTCGGAGTGGAGGGCAAGAGCCTGGCCTCATTCAAGGATAACCCCCAGTGGAAGCCGATGATCTGCCGGCTCTTTATCCAGTCCAAGGGATCCCCTCACGTCCTGCTCGGGGAATACGAGATCTCCCGGGAAATCGACTTCAAAGAGCCCGAGCCGGTGGGCGTCGAAAAGAAAGACGAGGAAAAGAAGGATTGACGCCCCGGACAAGGACAGCCGCATGCCTTGGCGGCGGCGGTGTTCGCTCCCTGATCACGGCAGACCGAGAGGGTCCGGCCTCAGGATCTTGATGTAGTTCTTGGCCTTCAGGTCCGTCAGGTACTCCGTCAGCTTCTTCGTCCTTCTTTCCGTGAAGATCTTATTGTAGATGTCCTTCCTGACCTCTTCAAAGGGCTTGAGCCGGCTTTCCTTCTTTTCTTCGAGTTTGAGGATATACCAGCCGTTCTTGGCCTGAACCCAGGGAGTAATCTCGCCGGTCTGCAGCTTGACCACTGCCTCTTCCAGGGCCGGGTCGAGCTCACCTTTCTTGATGAACCCGAGATCGCCCTGGTTCTCCTTGAGCGGGCTGTCGCCGGATTCGGAGGCCAGGGAGACGAAATCCTCTCCCGCCTGGATTCGGCCGCTGATCTCCGCTTTTTTTGCTTCGAGCTCCTCCGGGGTCCGGGCCTCGGAAGAGAGGTAGATGGCCCGTAGCCTGTACTCCTCCGTTTCGGTAAACTCCTGGGGATTCTGTTTGTAGTAGGTGACGCCTTCGGCTTCGTCGACGACGATCGTCCGGTCCACATCGACGGAGACCAGGATCTGCCTCAGGATGCCTTCCTCGATCTGCTTGAGGAACTGTTCATAGTTTACGCCCTGTTGGAGGAGGGCCTGCCGAAACTGGGCGTCCGTCTCGATGTTGTTCTCCCGTTTGAGCCTATCGACGTAGTTCTTGACCTCCTCAGCGGCGCTGAGCTGTTTTTTCTTGGCCTGTTGGAGGAGCAGAAGGTCGGTGATCATGGTATCCAGCATTTGTTCTTTGGCTAGGTTGTACTGCTTTTCGAACTCTTCCCCTTGCAACTGTGCCCGCAACATCTGGTAGGTCTGGTCGTGATACTGCCGGTACTGAGAGAGGGTGATGATGTCATCATTTACGATGGCTACGATCTCCTCCACGACCTGGCCGGCGGCCGCGACGGCGAGCCCGAACAGGGCGGACAATAGGGCTATGGATACTTGACGGTTCTTCATCGCTCCATCCTCTGGTAGGGAAAAGACAGATTCTCGGGGAAAATTCTCCACTCCAGGCTTTCCTTCAGTTCGAGGAGATGTCGCCTTCTGAGGGCTTCGGCCTTACGGTCGAGGATCTTCCGCCTGATGGCGGGTGCCGCATCCTCAAAAGAGATCTGTTCCGGCTCGAACCTTTTATCCAGCCGGAAGATATGGAAACCATACGAGGATTCGACAATCGGGCTGACTTCGCCCTCACGCATGGCAAACACAGCTCCCTCTATGTCTGCCGGGAGCTGCCCTTTTTGGAAAATACCCATCTCCCCGCCTTCAGATGCCTCCGGACCGATGGATTCCGACCGAGCCAGGGCCCTGAAGCCGTCCTCATCGGAGAACCTGGCCCGCTCCCAAACCTCTATCGCCCGCGACTCTGTGGGGAGGAGAACCTGGCTGACCTGGACTCGTTCGGGGAGGGAAAATTCGCCCGGGCTGTTGTCGTAATACCTCCGGACCTCATCGTCCCCGACAGTGATGTCCCGGGTGATCTCCCGGATGTATTTTTCAACTTTCAGCCCGTCGACCAGCGGGCCTGAATCCGCGGCCAGGAGCGCGGCTTTTTCCTCTTCCGTCCAAACTCCTTCTTCCGTCTCCTCCAAATACGCTTGTTTGTCTCCGGGCGAGATGGTGATCCCCTTGTCGGCGGCCGCCCGCAGGATGAGCTTCTCCTCGATGAACTGGTCGAAAAGGTTGCTCAGGCTGATGACATTCAGCTCGGTCTCGCCGCCCCCGACTGACTCCCGGACATACCGGGAGAAATCTCCGAGCGAGTAGGAGTCCGGGCCCACCTGGAGGACGACGCGGCTTTCGTCCGCGGATGTCCCCCGGTCGGACGCCTCCGTCCCGCCGGCCTGCTTCTTGGAACCACAGGACGAGGCGAGGAAGGCGACAGTAATAACGGCCGCCGCCAGGGCATGTCCGACCGGTCTGGAGTTCCGTCTGTTCATCGTCATTATCTATATGGATGTCAATTTATTCTATTATATCCGTATAACTCCTTCAAGACCGAGGCGGTTTCATCAAGGACGGCCACGTCTTTTTGCCCGGCCAGGGGCAAGGCCAAGACGCCCTGGGGAGTCAGTGACCCGCGGTACTTTTTCAGCACCCGGGTAAGTCCGCTCAAGTCGGCCAGAGTGGAGGGGTGAAACTTGAGGATGAGCCTCGACCCGACCCGGTCGATGGCTCTGATCTTGATCTTCTGGGCCAGATGTTTGATGGCCCCGTAGCGCAGCAGGTTCTCGACGCTCCCCGGAAGAGGGCCGAAGCGGTCCTGGACTTCGCCCCGGATCTTCCCGACCTCCTCCGGACTCTCGACCGAGGAGACGCGCTTATAGAGGTTCAGCCGCAGGTTGATCTGAGGGAGGTAGTCCTCGGGTATCCGGATGTCCACCCGCAGGTTGATCTCGCTCTTGAGGTCTTCCACCTTTTCCCCTTTGAGCTCCTTGATCGTCTGGTCCAGGAGCTCCATGAAATAGTCGAACCCGACGGCCTCCATGGTCCCGTGCTGCTGGGACCCGAGGAGATTTCCTGCTCCCCTGATCTCCAGGTCCTTGGCCGCCAGCCGGAAGCCGGACCCCAGGTCGCTGAACTCCTTGAGCGCTTTGAGGCGCTCCCTGGCCAGCGGAGTCAGCTCGGTGAACGGGGGAACGAGGAAATAGGCATAAGCCTGGCGGGAAGAGCGGCCCACCCGTCCGCGCAGCTGGTAGAGCTGGGAGAGGCCGAAAAGGTCGGCTCGGTCGACGATCAGCGTGTTGACCAGAGGAATGTCGATGCCGTTCTCGATGATCGTTGTTGAGATCAGGACATTGCTCCGGCCGCTGACAAACTCGAGCATTCGCTTCTCGACCGTCGCAGGGGGCATTCTCCCATGGATGGATGTGACCCTGGCTTGGGGGACTAGCTTCATCACCATGCCCGCGACCTCCTCGATGTCTTCGATCCTGTTATGAACGTAATACACCTGGCCCTGCCGGTTCAGCTCCTGCCGGATGGCCACGGCGACAAGATGGCCCTGGAAAGGGGCCACCACCGTATGGATGGCCAGTCTGTCCTTTGGGGGGGTTTCGATCAGGCTGATGTCCCGGAGTCCGGAGAGCGACAGGTTCAGGGTCCGCGGGATGGGAGTTGCGGTGAGGGTCAATACATCGATATTGGCCTTCATCTTTTTGATCTTTTCCTTGTGTCTCACTCCGAAGCGCTGTTCCTCATCAACGATCAACAATCCGAGATCCCGGAACTCGACGTCCGTGGAAAGGAGCCGGTGCGTTCCGATGAGGATGTCCACCCGCCCTTTTTTCGTGTCCTCGACGATTCTCGTCTGCTGGGTCCGTGTCTGCAGCCGGCTGAGCGCCTCGATGCTCACCGGGAAGAGGACCAGGCGGTTCCTGAAGGTGTGGAGGTGCTGGCTGGCCAGGACGGTTGTCGGGCAGAGCGCGGCCACCTGCTTGCCGTCCATGACCGCTTTGAAGGCGGCCCGCATGGCCACCTCGGTCTTGCCGTAACCGACGTCTCCGCAGACGAGGCGGTCCATCGGAGAATTGGATTCCATGTCCCGGATAACCTCTTTAATCGTCCGCCATTGGTCTTCGGTCTCATCGTACTCGAAGGTCTTCTCGAATTCCGATTCCCAGGCCCCCGACGGGCTGAAGCTGAACCCCTCGACGGCCTTCCTTTTGGCGTAGAGCTCGAGGAGTTCCCTGGCCATCTTCTCGATGGCCTTTTTGGTCCGCTCTTTCGTTTTCTGCCAGGTCCCTGTGCCCAGCTTGTCGAGGGGAGGCAAAGTCGTCCCCATTTGGGAATATTTCTGCACCAGGTTGAGGTCCTCGACCGGAACATACAGCCTGTCCTCGTCCTGGTAGGAGATCTCGATGAACTCGCGGTCCTGGCCGTCCACCTCGAGCCGGATGAGACCGCGGAAGATGCCGACGCCGTAATCCGCATGGACGACGTGGTCGCTCTCGCGCAGGTCCTGGAAGTGCGAAACGAAGGCCCGCCGGGCCGGCCGGCTGACCAGGACCTTTTCCTCGGTGAAGACGTCGCGCTCCGAAAAGGTGGTGATCCTCTCTGGCGGGTAGCTCCAGCCCCGCTCCAGATCGCCGAGGAGCAGCAGGATCTCGGCTGCCTGAGGCGCTGCAAAGGGGCTGATCTCCTCCCGGGCCTTGACCTTGTTCTGGGAAAGGAGGGCGGCGACCTTTTGCCGGACCATCGGGTTGGAAAGAAAAATGGCAGAGCGCTCTCTCGTCCGTTGCAGCCGTTTCATATACTTGATAAAAAAGGGGATCTTGTTGTCGAATCGGGGCACGGACTGGAAAGGAAAATAGTAAGTATTTTTCCCTTCCTGAGGAAGAAGCTCTCCCAGGAAAGCGGCCTTCCGGCGGAGATCCTCCCAGAGCGCGGGAGGGTAGATGTCCTCGGGAGGGAGGCTGAATCCGTTGCCCCGGCACAATTCCCGGTACTGGGTATCCAAAGTCTCACGGGTTTCGTCCCATTCTTTTTCCACCTCATCCGGGTCGGCGATGATGAAAACGGCATCCTTAAGGTGATCGGTGAAAGGAACGAAACGGCTCTTTTCGAGAAGGGCCAGGTAGGCAAAGTCCGGCGGGACATCCCCCCTGAGGAGGGAGTCCTTTTTCTTCCGGCCGTCCCGGCCGGATAGGAAGGCTCCGGCCGCGGTCGTCTCGGTCCACCCTTCCAGGAAATCCGGCGATCCGGGAAATTCCCGCAGGGAAGGGACGAGGACGCGGGATACCCGGGCCAGCGAGCGCTGGGTCGAGGGGTCGAACTCCCGGATGGAGACGACCTCATCGCCGCTGAATTCCAGGCGAAATGGGTCCCTTCCCCAAGGGGAAAAGACATCGACGATCCCACCCCGCCAGGCATATTCGCCCGCCGAAGCGATGAGCTCCTCTTTGGCGTAACCGAAATCCCGGAGCGTCTGGAGCAGACGGTCACGATGACGTTCCTGGCCGACCTCGATTTCTAGGAAAAGGGCCTTCAGGTCCTCGGGACCCGGAACCGGCTTGAGCAGGCCGAACAGGTTGGTCAGGGCTAGAAACGGAGAGCGTTGGCCGAGACTGAAGAAGAATTTCATCCTCGATGACACGGCCTCCAGGGACGGCGAGATGCCCTCGTAGGGGCTCTCCGTCAACTCGGGGAGAGTCTCGAGGCCGGTCGAGAGCGAAAACTGGGAGAAGTAGAAGCGGCAGCCCTCCTCCAACCGGGAGAGCGACCGCGCCCGCGGCTGGACCAGGACGATGTTTTTCCCGATTCCCCGGCTGAGGACGGTCAGGAAATAGGGGACGGCCGGGCCAATCGGGCCGGAGATCCTGATCCCTTTTTCGTTCCGGCGGAGATCATCCAGCAGTCTGCGGAAAAGTTCGTTTTTTTCGAGAAAATCCAGGCTCATCGGTCAGAGGACTATTATACCCTATTTGGCCCGAGCCTTCCTTAGGTCCTCCACCAGTAGGAGAACTTCACAAAAACATTGTAGTTGGCGCGCTCGAAGCGGCGGAAATCGTTCTGGAAGTAGTTGGTGTCGACGCCGATAAAGAAAACGGTCCCCGGCCGAAGGACATAGCTGACCAGGAAGCTCCCGAAAACCTCATCGTAGAAAAGGTTGTAATCGAGGATCGCCCGCAGAGAGAGAATCTTGGAGATCTGGTATGTGGTCCGCTGGCGGATGACGTTGTAATCCCAAAGCCTCCTCCCTCCCCTTTGTTCCCAAAAAGTGCTCTTGCTGTAATCGAAGCCCAGCTGGAGACGCTTGCTCGGCTTGAAATTGAGGAACAAGCCGGAACTGATGCCCCAGCCGAGGAAGGGATCGTCGGGATCGTAGTTGATCTCATCGCCGATCTTGAAAAAGAGGCCGAAGGGCATCCAGCCGATGATGTTGTTCTCGGCCTCGATAGAGAGAGAATTTTTCTTGAAATCGATGCCCTCATACCTCTCCATGGCGTTCTCGAACTCGATGAAGGCCCGGTTGAACTCGGTGAAACGGAGATTGAGGTTGGTCCGCACCCACTTGTCCTGGGCGTCGCTCCCGAAATAGTCGTCCCGCCGCCCGATCCGCAGGCCGAAGTTGACCTGATTCAGGAATTTCTTATCGGGATAGAGGGTGAAGCTGGTGTGGGCTCCATAGACCTTGTAATCGGTGCGGTTGACGAAGCCGGAAGAAGCCTCGAAGTCGGGATGGATGGATTCCCAGAAGACTCCCGCCCCCCAGTGTTTGGTGAAATAATAGAAATCGGCGTACAGGGCGGGAGACAGGCTGGTTTCCTCGCCCTCGTACCGGGTCTTGGAACCGATGGCCTGGAAGCTGAAAAAATACTTGTTGTTGAACTTGAGCTGGCCGTCGAACCCGGCGACGCGGTTGTAGGAGCCGTCGATCTCTTTATCGGTCAGGCAGAAACCCAAGTAGGATTCTTTGAAAACATCGGCCTTGAACCGGACGATGTTGAACAGGGCCTTCTGGTCCGTGTTCTGAATTCCTCCATGGACATCCCACAGGCTTTCGGTCGGGCTGGTATCATAGGAGGAAAGGACGCCGTAGGTCAGCCGGCCGAACTTCCCGGTGGCCTTGACCCCGCCGGCGGGGTCGACGATACGGCGGGTGTAGACCATTTCGATATCCGGAAACTGGAAGATCTCCATCCCCTCCAGGAAGAACGGCCGTTTCTCCTGGTAGCGCAGGGCGTACCTCAGGTTGACGTCGATCTGAGGAGCGTCCGCCTCGATATGGCTGAAGTCGGGATTGAGGGTGAAATCCAGCGTGTGGTCGGAGCTAATCCCGTATTTTACGTTGACCCCGGGCTGGAAGTCGATCCCTTGGCCCTCGCGCTTCAGGGAGGTGGCGATGGGCATGACCTCGAGGTTCTTTCCCCGCTCGACCTTCCCCATGATCGAGAATTGCCCTCCCTGGGTCAGCAGCCCGGGGATACTGCGCGACATCTCCGGCCAGATGATGACCTCGCCCTTGCGGGGGATGTTGCGCCCGAGGACGATGTTCCAGACCTTCTCCTCGTCATCAGGAAAGCGAAGGCTCTTAAAAGGGATGGCCATCTCCACCGTGTAGCCCTGCTCATCGATCTTTCCGCCGGACTCGAAAACGGTGTCCCAGCTGGTGTCCATGTTGTCGTTGCCGCCCTCTTCCATGCGGATGGCGTCTATCTGGATTCCGATGGGGTTGACAAAGAACGAAAAGGCCCGCCTCTTCTCGTTGAAGGTATCCAGAAAGATGATGATCCAGTCGTCATCGAGGCAGTTGTCCCGGTTGGTGACGCTGGCCCGGAGCTTCCCGACCTCGGAATCAAAACAGCAGAAGGCCAGGTAGAGGTTCTTTTCGTCATAACCCAGGTAGGCGACCGTCTTTTCCGAGGGAACGCCTTTTTCCTTCGGCGAGAGCTGCACGAAATCTTCGATCTTGAGGGCTTCCTCTTCCCAAACGGGGTTATCCAGGACACCGTCGATCTTCGGAGCTTGGGAAAGCTTTGGGATGATAAGGCGCTCCGGATTGGAGCCGAGGGCGGAGCCAATCCCGAAAAACAGAAAAACCAGGGTCAGGCCGGCGGCGATTTTTTCTCTTGTCATGGGCGTATCCATCCTTTCTCTTTTCACCCTGCCTTCCGGACCTATCCATCTGCACCTCATACTGATAGGAGAAAAAAATGCGGAAAAAGTTCTAGGAGAAGATTATTTTGGCGGCGGGAGAGGATCAAGCCCGGGACCCAGGATCCGACATTCCCCGGAAGGACTGATCTTCAGGGTGATGTCTTTCCCGGCCACCCGGCAGCGGAAAAGTTCATAGCACTCGCCCGAGTCTTTGTCCTGGACTCTTCTTCGCCACAAGACTTTCTCGACCGGATACTCCCGCTCCCCGACCACAATCGCCCGCGGCGTTTCCTGGCCTTTGTAGCCGGAGTAAAACTGAACCTTAATTATCAAGCTTGAACTCGGCATTACGGAAACACAATCCTATTATACAGGATTTGCTTTTATTTGAAGATGCTAATATGGATCAGGAGGGATTTGAAAAAGATCGACGTTTCGGGAAAAGGTCGGAGCGACGACATCTCTGAATCCTGATCCCCAGAAAAGAAAAGTTGTCAAACCAAAACGGCCTTATTATAATGAGGTCACTCCATGGAGGAGGTAAGAATGTCCCAAAAGATCACTTCGCCTCAGTTCGCCAGCATCGTCATCCTGGGCGCGGTCTGGGGGTTCTCCGAGGCCGCCTTGGGGCTCGGCCTGCAGAGGTGCGCGGCGCTCGCCTCCGGCTCGATCATGACGGCGGTGGCCCTCCTGTTTATCGCGGCAGCCTGGGTCTTGGTCCGTCGCGTCACGGGAATCATCCTGATGGTCGCGCTGGTGACGCTGATCAAGCTGTTCGATGCCCTCCTGCTCTCCCTTCCCCTGCGCCACGGCGCTGTGGCCAACCCCATCTTCGCCTTCTGGATGGAGGCGCTGGCCTTCCTGGTCGTCATCACCATCGTCAAAGAGTCGCTGGCCCAGAAAAAGCACGGACAGGCCGCCCTGGGAGCTGGAGCCGCTCTCTTCGCCGCCAACCTGTTCCCGCTGGTGAGGTTCGCCTCCGGAATCCCGGCCTGTGTTTATCCCGGAACGGGTTATCCGCTTTCTCTCTATTACCTTCCTTTCGCCGTCGGCCTTTCGCTGGTCACGGTGCCGATCGGGTTCTGGCTGGGCGAACGGCTCTCCGTAACCGAAGCACAGCACGAAACGTTCGTTCGGGGGAGGGCTTTCCGCTATCTGGTTTCGCCTGGCGTGCTGGCTATCTGCCTGCTCATCATCGCCGCCATCCGGTTATTCGGATAAGCGGGCCTGGGACGCCGGAAAGAGGAGAGCAGCGATGGAAAACACAGCCAAAAAAAAGAAGCGGTCCGTCACCCGGCGGGCTTTTCTGAAAGGCCTGGGGGGCGGGGCGGCAGGCGCCGCCCTGGCCACCCGGATCAAGGGTCGGGCCGCCGCGGCCGGACAGACGGGGATAGATCTTCCTCCGGCCTATTTCACCAAGACCGTGGCTTTCACCGTCAACGGGAAGTCCGTTTCGGTGGACGTGGAACCCCGGGAAACACTCCTCGGAGTATTGCGCGACAAGCTGAAGCTCACCGGCACCAAGAAGACCTGCGACCGGGGGGAATGCGGCGGCTGCACGGTTCTTCTGGACGGTCGGGCCGTGTATGCCTGCCTCTACCCCGCCATCCGCGCCGCCGGTAAAAAGATCACCACCATCGAAGGTCTGGCCGAGGACGAAATTCTTCATCCCGTCCAGCAGGCGTTCATCGAGAAGGACGGATACCAATGTGGTTATTGCACGCCCGGGTTCATCATGTCCACGGTCGCCCTGTTGAACCAGAATCCCTCCCCGTCGTCGGAAGACATCAAGGCATCGCTCAGCGGGAACCTCTGCCGCTGCGGGAACTACGTCAAGATCTCCGAGGCCGTGGCCGCGGCTTCGCAGAAGCTGAGGAAGGCCTGAGATGAGAAAACCCGATTACCCGGAAGACATCGACCTGGCCTATCTCGAAGTGGCCAAAGGAAAAGAACCCCAGGGGAAGGAAACCCCACCGCCGGCACAGCAGGATTTCAAGCTGATCGGCCAGCCTACGCCGCGGGTCGACGGACGGCTCGTCGTCACAGGGCGGGCCAAGTACACCCACGATATCCAGTTCGAAGATATGCTTATCGGCAAGATCCTTCGCTGTCCCTATGCGGCGGCGGAGATCGTCAGCCTGGACCTCAGCCGGGCTCAGAGCCTGCCCGGCGTCAAGGCCGTTCTCAAACTCAAGGACGGCCGGGTGAAATACGAAGGCGAGCAGGTCGCCGCCGTGGCGGCCATCGACGAGAAAACGGCCGAGGAGGCCCTCGGGCACATTTCCGTCGAGTATAAGACCCTCCCCCATGTCGTCACTCCCGAGAAGGCTATGGCCGAAGGCGCTCCCCAGGTCCACGACTCGGCCAACGTGGAGAAGATCAACGAATATACGCGCGGGAACATCGACCAGGGTTTTGCCGAAGCCGAGGTGACCTTCGAGCGGACCTACAGGACGGCCGTCGAGATCCATCATCCCGTAGAGACCCACGGAAGTGTTGCCAAATGGGCCGGAGACGAACTGACGGTCTGGGATTCGACCCAGGCCATCTTCAACGTTCGCGATGGATTGGCCAGAGTCCTGGGTATTCCCGCTACCAAGGTTAGGGTGATCAAGATGTACATGGGCGGAGGATTCGGCAGCAAGCTGGGCGTCAACGACCACACGGTCGTCGCCGCCCGACTGGCCAAGGAGACGGGCCGCCCGGTCAAGGTCGTCCTCTCTCGCAAGGACAACTCGCTCTGCGTGGGCAACCGGCCGTCCACCCTTATCACCATCAAGGGCGGAGTCAGGAAGGACGGAACGCTGACCGCTCTCTATCTGAAAAATCATACCTGCGGCGGAGTGGCGCGCGGCGATGAAAGTTCCGAACCCCTGATCGATATCTACAAATGCCCCAACGTCAAGGTCGAGGAGTTCACGGTCTTCACGAATACGGGAGGCTCGCGGGCGACCCGAGCGCCCGGCCACGTCCAGGGGACTTTCGCCCTCGAAGGATTCCTGGAAGAGCTGGCCGCTGAGCTGGGCATCGACCCTCTGGAGCTCAGGAAGAAAAACTACACCGCCTTGAACGAGGGAGGGACAGGCATCGTCTATTCCTCCAAGGGACTCGATAAGTGCTACGATCTGGGCGCCGATAAGATCGGCTGGGGCAGGAGGAATAAGAAGCCGGGCGATGGCCAGGGTGGAAAAAGGCGCGGCCTCGGCATGGCCAGCCAGATCTGGTGGGGGGCGGGAGTTCCCGGGACCCTGGCCGATATCAAGCTCCACCGCGATGGGAGCGTGGAGGCCATCAGCGGAACCCAGGACATCGGCTGCGGGACCCGGACCTACATGGCCACCGTGGCCGCCGAAACGCTCGGTCTCGAGCCCCAGGACATCACCGTCAAGATCGGCGATACGCTCTACCCCTGGGCCCCGATCTCGGGGGGAAGCCTGACGGCCCCGTCGGTGGCACCGGCCGTCCGGGACGCCGCCCTCAAGGCGGCCGATCGCCTGAAAGAGATGGCTTCCAAGAAACTGAACGTGCCCGCCGCCGACATCGTCCTCGCCGAGAAGAAGCTCTATGATAAGAACAATCCCGGGAACGCGATCGCTTTCAAAGACCTCGTCGGGCAGCTGCGCCGGGAAACCGTGTTCCACGGCGAACGCGGCGACCTGCCGGCGGGCTTCGCCTACAACACTTTCGGCGCCCATTTCGCAGAGGTCGAAGTCGACCTCGATACGGGAAGGATCAAGGTCATCAAACATGTAGCCGTCCATGAAGTCGGACGGGTGCTCAACAGGTTGACCGCCGAGAGCCAGGTGGTCGGAGGCGTCACCCAGGGCATCAGCACGGCCCTGTTCGAGGAGCGGGTCATCGACGAGGGCACCGGGATGATGGTCAACCCCAACCTGCAGAACTACAAGATCGCTACGGCGCTGGATATGCCGGAGATCATCCCCGTCTTCGTAGACTTGGTGGACCCCAGGATCAACAACCTGGGCAACAAGGGGCTGGGCGAGCCGCCCCGCATCCCGAGCTCGGCCGCCGTGGCCAACGCCGTCTTCAACGCCGTCGGCGTTCATCTCCGGGAGATCCCGATGACTCCGGACAAAGTGTTGGCGGCTCTCCGGGCGAAGGAGGCAGGCTCATGAAAAATTTCCGCTGGGCCGAACCCCAGACCATAGAACAGGCCGTTGCCTTGTTGGCCCGAGGGGAAGGAAAAGCCTATCCAATGGCCGGGGGAACAGACATTTTCACCGAGATCAAGGAGGGAGTCGTCGAACCGGACCTGGTCATCGACCTCAAGACCATCCCGGGCTTTTCCTCAATCCAGAAGGACAAGGATGGAGTCCGCATCGGCGCCCTGACGACAATCGCAGATCTTGCGGCCGATGCCATGATCCGGCAGGATTATCCGGGCCTGAGCGCGGCCGCCTCCTTGCTCGCTACACCCCAGCTCCGCAACGTCGGGACCGTCGGCGGCAACCTCTGCCAGAGACCGCGCTGCTGGTACTACCGGGATGCCCAAATGGTCTGCCGGAAAAAAGGTGGCAGCCAGTGCTTCGCCGCTAAAGGCAAGAATAAATACCATGCCATCTTCGGCGGCGGGATCTGCCACATCGTTTACCCGTCGGACCTGGCGCCGATGCTCGTCGCCCTGGATGCTCTGGTCGCGATCAGCTCGCCGCGGGGAGAGAGAAGCCTGGCGCTGGCTAATTTCTATGCCCTCCCTTCGAAGAACGTCCGCCGGGAGAATGTCCTGACTGCGGACGAGCTCGTCCGCGAAGTCAGAATTCCTCCGGCGAAAAAGAATGAAAAGAGCGCCTATATCAAGCTCAAGGAGAGGGAGACTTGGGATTTCGCCCTGGTTTCCGCCGCGGTCAGAGGGACTGTTTCGGGCGAAGGTCTGAGCGATCCGAGGATCATCCTGGGGGGTGCCGCACCCATCCCCTGGAGACTGGCCAAAACGGAGACCTCGCTCAAAGATAGAAAGCTCACCGAGGCCTTGATCAAGGAGGCTCTGCGGGCCGACCTCCAGGAAGCCCGGCCTCTTCAGGAGAACGGCTATAAGACGGCGCTCGTCGAAGCCGCGGTCTCCCGGGCACTGATGAGCCTTGTCTGAGTAGGAAAAGGAAACGAGATTCATGAAGATTTTCCATCGGCTCGCACTCGCGTCTCTCCTGTGCATCCTCCTGGCGGTCGGCCTCTTTCCTGCGGAAAAACAGCCTCCTCAGGATGAAAAGATCACGGTGATTTCCCTTTACCCTTCGGCCGGGACGATCCGGGATTGGGTGACACTCCGGGAAAAAGGCCTGATCAACATCCCCAACCTCACCGTCCTGGGCGTCTATCATGAAAGGGAACGGACCGACTACAAACGCGCTCAGGATTACGTCCGAGTCAATCATCTCGACTGGTTCTCTTTTCATCCGGTCTCCGCCCCTCTCTCCCCCGAGGTTCTCTTTGGAAAAAACGAGTGTACGGCGGAATTCGGAAAGCTGTTCGAGGCCGCGGACGGGGTCGTCTTTTTCGGCGGCCCGGATATCCTGCCGGGCCTTTATGGAGAGAAAACGAGCCTCCTGACTCGAGTCGAAGATCCCTATCGCCACTACCTGGAGCTGTCGTTCGTCTTTCATCTCCTGGGCGGGTTTCAAGACGAATCCTTCACTCCCCTTCTCGACCAGCGGCCCGATTTTCCCGTCGTCGGCTTCTGCCTGGGAGGCCAGACCCTGAACGTAGGGACGGGGGGAACGCTCAGCCAGGATATCTGGTCAGAGGTCTACGGCCTGGGCACGTTCGAGGATGTCATCGCCCTGGGGCCGGACGGCTGGCACACCAATCCGTTCTCCCGCCTTTTCCCCTGGGAAAGATTCAGCGGGTTCTTTTTCCATCCGATCCGGTTTGTCCCGGCGGGCGGAAATTTCTGCCGGGAGATCGGGTTCGATCCTGAGGCGGCACCCCTGGTCTTCTCAGCGCATCACCAGCAAGCCGAAAAACTGGGCAAAGGCTTCGAGGTCATCGCCACTTCGACCGACGGCAAAGTGGCCGAGGCCATCGCTCACCGGCGGTTTCCCTGTGTGCTCGGTGTGCAATTCCACCCCGAGGCCTCAGTCATTTATAACCCGACTGTCCGTGTCCGCTTCACCCCCGAGGACAAGGAACCGGTCAATCTGAATGCCTACCTGGAGGCCCGCCCCCCGAGCCTCGAATTCCACCGGAAGCTCTGGGCCTGGATCGCCGGGAAGTGGGTCGAGGCCCACGCCGCCCGGCGCCCCTGATGATCAAGCGCGGTCGTAGAAGGTGATCTGGGCGGCCTGAAAGCCGATCTTGAGCCAGCCTCGGCTCATAACGAAAACCTGGCCGATGAAAAAGGCCAGCCAGATCTTAGCCAGGGAGCCGGTGGAGACCCGGGAGTGGATCCCCCAATAGACCAAGAATATGAGTGCGCCCGTGATGAGTAGGATATAATACAAGGCCAGGGTCCTGAACAACCTCTTGAAGACAAACCGCACAGAGTCCCACAGGGAGCGCAGCACCCGGCCGGTATCCGCCCGCACGATGATGATCCGGGCGTAGTCCAGGATCATACGGATAAGAAAGATAAGGGCCAGGCTGAGGCCCACCCGGACCCAGAACACATAATACAGCATCTTTTCGTTCGTTCCATCCGAGGTGAAAGGCTTAGCCGCAAGGTTAAAAACCAGCTGGAAGAAGAAGAATCCCACCCAAAGGATGAGCGAATAGACCTCCAGCCGGAAGAAACGGCCGAAATATCTTCCGGCTCCCTGGAAAAATGCCGACGCGAACCGTCGCCGCCGCGGCTCATTTCCCATGGATTCGTTAGGAGACAGCAGAACGTGGAGGATGCCTCCAGTGAGGAAAATCGATACCCAATAATACAGGAAGGCCAGCACAACGATGACTTTGAAGATCATCCCCAGGGGCGCTTGATTATGCACCAACATTTCCAGAAAAAGCCCGGTGTCGAATTGCTTGAGGAGGTTTCCCGCAAGCTCGCTCTGGCCCAGAGCCCCGGCAAAGTATCCGGCGCCCACAAAATACACGACGGCTGCGAACAGCAGGCTGAACACCCACAGAACCAGGACCATTTTCCCCTGCGAAGATGCTTGTCTTATCCCCAGGCTATAGCTTTTCAGGATCTTCATGGTTTTTCCTCCGTCAAAAGGAAAGCCAGGTGAGAAATTCTTGGAACTTGAGCGCCAATCCCAGGGCGTATTTCAGCGGGGAGGCACGGTCCGGTTTCAGCACCTTGGAATTGTTGAAAAAGTTGACGTCGAGGAGGATCTTGTTTTCGGGATCCAGGCGGGCCGATTTGAGCTTGACGGGGCGCCGGTAGATAAACCTCCTCCATCTGTCCCGGCCGTCCCAGATCTCCCGGATTTCTTCGCCGTCCTCGAAGGTCACCAAAATCTCCTGCGGAAAAAAGAGCTCCCCTTTTCGCTGGACCACCACTTCGTTCCGGTAGACCTTATCCTGATCTTTGTCCCGGCCGCTCTTATCGGGCTTGGGCGCAAGGAATTCTTCCCCGTAGAATCCCGCCGGCTCTTCTTCTTCGCGGGAGCGTATGCCCGACACCGCGTAATCGAGCGAACCCGCCGTCTTGAGGAACTGATCGAAGAACCAGCCCAGGTCCCGGCCGCTGACCTCCTCGGCCACGGCGATGAAATCCCCGGTCGTGGGGTGCCGGAATTTCCATCTCTCATAATAGGTCCGCATGATCCGGGCCATGACCTCTTCACCCAGGTGATTCTCCAGGGTTTTGAGAGTGAGCGCGGCTTTGGAATAGACGTTCGAGCCGTAGCTCCCCCCGCTGACGAATTCCCAGCTGTTCTTGACGATCGGGTCCCAGGCGAAAATCGGGATGAACTGAAGTCGATGGTAATCCCCGTCGCTGATTTTCAACGGCCCCAGGTCGACCATCGAGCGATCATGGCCGTAATACCGGTCCATGGCCTTCATCTCGGAGTAAGAGTTGATCCCTTCGTCCAGCCAGGCCTCCTCGAACTCGTTCGACCCGACGATCCCGTACCAGTAGCCATGCCCAAACTCATGAATGGTCACCATCTCCGGCATACGCAGTCCTTTGGGCATAAACCAGACGGCCATGGTGGTGAAGAGGGTGGGATATTCCATCCCCCCGGCGCCCATGGCCTTGATGGGAGGGTCGACCAGAGTAACCGTCTGGTAGGGATACGGGCCGTAGTTGCGGCTGTAGAACTCGAGCCCCTTTTTCAGGGAATCCAGGAAGCGGGGCTTCTGGTTGAGGTGTTGGCGATGAACGAGCAGGATGATCTCGGTATCGACCGGAAGATCCTCCAGGTAAAACCGCTCGCGGAACTCGACGAAATCTGGGCAGGCGGTCCAGGCGAAATCGTGGACATCCTCCTGGTAATGGGTGTAGCTCGCCGTGCCGTCCCCGTTATCACGCTCGCTGGTCCGTTGCCCGGTGGCTCCCACCACGTATCCTTTCGGGACCGTGATTTCGACCTCGAAGACCCCATAGTCGGCGAAAAATTCGCTGCTTTCATGATACTGGTGGCAGTTCCAAACTCCGTCCTGGTTGACGCCGAGCTTGGGGAACCACTGACCGGCCATGTAGAAATCGTCAGCGAAGCCTGACCGGGCGAAGACCCGGGGAAGCTTGGCCTCGAATTCGATCTCGAGCGCGATCCTCTCCTGCGGGCCGACCGGGGCAGCCAGCGGAATCCGCATTACCGTCTGGTCATCGGGATTCCCGTCGTCCGGCTGGATGAATTCCATCCGGGAAGTCAGGTCTTCTCCATCTCTGATGCGGACGTTCTTCACCGTGATATATCCCCAGTCGTTTTCATCGACTTTGAAGCCCCGGTGGGCTCCCCCGCTCTCCTTCATGAAGGTGGACCGGTTGTTCTTGAAGGCGTTGAGATAGAGATGAAACTGGAGCTCTGAGACGGGGACTAAAGAGTCATTCAACCAGGTGACCGTCTCCCGGCCGGCGAGTCCCTTCGTTTCCGGTTGGAGCTTCACCTGGATGCGGTAATCGACAATGTGTTTGCTCATAGCGCCAAAAATACTGGGGTTGATGAGCCCAAGACTGCTCAGAAGAAAAATGCCGATTTTTTTCATGCCGGACTCCTCTCCCAGTATTCCCCTGTTTTATGGCTGCTTATACCACAGCCCCACGCGAGGGTCAATCCAGCCGCCCTGTCCTCAATGCGGCAGCACGATGCAGATCATGGCTTACCTCATAGAGCATGACGTCATCGACCTGATCATCGGCCGCTTGGAGCTGACGTTTATAGCGGACAAGAAGAAAATCATGAAAAATACTCACCGCCAGCTCTAAATGATACGCACTTCCACTTCTTCGGCGTCTTCCCCACAAAAGATCATAGTGCTTGACATGATTATCGTCATTTGGCATGATATATGACGACCATGGCGACATTATGGGATGGTTCATCGGTTTGGATTCCGCGTCTGCTCGATCTTCCCAGCCTCCTCGCAAAACGGTCTCATTTCCTTTTCGGCCCACGGCAGACCGGAAAAACTTCGCTCGTTCAGCATTCTCTCAAGGAGGCGAAGGTTTATGACCTCCTTGATACCTCGGTCTTTCTAGCTCTCAGCCAGCATCCAGGCCGGGTCGCGGAGGAACTGAGACCTGGAGATTCAATCGTGGTGATTGACGAGATCCAGCGTCTGCCTCTTCTCTTGAATGAGGCGCATCGTTTGATTGAAAGCCGGGGGGTGCGATTCCTATTAACGGGCTCGAGCGCCCGCAAACTCCGGCGCGGCGGCATCAATCTGCTTGGCGGACGAGCCCGGATAAAAAATCTTCACCCGTTGACCTGGAAAGAGCTCGGAGACCAGTTCGATCTGGCCCGGGCGATGTCCCGTGGCCTCCTGCCGTCAATATACTTTTCCGATGAACCCCAGGCCGATCTCCAGGCCTATGCGGGCGCCTATCTGCAGCAGGAGATCGTCTCCGAAGGAGCGGCGCGCAACGTGCCGGCATTCAGCCGGTTCCTGAAAGTCGCCGCGCAGTGCAACGCGACCATCGTGAATTTTACCAACTTGGCCAATGATGCCCAAGTGGCCAGGACGACGGTTTACGAGTATTTTGAGATCTTGAAGGATACGCTTGTTCTGCACGAGCTTCCCGCGTGGCGGAAGACGAAAAAAAGAAAGCCATTCTCTTCCTCTAAGTATTATTTCTTCGACGTGGGCGTCGCGGCATCGCTCCAAGGAAGAACATTCCGGCCGGGAACGCCTGAATTCGGCGAGGCGTTTGAAACCTATCTCATGCATGAGCTCTTGAGTTTTACGGATTATCTGTCCGGAGAGACACTCGGCTACTGGCGCTCAAAATCTGGCTTCGAGGTTGATTTTATCCTGGGCGACCACACGGCCGTGGAAGTCAAATCCAAGGAAAACGTTTCGCCGCAGGACCTGAAATCGCTCCGCGCACTGGCCGAGGAGAAGATGCTCAGGCGGTACCTCTGCGTTTCTCTGGAGCCACGCCCGCGGACCGTGGAAGGGATTGCCATCCTTCCTTTCAAGTCATTTTTGGAAGCCCTGTGGGCAGGGGAATACCGTTAGGACGCGACAGGTGTTTAAACGTCCGTTCAATTGAGGTCATTCGATTTCGAATCGTTTCTTCGAACCCGCAGCGAGGGTCTCGAATCTTACGTTTCCGCGGAGAGACACGAAATCCGGCTCAATGAAGAGGTCCAGTCTCTCCCGCATCGACAGCTTGTGTAGGTCGCAGTAATCGTCGATCGGAATTCCGCGAACATACTCCATCACGAAAAACGGCCGCCCCGTCTCAGTTGCCCCGGCATCAAAGACATGAGCAATGCCGGGATAGTCCATTACTGCCAGGGCCCGCCGTTCCTTCTCGAACCGAGCCCCCACCTGTGCGGAGTCAACCGGGCCAAAAGACCATCCAAACAACCCAAATCTTGAATGGAGATTGCGAACTTCTCGAGCCATTAGGGAGGGCCCTTCGCGTCAGGCTTCCGGCGGGCATGGGAGTCTTGTCTACCGGACTCCGGCATTGACTAATTCCTACTTATATTATAAAATTACTAAAGATTCTAACAGAAAGGAGCCTGAGATGAAACGCCACATGGTTCCTCGCGTCAGCCACTGCAAAAGCGGCTGCCAACCTCGATCCTGAGTACGATCTAAAACTGCTTTTTAGGCCTGATTAGCCCGTCTTTTTCCCGGATAACGGAGAAAAGGGCGGGCTTTTTTTATCGCGCCTGCGAGCGGATGATCCGGCGGATGATCGAGGAACTAGAATGCCCCTCGACGAAACGCACCCGGGCGACCCGCCCGCCGGCCCCTTCGACCTCGGCCCGTCCGACGATCTCGTCGGGGCCCCAGTCGCCGCCTTTGACCAGGACGTCGGGCAGGAGCGCGGCAACAATCCTCCTGGGGGTCGCTTCCGGAAACGAAACCAGGAAGTCAATATCTCCGATGGCGCTCAAGATCTCGAACCGTTCCCGCAGCGGGAAGATCGGCCGGGCCGAGCCTTTGAACCGTCGGACCGAAGCGTCGCTGTTGAGAGCGACGATGAGGACGTCGCCCATCTTCGCGGCTTCGCGGAAGAGCCGGATATGCCCGGCGTGGAGGAGATCGAAGCAGCCGTTGGTGAAGACAACCTTCTTTCCCTGACGCTTGAGCCGGCGGCGGATCCGGACGAGCTCTTCGAGGCCGAAGACTTTCCTGTCTGTCTTCCGCATGCGGTCTAATCCTGAGGAGGTTTGATCCCGATCCCGGACGTGAAGCTCCAGGTGTGGAGGAGCAGGCCGACCCCCACGTCTTTATGGGTGGACGAAACCAGGAAAGAATAAAGGTTACGGTGATAGTCGTAGGGATAGCCGTCCCTTTTGTGGACGGCGACATCCAGATAATAGGTGCCGTTGACGAGGCTCAGCTTGTCGATCCGGAAGATGATCTTTCCCTCTCCCTGAATAGAGACCGGTTCATATTCCTCAAGGAATGTGTTTGTTCCGTAACAGCAGATGCCCTGGGAATTGAAAATCCCGATGCCGAAGGCAAAGTCATCCGCCGTCTCGTGGGCGACGACATCCATCTCGATGAGCATTCCGTCCTCCGGCGAGAAGACGTGCCCCACCTCACCCCGAGCGTTTTTCAGGACAACGCGGGTGATCTCGATCTCTCTCTTCCCCCAACGATTCTGGCGCCTGTCCTGGTCGCTCGACTCGACAAAGGGCTCCTGCTGCCGCCTCTCGAAGCTGCGCTCCTGTTTCTCGGCGACGTCCTGGAGATAGGCGTCGACGACCCGCTTGGACTCGCCGATCATCCGGACCCGGCCGTTCTTGAGCCAGGCCACCCGGTCGCAGATCTTCCCCACCGTACTCAGGTCATGGCTGACGAAAAGGATCGTCTTCTTGCGGCGCCGGAAATCGTCGATCCGGTCGAGGCAGCGGGGGACGAAGGCGGCGTCGCCGACGGCCAGGACTTCATCGATAAGCAGGATGTCCGGGTTGACGTTGATGGCGATGGCGAACCCCAGTCTCATATACATGCCTGAGGAATAGGTCTTGACAGGCGCATCGATGAATTCCTCGAGCTCGGCGAACTCGACGATATCATCGAATTTAGCGGTGATCTCTTTTTTGGTCAGCCCCAGCATAATGCCGTTGATGAAGACGTTCTCCCGGCCGGTGATCTCGGGGTGGAAGCCGGCACCGAGCTCGATCAGGGCCGAGATTTTGCCCTGGGTGCGGACCTCCCCCTGGGTGGGTTTGGCGATCCCGGCGATGAGCTTGAGCAGGGTACTTTTCCCCGAACCGTTCTCTCCGATGACTCCGAAGGTCTGGCCCTTTTCCACGAAGATCGTGACGTCGTCGAGGGCGGTCACCAATTCGTCCGGGCGGAGCGCCCGGAAGAGGTCGCCCTTGACCAGGGCGCTCTTGAACGTCTGGAAGCGATGCCGGGCGGAATATTTCTGGTAGATCCGGGAGACGTGGTCGACTTCGATGGGCTGCATTCAGACCTCCTCGGCGAAGGAATCACGCAGCCGGTCGAAGATCATGTAGCCGACAACGAAGAAGATCAGGGAAACGATGAAGGTTATGCCGAGGCGTTTCCAGTGGAAGAGGCTGTTGTAGTACAGGCAAAACTGATAGCCCTGGATGATGTGGGTCATGGGGTTGAGGTTGAGCATAAGCCGAAGAGGGCTCGACTTTTGGATGCTGTCGAAGGTCATCGCGTAGATGATCGGTGTTGCGAAAAACCAGAAGGTCAGCCAGTTGGACAGGATATCCTTGATGTCCCGAAAATGAACGGTCAGGGACGAGATCATCAGGCTGAAGCCGAGGGTGAAAATGTACTGGACGAAAACGACGACGGGCAGGAGCAAGGCGTAGGGGGTGAGCGGCCTCCCCATGATCAGGATGAACAGAAGGAGGATGGGCAGCCCGAAAAAGAAATGGATCATGTTGCTGGTCACGGTGACCACAGGGAGGACCTCGGCCGGAAAGAGGATCTTTTTGATCAGGTTGCCGTTGATCATCAGGACGTTGGCCGACTCCAGGGAGGACGTGGCGAACCAGTGCCAGGGCAGGATGCCGCAAAAGAGATAGAGCGCATAGACGAAGGGGCTCTTTTCGAAGGACGGGTCACGGGGGTTGATGATCAGGCCGAAAACGGCCGTGTAGACGATCATCAGGAGCAGCGGGTTGAAAAAGGACCAGAGGAAGCCGAGGACGGTGCCCCGGTAGCGGGCCTTGAGCTCGCGCACAACCAGGTTCTGGATGAGAACGCGGCATTTGTAGAGTTCCCTGAGGTTACTCAGAATGCGGGCCAAGGCTCTCTCCTGCAAAGATCGCTTTCATCTCGGGCGTGTATTCGCCTCTCTCATCGTAAACGCACAGCGGCGGCCGGATCTCCTCGGAAGAAACGGCGAAGCGGCATTCGGCCAGGAACCAGCGCGCGGTCTCCCCGCTCCGCGGCTGGACGTAGCGCAGGAATTTCATTTTCAATCCGGTCTCCTCCAGCGCCCGGTCGAAATCGGCTTTTCTCTTGGCCGGATAGATGACGCAGGCGCGGCCGTCCCTTTCCAGGGCCTCTCCGGCGACGCGCATTATATCAAAAATGTCGCATTTAATCTCATGTTTGGCGATGGACTTTTCCCCGGAAGGGCTGAGCCGGCCGCCCTTCTTTTTGATGTACGGCGGGTTGGAAAAAACGATATCGTACTTCTCCCCGCTGCGATATGTCCTCAGGTCCTGCTCCAGGACTGAGACCTTGCTCTCGAGATGGTTGAGGACGATGTTGCGGCGGGCCAGGTCGGCCAGGCCGGGCTGGATCTCCAGGCAGACGATCCGCCGGAAAGGTTTCCGGCTCAACAGCAGAGAGATGATGCCGTTCCCGGCGCCGAGCTCGAGCAGGCTGTCGGTGGGGCGGGTGCGGATGAAATCGGCCAGGAGCGGGGCGTCCAGGGAAAACCGGTAGCCCCGCTTCTTCTGAAGGACCAGGATACGCCCATGGTAAAACGTGTCGAGGGTCTCATCCTCAGCGGGCTCAGGGCTGGTCCTTCTCATCCTCGCTCAACTCGGTGAAAGCGGTCACCCTCTCCGGGCCGACCTCGGCATAGCCGCCCCGGACTGAGAGGGATTCCCGCCTGCCGGATGCCCGATAAGTCAGCTCTCCGGAGCCCAGGGCCGTGTAAAGGGGCCGATGCCCGGGGAGGATCCCCAGGTATCCTTCCAGGCTCGGAATGGTCACTTCTTGGACTTCCGTATCGACGATCAGGCTGCGCGGGGTGATGACCCGGAGATGGAGCGAGGAGGGCAGGCCTTGGCTCATGAAGCCTGCAGCTCCTGGGCCCGCGCGGCCACCTCGTCGATCGTTCCGGCCATGTAGAACGCCTGCTCCGGCTTGTCGTCATGTTTTCCTTCGACGATTTCTCTGAAGCCGCGGATGGTTTCTTCGACGGGAACGTACGTCCCGGGCCGGCCGGTGAACTCCTCGGCGACATGGAACGGCTGGGAGAGGAAGCGCTGGATCTTGCGCGCCCGGGCGACGATCAATTTATCTTCGTCGGAGAGCTCTTCGATCCCCAGGATAGCGATGATATCCTGGAGGTCTTTGTATCTCTGGAGGACTTCCTTGACCCGCCGGGCCACCCCGTAATGTTCTTCCCCGATGACCCGGGGGTCCAGGATCCTGGAAAAAGACGACAGCGGGTCGACGGCCGGATAGATGCCCATCTCGGTCAGCGCCCGGGAGAGGTTGGTCGAGGCATCGAGGTGGGAGAATGTCGTTGCCGGTGCCGGGTCGGTGAAGTCGTCGGCCGGGACATAGATGGCCTGGACCGAAGTGATCGAACCCTTATTGGTCGAGGTGATCCGCTCTTCGAGCTCGCCCAGCTCGGTCGCCAGGTTGGGCTGGTAGCCGACCGCTGAGGGCATCCGCCCGAGCAATGCCGAGACCTCGGAGCCGGCCTGGGTAAATCGGAAGATGTTGTCAATGAACAGGAGGATGTCCTGGTTCATCTCGTCGCGGAAGTACTCGGCCACAGACAGGGCGGTCAGCCCCACCCGCAGGCGGGCGCCGGGCGGCTCTGTCATCTGGCCGTAGATCAGGGCGGTCTTGGAGATGACCCCCGACTCCTTCATTTCCAGCCAAAGGTCGTTGCCTTCTCTTGTTCGCTCCCCCACGCCCGCGAAGACCGAGTAGCCACCGTGTTTCATGGCCACATTGTGGATGAGTTCCATGATAATAACCGTCTTGCCCACGCCGGCGCCGCCGAACAAGCCGATCTTGCCCCCCTTCAGGAACGGCTGGATGAGGTCGATGACCTTGATCCCGGTCTCGAACATTTCCAACTTGGTGTTCTGGTCCTCGAGCGGCGGTGGCATGCGGTGGATGGGATATTTTTTCTTGGACTCGATTGGCCCCAGATGGTCCACGGGCTCGCCGATAACGTTCATCACCCGGCCCAGCGTCGCTTCCCCTACGGGCACTTCGATCGGGCCCTCGAGGTCGACGGCCTTCATGCCCCGGGCCAGGCCGTCGGTCGGGTGCATGGCGATGCAACGCACCTTGTCCTCGCCGATGTGCTGTTCCACCTCGACAATGATATCCACGGGCATCGGCGTCTCGAACCCTTCGCTGGTGATGCGGAGGGCATTGTAGATTTCCGGCAGCTCCATGTCCTTGAACTCGACGTCCACCACGGGACCGATGACCTGGACCACCCGGCCGATCCGCTCTTTCTTGGTCTCTTTGGTCATGGGATTCTCTCCTATTTGGCCAGGGCTTCTACGGCCGTCATGATCTCCAGCAATTCCTTGGTGATCGAGGACTGCCGGAACTTATTCATAACGAGGGTCAAATCGTTGATCAGCTCCCCGGCGTTCCTGGTGGCGTTTTCCATGGCCATCATTCGGGCCGCCTGTTCGGCCGCCAGGGACTCGAAGAAGCCGTGGGCCACCTGTGTTTCCACATAGAGGGGCAGGAGAGACCCGAGCAGCCGTTCCGCCTCCGGCTCCCAATCGGGAGTCAGAAGTGCCGTCGTTTCTTCATCCTCCGGTTCGGGGACCGGGAGGATCCTGGTGACGGTGATCCGCGGCGCCAGGATCGATTTGAACTCGTTATAGACCATATAGACCGCGTCAGTCTGGGCGAAGACATACCGGCGCATGAGGTGACGGGCGATTTCCTTGAGATCGTCGAGCGAGAGTTTATCCAGCTTGCCGGCGTAGGCATAAAGGACGGGAAAGCGCGATTTCCTGAAAAAATGGACGGCTTTTTTCCCCACCAGGGCGAGGCTGACCTCTGCCTGCTGGGCCTTTGTTTCCAGGAACTCGCCGGCCCTGGCCAACAGGTTGGAGTTGAAAGCCCCGCAGAGCCCCTTGTCCGAAGTGATGATCAGGGCGTCGATCTTTCTTTCCTCCCTCTGTTCGAGGAGGGGGGATACCTGGCGGCCCGCCCAAGATGAGACCCTTTCCAAAAGGCCGGGCAGGTTGTGCCAGTTCGGCCGGCCCTCCAGGACGGACCGCTGGGCCTTTTTGAACTTGGCCGTCGAGACGGTCTTCATGGCCCGGGTGATCTGGCGGGTGTTGCTGACGCTCTTGATGCGGCTTCGCAGGTCGATGAGGGACGGCATGGTTATTTTTCTTTATCCGATTTCTTTCCTTTTTTTGGCTTCTTCTTCTTTTCCGGCTTCTTCTCTTTTTCCGGCTTCTTCTTCTTTTCCGGCTTCTTTTCTTTTTCCGGCTTCTTTTCTTTTTCCGGCTTTCCTTCTTTTTGTCCCCTCTCCTTTTGGTCTTTCTCGCCCTCTTTATCTTCTTGCCCCTCTTTTTCTCCCCGGTCTTCCGGGCTCTTTTTGGCTTCTTTTTCCCGGACGTCCTCCGTCAACCCTTCCTTGAACTGGGCGTTGAATTCCTGGATCGCCGCGGCGATGGCTTCGTCCAGGGCGCCGTCGATCGATTTCTTCTCGGCGATCGTGCGGAGGATATCCGGATGCTCCTTTTCGATGTGGGCGTAAAGCTTGCCTTCGTATTCCCGGATCCGGTTCACCGGGAGGTCGTCCAGGAAACCGCGGTTGCCGGCGTAGATAATCAAAACCTGCTTTTCAATGGCCAGGGGGGCGTACTGGTCCTGCTTCAGAACCTCGCTCAGCCTGATCCCGCGGTCGAGCTGGGCCTGCGAGATGCGGTCGAGCTCGGTGCCGAACTGGGCGAAGGTCAGCAACTCGCGGTACTGCTGAAGGTCGCCGCGGAGCTTGCCCGCGACCTGCTTCATGGCCTTGATCTGGGCGTGCCCGCCGACACGCGAGACCGAGATGCCGACGTTGATGGCCGGCCGGACGCCGGCGTTGAACAGCTCCTGTTCCAGGTAGATCTGCCCGTCGGTAATGGAGATGACATTGGTCGGGATGTATCCGGAGACGTCGCCCGCCTGGGTCTCGATGATGGGCAGGGCGGTCAGGCTGCCTCCGCCGAACTCGTCGTTGAGCTTGGCCGCGCGCTCGAGGAGCCGGGAATGGAGGTAGAAGACGTCCCCGGGGTAGGCCTCTCGTCCCGGCGGCCTCCGCAGCAGCAGGGAGATCTCCCGGTAGGCGGCGGCGTGCTTGGACAGGTCATCGTAGATCAACAGGGCATGGCCCTTCCGGTCGCGGAAATATTCGCCCATGGCGCAGCCGCTGTAGGGCGCCAGATACTGAAGCGGCGACGGGTCGCTGGCCGAGGCGACCACGACGATGGAGTAATCCATGGCGCCGTTATCCTCCAGGATTTTGATGATATAGGCGACGGTTGAATTCTTCTGACCGATGGCCACGTAGATGCAGATGACACCCGTGCCCTTCTGGTTGATGATGGTGTCGATGGCGATCGCGGTCTTCCCGGTCTGACGGTCTCCGATGATGAGCTCGCGCTGGCCCCGGCCGATCGGGATCATGGCGTCGATCGCCTTGATTCCCGTCTGCAGGGGTTCCCGGACGGGAAGACGATCGACGACTCCCGGGGCGAGACGTTCGACGATCATGGTCTCCTCGCCTTGGATCGGTCCCTTGCCATCGAGGGGTTGTCCGAGCGGGTTGACGACGCGACCGATGAGAGCCGGGCCGCCGGGAACCTGCATGATCCGGTGGGTTCGACGGACGAGGTCTCCTTCCTTGACCAGATGGCTCTCCCCCAGGAGGACGACGCCGACGCTTTCCTCTTCGAGATTCAGGGCCAGGCCGAAAAGATCCCGCGGGAACTCGACCAGCTCATTGAACATAACCCGGTCGAGGCCGTGGATGCGGGCGATCCCGTCTCCGACCGAGGTGACCGTCCCGACTTCGCGGATATCGATCTCGCTCGCGTAGCCTTCGATCTGCTGTTGAATGAGCCTGGTGATTTCATCGGCCTTGATGTCCATAGCGTGTCCTACCCTTCTGAGATTCTCTCTTTGATCTTCGCCAGATATCCTTTGATGGAAGCATCGTAGACAAGGTTTCCTTTCTTCAAGGAAAACCCGGCCACGAGCCCGGGGGCGATCGAGTAGCGGAGGAAGACCGGACGGCCTTCCAGGCGCTCAAGCTTCTCCTGGAGTTTCTTTTTCTGGCCCTCGCCCAACGAAACGACCGAACTGACCTCGAACGTGGTGACACCCCGGTGCTCGTGCCAGAGCGCCGGGAGTTCTTCCAGGATGTCCCCCAGAAGACCCAGCCGGCTGTTTTCGAGGAGGAGGAGAACGAACCGCCTGGTTTTTCCCTGGAGATCCAACACGGCCAGGATGTCCTGGATGAGCTGGGTCTTCTTCCGGGCGGCCACGAACGGACTGGCCAGGATGTCCTTCAGGGCAGCGTGGCTGGAGACCCGCTCCCGGAAATCGGCCAGCTCGCGGGAGACGGCGGCGAATTCGGCTTCATCCCCGAGGGAGCCGACCAATCCCTGGGTGTATCTTTTAACCAGAATGAGCTTTTTCATACAGGCTATCCAATTGCCGGATGGAGTTATCGATCAGACGGGCATGGAGTTCCGGCGTCATTCGCCGCTTTATGTTCGTCTTAGCCAGGGAGACGGCCAGCTCAGCCGCATATTCCCTGAGCTCGTCCTGGGCGGCCTGGGCATGCATCTTAATCTCCATTTCCGCCATGGATTTGATCCTATCGACCTCCTGTCGGGCCTGCGCCAGGAGACGGTTTTTATCCTCCTTCCCCGCTTCCCGGCCATCCTCCCTGATCTTCCGGGCCTCCGACTCCAGCCCCTGCATCCGCTCCTTGAGCGCCTCGAGCTTTTGTTCGGCGTCCTTCCTGGCCCGCCGGATCTTCTGGATGGTTTTCTCCACGGCAAGCCCGGCTTCCTCCAGGAATTTCCGGAGCGGCTTGGCCAGGAGAAATCCCAGGCCGCCGAAGAGGATGATAAAATTGACCGTCTTAGCCAGGATGTCGGTGAGCGCCGAGCGATGGGTTTCTTCGGCCGAAGAAAAGCCCAGGGCAAGCGGCAGGAGAACGAGGAGGAGAGCGAAAGTCAGCTTTTTCCCGGGCATCAGTTCAAGAGCTTCTTTTCAATCCGTTCCGCCAGCTCCGCGGTCTCGGACTCGAGCTTTGTCTTGAGCTCCTGGACGCGCTTGTCCAGGTCGGCCTTGGCCTGCTCAACACGATGGCGACATTCGACATTGATCTCGGCCACCAGACGGCTTTTCTCTTTCGCCGCTTCTGCCTCCAGCGAGGCCCGGGCGGCCTCGGCGTCGGCCTTGGCCTGTTTGATGGCCTGGTCGACCTGCTGGATGCTTCTCTCATAGGATGCGACGGCCTGCTCATAGGCGTCTTTGTTGCCGCCGATCATCTTCTCCCGCTCGTTCCTGATCCGTCGGACGGGGTTGAAGAAAAGCCTGGAGAGGACGAAAAGGAGGACCCAAACGATCAGAAAAACGACGATGACATTGGCGTCGAGAGACAACATGTTGGAGCGGCTCTGTCGCTAATATGAGTGCAAAAATTTACCATGTTCTCCAGTAAAAATCAAATAGCTCGGGGTACGGATTTCAAAGTCCGTTGATTTTTCCCGGCGAGAAAAATTAACTCCCAAACCCCTCGTTTTGGGAAAAGCTGGAATGAGAAGCGAAGCCGTCAAGAAAAAGGGATCTATCGTTTCGGCCGGAAAGGGAAGTGCTTTTTCACTTCCCCCACGAGAAAGAGGGATCCGGTGATCAGAATAGAACCCCGCAGGGGAGTCAGTTCGATCGCCTTCTTAACAGCCTTTTTCGGGTCGGGCTCCAAGAAGGTTCTTTTCCCCTGAACCGGAGCCAGAGAAAAGATCATCTCCGGGCTGGCGGCGCGGGCAATCGGGACAGACGTCAGGATGATCGTCCGGGCCAGGGGAAAAAGGAGTCCGGCCACTTTCCGGATGCTTTTGTCCTTCATGATGCCGAAAACGAGCGTGACCGGCCGCGGCAGGAAATCCCGGACATACGCACCGACCGCCCTGGCACCCGATTCATTATGCGCTCCGTCAAGGACGACGCGCGGACGGCCGGGGACGGACTCCAGCCGCCCCTCCCAGCGCGTTTTTCTGATGCTCTGGACGATCACCCGTTTCTGGATCGGCCGCCAGCGCCGGCCGATCTCTCTCAAGGCGGCGATAGACACGGCTGCATTCCTCCCCTGATATTCTCCTAGAAGGGCGGGCGAAAAAATATACTTCTCCCCTTCCCAATGGAAGGAGAAGTGAAAGCCGTTTTTCGTTCTTTGCGATCGGAAGGCGCGGGGGTCGTCGAAGACGCCATAGAAAGGCGCTCCTTGCTCCCGCGCTTTCCGCCGGATGACCCCGCGCACTGCTCCCCGGACCACACCACAGACGACAGGCACGCCCGGCTTGATGATTCCGGCCTTCTCGGAGGCGATCTCACGGCGGGTCCGGCCGAGGAACTCCTGATGATCATCGTCCACCGTGGTGATGACCGAAACAAGAGGCGTCACAACGTTGGTGGCATCCAGCCGCCCGCCCATGCCCACTTCGAGAACGGCGATATCTATCTTTCTTTCTTGAAAATAGAGAAAGGCCAGGAGCGTCAGGATTTCGAAATAGGTCGGCGAGGCGGCCAGTTTGCCGGCGTCGATGAGACCCCTGATCACGGCCTTCAGACGGCCGAGCAGGCGGCAGAAAACGCGCCTGGAGATGGGCGTTTCTCCGATCCTGATCCTCTCCTCGACCCTGACCAGGTGGGGCGAGGTGTACAGCCCGGCCCGGAATCCCTGCCGGGAGAGCGCTGTGGTCAGCATAGCGCAGACCGAGCCTTTTCCGTTGGTGCCGGCCACCAGGATCGCCGGATAAGCCAGCTGGGGCTGGCCGAGCGCGGTGAGGACGGTGCGGACGTTATCTAGGCCGAACTTGACCCCGGAGTCGAGGATCTCCTGGAGGTATCTTTGGCATGGTCCATAGTTCATGGATGCCTGTTGAGGAAGAAGCGGAGGGCCCGGACGATGTAATTGCGGAGGGCCTTTCTTTCGACGACATCATCCAGAAGGCCGTGCTGGAGCAGGAATTCCGAGCGCTGGAACCCCTTGGGGAGCTTTTCTTTGATGGTCTGCTCGATGACCCGCGGGCCGGCGAACCCGATCAGGGCGTTGGGCTCGCCGATGTTGATATCCCCGAGCATGGCGTAACTCGCCGTCGTGCCGCCCGTCGTCGGGTCGACCAGGACCGAAATATAGGGGAGCCGGGCCTGCCCCAGACGGGCCAGGGCGGCGCTGGTCTTCATCAGCTGCATCAGAGACAGGGCGCCTTCCTGCATCCGGGCCCCGCCCGAGGTTGAGATGATGATCAAAGGGAGTTTCTCCGTGGTCGCCCGCTCGATCGCCCGGGTGATCTTCTCGCCGACCACCGAGCCCATGCTCCCCCCCATGAAGGAAAAATCCATGGCCGAGACGATCGTCTCGATCCCATCGATCGTTCCCCGGGCGTTCAGCACGGCCTCGGCCAACCCGGTTTTCTTCTGGCTCTCCTCCAGGCGAACAATGTACTTCCGGGTATCCTCGAACTGGAGGGCATCCAGAGGAAAAATGCCCTCGTCCAGGAGTTCATACCGCCCCTCGTCGAAAAGAATCTCCAGCCGCTCGGGCGCCCCGAGCCGGAAATGGAAATTGCAGGAAGGACAGACGTATTTGTTCTCCAGGATATCCTGTTTATAAAGGATGCGCTGACAGTTGTTGCAGCGTGTCCATGGATTTTCCATCGTCTCGGCTCAGATCATCGGTCTTCGGGATATCGGCCCGGGTCGGCCGGACATTACTCCTTTTTCGGTTCCTGTTCCAGGACCTGAGTATTGATACGGCGGGAAAGCGCGTCGATGACCTGGTCGGAACCGGGCAGGTCCTCCTCGATCTCCTCTTCCTCGTGGAGCAGGTTCATAACCGATCGCAGGAGCTTTTCCTTGTCCACCGGCTTCTCCAGATAATCGGCCGCGCCGAAGGTGGACAGGGCTTCCATCCGGTATTGCGGCCCCCGGTAGAGGCCGGTGACGATGATGACCGGAACCCGGCCGTGGGTTTCCTCGGATATTCTTTTGGTCAGGTCGAACCCGTGGATCTTTGGCAGGATGGCCTCGAGAATAACGATGTCGGGTTTTTCTTCTTTGAATTTCTCATAGGCCGACTGGCCGTCGGTCGCCCGGACGATCTGAAAGCGATAAGGTTCGAAAATGCCGGAGAGAAGGTCCAGGCTTGCGTTGTCATAGTCCACGATCAGGATCTTCTTGTCGGTCATCGAAGCTGAGGAGATTGTAGCGGAAATCTCTCCCCGGCGTCAACTAGCCTGGATTATTCATGAAATGAAGAGTAAAAAATTCCCTCTCCCTGGACGGGAGAGGGTCGGGGAGAGGGTGATTGCAAAAAGATACCCCCCTCCCCTTCCTTTAATCTCCCCCCAACTCGGGGGGAGAGAAGAGGAGGGTAGCTTGTCGACCTCCCGCCAGGGGAGGGAGTTATTTTTCGCATTATTTGTGAATAGATCAGGCTAGAGCAGCTTGGGCTTGGGTTCGTCAACCCGCTCGCTTCCCCAGCGAGGAAGCTCCCTCCCATTTCTTCTTTTTTCCAAGGGGAGGGATGTATGGTGAGAAGTCAATCCGAAACGTCCCCAAGATTTTGCTTGAATCTCATTAACCACCCCTTCCCCTCCTGGCCAATCAGGAGGGGCCCGAATAAGGTCGACGTTCCGGGAAAAGGTCGGCGGGCAGGGTTCCTCGAAGAGGAGAGCGAGGAGCGAATCGAGCAAGATTTGCTGGTTTGCGAAGCAAAGCAGCGGGAGTTCCAAGGGGGGATGGCCCCCTTGGTCGGAGGACACAGTCCGAGAAGGGGGGCAGGGAGCGAAGCGAACGTTGGAGGGGAAAAAGCAAAGCTTTTTCCCTCCAAAGAGCCGATGTGGGAAATCGTAGCGTGACTTCGAGGCATATATCCCGAGCCTTCCGCTCAGTCGTCGACGGACTTCCTCACCCAAACCCTCGCCTTAGCCAACAAGGAAGCCCGCTCACTTCTCATACGGATTTCTCCAGCCGCTGCCCCTCACCTAGGCTAAAAATTGATTTTATCGCTATTTCATTTATAATAGATAAAGAGGGCAAAAGATGAAAAAGATACTGCGTTTCGCTGTTCTCTTTCTTCTCCCGGCGGCCCTGCTCCTCTCGCAAAGCCTGGTCGAGGTCTCGAAAAAGGAGCAGGAGCGGAGGGAGAAGCTTAAAGGGAAGAACGTCAAGGTCATTACCAACGCCGACCTGAAGACGGTCAAGAGGACCCCGGCCGTGACGACATCGGCTGCGCCTCCCGCCGAAGCAGAGGCGGCCGAGCCGCC
>DATKXS010000089.1:0-38901 GCA_035528895.1 Candidatus Desulfaltia sp.
ATTCGTCGTTCGCTCTTCTCTCCCTGCGGTCGAGAAACCGTGCCCGCTCACTCCTCATACGGGTTCCTCATGCCACTGCCCCGAGCCCCCTTCGTGCATTTTCCGCTGAGCTGTGCTACATTAGGAAAAACGGAGGCGCGCTCATGGATTTTAATCTTTATTTCAAATCCCGCCAAGGGGAGATTGTCCATCTCCTGAAAAATATCGTCAACCGGGAATCCCCCTCTCAGGACAAGAAGGCCGTGGATGCCTGTTCAGCCTTCGTCGTCGGTGAGTTCAGGAAGACCGGCGCCAAGATCACCCGGTTCCCGCAGAAGCGGACCGGCGATCTCTTCCTCGTTGAATACCCGGGTTCGGTTAAGGTCCCTGCAGAAGGCCAGCTCCTTGTTCTTACCCATATCGATACGGTCTGGCCCGTCGGGAAGCTCGCCAAGATGCCCTTTTATATCTCCCAAGACAAGGTTTTCGGGCCCGGCGTCCTGGACATGAAGGCGGGGCTGGTGGAAGCGATTTTCGCCCTGAAGACCCTCCACCAATTCAGCCTCCGGCCGGCCCGGAGAATCGCTGTTTTCATCAACTCCGCCGAAGAGATCGGCAGCGAGGCCTCGAACGAAATGATCGCCCGGCTGGCCAAGAGGTCAAGACTTGTCCTCTGCCTCGAACCCGCCCTCCCCGGGGGTGCCCTGAAAACCCAGCGCAAGGGGCGGCTCGTCATTCGGCTTGAGGTCAAAGGCAGAGCCGCCCACGCCGGGACGCCGGAAAAGGGCATAAACGCCATCGAAGAGCTGATCACTCAGCTCCATCGACTGAAAAAATTGGCGACGGCCGGCGCCACGATCAGCATCGACCAAATCGGAGGCGGGGAGAAAGCCAATGTCGTGGCCGAGTCGGCCTGGGGGGTCATGGACATCCGCTTCTGGACGACCGCTCAAAAGGATAGAATCCTGAAGGCCCTCAAAAGGATGACGCCGGGCCGGCCCGGCGCCAAGCTCAAGTTCTGCATCGACAGCCTAACGCCACCGATGGAAAAGACAAAAGCGTCCATCCAGCTATTCAGGAAAGCCCAGAAGACGGCCGCAGCGCTGGGCGTCAGCTTAACGGAAGGAAGATCAGGAGGAGGATCGGACGCTTCGATCGCATCGAGCCTGGGTGTATCGACCCTGGACGGCCTGGGGCCAGACGGCGACGGTATCCATGCCGAAAATGAACACCTCCTCCTCCCCTCTCTCGTCCAACGGACGGCCCTGTTGACGGAACTTCTGTGCCAGCTTTAGGGCTGGTGGGAGGGAGGCCCCGGGGCGCTCTCATTGACTCTGTTGGGCATTTCTGATAACGTGAATTTGGCGAATTTTTATAATCTTTTTCACTTTTTTTAGGAGGCCTTTTATGATAAAAAAATATTATCTTCTCTCCCCCGGCCCGACTCCCGTCCCCGATGAGGTCCTGGCCGTCGCCGCCCAGCCCATCATCCATCATCGGACGCCGGAATTCAGCGAGATCTTCATGCAGGTGTCGGAAGGGCTCAAGTATGTCTATCAGACCAAGGAGGATGTCTTCATCCTGACCTCCTCAGGGACCGGCGCTATGGAGACGGCGATCGTCAACACGTTGAGCCCCGGCGATACCGTCATCTCCATCAACGGCGGCAAGTTTGGCGAACGGTGGGGCATGATCGGCCGGGCTTACGGAGTGAACGTCCGAGAGATCGTGCTCGATTGGGGAGCCGATTTCAGCCGGGAACAGCTGGCCGCCGAGCTCAAGGCCAATCCTGGAGTGAAGGCCGTGTTCGCGACTCTCTCTGAAACCTCGAGCGGCGCGATCTATGACATCAAGGGCTTCGGAGAGGTCGTCTCCCAGACAGAGGCCATCCTCGTGGTCGACGGCATCTCGGGCTTAGGGGCGATGCCTTGCCCTATGGACGAATGGAAGGTCGATATCCTGGTCTCCGGGTCCCAGAAGTCGTTCATGATTCCGCCCGGTCTGGCCTATATCGCCTTCAGCCCCAAAGCTTGGAAGCTTGTCGAGACGGCCAAACTTCCCCGGTTCTACTTTGATGCCAAGAAGGCCAAGAAGAACTTGGAAAAGAAAACCTCTCCCTGGACTCCCGGAATATCGCTCATCATCCAACAGAAAAAGGCCCTGGACATCATCAAGGCCCAGGGTCTCGAGGGCCTTCTGGAGCATCATCGGATCCTCGGCGAGGCCACCCGCGCCGGGATCAAGGCCCTCGGGCTCGAGCTCCTGGCCAAGAGTCCGGGAAACATCCTGACCGCGGTTAAGGTGCCTCCCGGGATCGATGGCAGCCAGCTGGTCAAGACGATGCAAGGCAAGTACAAGGCCTATATCGCCGGCGCTCAGGATCCCAACAAGGGCAAATTCTTCCGGATCGCGCACCTCGGCTACATGGGCGGTTTCGATATCATCACCGCTCTCTCTGCCCTTGAAATGACACTGGCCGACCTCGGTTTCTCATTCGAGAAAGGCCGTTCCATCGGAGCGGCGGAGAGCGTCTTGAGGGAGAACTGGAAATGAAGAAGATCCTGTTAGCGGATTCTCTGGACAAGGAAGCCACCGAGAAGCTCCAGGCCCTTCCCGGCTTTGAGGTGATGGTCAAGACCGGGATGGACGAGGCCGAGCTCATCAAGACCATCCCCGGCTTCAACGCCATCGTCGTGCGCGGCGCCACCAAGGTGACGCGCAAGGTCATCGAGGCGGCCGGTGGACTGGAGATGATCGTCCGGGCCGGGATCGGGCTGGACAACGTCGATGCTGTGGCCGCCAAGGAAAAAGGCATCAAAGTGGCCAACACTCCGGCGGCGACGACGGTCTCCGTGGCCGAGATCACCTTCGGGCTGATGCTCGGAGCCGTCCGCCAGCTCGGCCGGGCCAATCTCTCGATGAAGGAACATAAGTGGGAGAAAAAGGCGCTCTCCGGGACCGAGCTCTATGAGAAGATCCTGGGGATCATCGGGGGGGGGCGGATCGGCCTGGCCGTCGCGGATCGGGCCTTGGCTTTTGGGATGAAGGTCCTTGTCTGTGACGTCATCCGGGTCGAGACGAAGCTCGACATCAGGCAGGTCGGAATGGACGAGCTCCTGGTCCAGTCCGACATCATCACGCTGCATACTCCCAAGCAGGCCAAGCCTGTGCTCGGCCGCGAGGAGTTCCTGAAGATGAAGGAGGGTGTCATCCTGGTCAACGCCGCCCGCGGCGGTGTCGTGGACGAGGCCGCGCTTTTAGAAGCCCTCAACTCCGGCAAGGTTCGGGCCGCCGCCCTGGATGTCTTTGAAAAGGAGCCGCCGGCGGATTTTGCACTGATCGACCGTCCCAACGTAATGGCCACGCCGCACATCGGGGCGGCCGCTCAGGAGGGCCAGAGGCGGGCGGGCCTGGAGGTCGTCAGGATCCTGGAGGAAAACTTGACCTGATCGCGGCCACACCGGCCTGAGATCGTTCGGCCCTGGGAAAAGAAGTGCCATGATATACCTTGATAACAACGCGACCACTCCCGTCGACCCGGCAGTGGCGGAAAAGATGTGTGCGTTCCTCAAGGAGCACTTCGGAAATCCCTCCTCTCTCTATCCCATCGGCCGGATGGTCAAAGAGACCGTCACCCAAGCCCGGGAATCGATCGCCAAGGCCATCGGCGCCCAGCGGAGCGAAATCTTTTTTACCGGTTCAGGCACCGAGGCGGATAATTGGGCCATCCGGGGAGTCCTCGATGCTTGCCCCGATAAGAGGGAGATCATCACTTCAGCGATCGAACATCCGGCCGTCCTCCGTCTGGCCAATGATCTCGAGAAAAACAGGTGTAAAGTGACCTATGTCCCGGTGGACAGCGATGGGATCGTGGACCTGGACTTCCTCCGCGAAGCTGTCACGCCTCAGACCGCTCTCATCTCCATCATGCAGGCCAACAACGAGATCGGGACCATCCAGCCGATCGAGGCGATCGTCGGCCTGGCCCGAGAAAAAGGCGTTCCCGTACACACCGACGCCGTCCAGTCCTTCGGCAAGATCGACCTCGATGTGACCAAACTAGGTGTTGACCTCCTGACCATTTCCGCCCATAAGATCTACGGTCCGAAAGGGGTGGGCGCCCTGTACATCCGCAAGGGGATGGACATCCGTCCGTTCATCCAGGGGGGGCACCAGGAGCGCGGGCTCCGCGCCGGGACGGAGAACACGGTCGGCATCGTGGGTTTCGGCGAAGCGGCGCGAATCCTTATGAAACGCGGAAAGAAGGACAGAGAAAGAATTGAGAAGCTGACGGACAGCTTGAAGAAGGGCATCGAGGGCAGGATTCCCAAAACCAAGTTCAACGGCCATCCGGAAAAACGGGTCAAGAACACCCTGAATATCGCCTTCCCCGGCCTAGAGGCCGAAGCCATTCTCCTGGCCCTGGCCACAAAAGGGATCTGCGTTTCAACCGGCTCCGCCTGCAGCTCGGAATCCGAGGATGTTTCCCATGTCCTTCTGTCCATCGGTTTGAAGCCCGAGATCGCCCGCTCCTGCCTCCGCATTTCCCTGGGCCGCTTCAACACGGAAGAGGACGTCCAGGGTACCCTCAAGGATCTTCCTGAGATCATCGCCAAACTCCGCCAGATCTCGGCCTTCGATCCCGAGGGATAGACAACAAAGAGAACAAACCCTTCCTTGTCATGCAGACCGGGCTTCCGGTTCACGGCCGGCGCGGACCTCAAAAAACTCGAAAGGCTAGACCGCCCAGAAGAGAAAGGCCCCCGAGGTTAATTTCTCTCGGGAGATAAGTGCCGCGCTCGGTGACGATGCTTTCGTACCGAAGGAACAAACGGACGGCCAGCCGGGGGGCGATCTGGTACTCGATGCCCCCAGACATAAAAGGTTTGGCCTTGTTTCCCTCATGGTCGAGGTCCAGATCCTCCCACTCTTCCTTGTAGGAGTGAAAGCTGATTCCGGCGCCGATGGAGAGTGAGATCTTTCCCAAAGGATAGAGGAAATAGCCGGAAACCGGGTAGGAGATCATCCGGAAGCGGAGCGGGAACTCGGTGTCTCCCTGATTGACATTCATCGCTGGGCCTTTATCGGAGAGGTATTCGATGCCTGCAGCCAGGCCGAAGTACCGACTTATGCCTATCCGGACCTCCAGAACCAAGGGCATACTCTGGCCATAGATATCCCTGTAGATTTCCTCTTTCGGGAAAAAAAGCCCGGACGACAACGAGAAGGAGACGACTTGCGAGTAGGAAGTGAGGCCGAGGAATAGAACTCCCGCGGCGGCGAGGCCGATTTTTTTTCTCATCTTTGCACTCCCCCAAAGAAGGAATATCGATCGGCCTGGGTCTGGGCAGAAACGGCGACCTCAGGCCAAACCCAGACTTGCTGCGAGTAATTGCTCTCGAGCCCATCGGTCCCCACGGTCGTTACGACATAGAAAAAAGAACTATCGTTCCGGAGATAGCGATCCAGATAGACCGTCGCGGTGACCGGAGCGGAGTTCAATTTTTGATAATCCTGGTGGGATAAACTGGACCGGTAGATGTTGTAGCCGGCGGCGCCGGGCCGGGCCGCCCAGGAGAGATGGATATTCTTAAAAGAATTGTACAAGGAGCTGTAGGTATAAGGTGTCGCCCGCAGCTGCTCGGGAGCGATCGGGTATCCGAACCTGACCGGCTGGGCGAGCTCGGCCAGTACGGCCAGCGCCGCCCGAGCCGAATCGCGGAAAAAACCAAAATTCAGTGTGTCTATGGTATCGGTGATCCCGTGATAATAGGGATTTTGGACGGGATAGTCTTCGATGGCCCAGAGGGCCGCGTATCCCCAGTCCCAGAACGGAGAATGATCCGAATAGATGATCGCTGCGTTGACGACCTGGTTGGCGGCGACCAGTCCATAGGCTCCGCAGACGTCCAAAAATTTGGCGGCCAGCCATTCCGAGGCCGGGTTGACGATGATCTCCAGGTCTTCGGGCAGCTCGTCCGGATAAGCGATCATGTCGAGGTTGATGACGCCGATGATCTTCTCGTTGCGGGCCCGCGCCTCCGCGGCGTAAACGCGGCTTCCGATGAGGCCGGTCTCTTCGGCTGTGAAGGCGACGAACCGGACGGTGAAGTCCAGGGGGTAGAGGGTGAGGATGCGGGCTGCTTCCATGGCCGCAGCTGTGCCGCTGGCATTGTCATCAGCGCCGGGAGCGAGTGTGGTCATATCGTCGGAAATAGAGTCGTAGTGACCGCAGATGATAAGAACGTCCTCCGGATAGATACGGCCGGGAAGCTCGGCGACGACATTTCTCGAGATGGCGCCCGCGCTATACTCGACATCCTGGAAACGGACGTCGAGACCGAGAGCCTGATAATAATTGAAGATGAACTGGGCGGCGGCAGCGCAGTTGGGCGTGGAGACGTAGCGCGTCTGAAAATTCTGGAGGGCCTGGACGAGGCCGCGGAGATTGTCCTCGGATATCCGGCCGGCGATCTCCGCGACGAGGTCGTTCGCTGGTCGAGCAACGGAAGGGTTTTTCTGGAAAGGGAGAGCCGGTTTAAGATATGGAAGGATGGTGGCTGTGGGGAGGGGTTTCTGCGGCAGGCCGGGGGGAAGGATTGCCGCCGGATCTCCTGTCTCTGTCCAGAAGAGAAATGTCCCCGCCTCGACCTCCAGGAGGTGGCCCCGGCGGCTGAGGTTTGAACGAACCGGAGGAGAAAGCGAAGGGAGCAAGAGATAGGATTTCCTCCGGGCGTCCAGGTCGAGGACGGCCACAGGAACGCTATATCCTCTCAAGGCGCGGATGTCTTCCCGGTCCGCCCGTGCCAGAAAACAGGTCCCGAGTTCCTGGAGGACATCGATCTGGAGCCGCATCAACGCGCCGAGGAGCCCGGGGCCCGCTTTTTGGATCCGGATGAGCCGGAGAGGTTCGGTGAATGACAGAAGACCGGCGATACCCATAACTAAGAGAAGGACAAGGACAAGTTTGAGGTGCTTCATCAGCGCCCTGTTCCTTTGATCTGCCTGAGCTGCTCCAGGTAAATCCGCCGCACCTCGAGAAAGAAATTCTGATACCCTTCCTGACGGAAATCCGGGTATGTCCAGGAAAGGAAGTGGACGGCGGTCTTGGTGAAAAGGAGCTCGAGGTGGGCATAGATCCCCTGCCGAAGGGGAACGCGGTGGGCGAAATCCTTGGCGGTGGCCATGAACAGCGCGGAACCGGTTAGGATGCCCGGGTCAATGTTGACCAGTCGGGACTTCCCGGCAAACGCTTCTCGCATCTCCTCCTCGAGGGAGTTGGTCCGGACCTTGATCTCGCTGAGTGATTCGGGCGGGATAAGCGGCGCGAAGCTCATAAACAGCCGGCGCAGGTTTTTCCCCATCTGCTTGTCATAATAATCCGTCACGTTGAACGGAAAGATCGGACTCCTCAGGTCGATCGGGCCATAAAAAGCAATCAGGGCCTCTCCTGTCCTGGCGAAATATTGGTCTTGAGAGGAGATTATGCCCACGACGAGTTTACCAGGAGCGAAAGGCTTGGCCTCGGCCATCAGAGATCACCTTAAAACAGAAAAGCGTAAAAAGCAATCGGTCATCACGGTCCGGCCGCTGATTTGACCATGGTTCGGCCTTTCCTTATAATGAGGAGAACATGAAGTGGGTCTACATAGAAGACATCGGGCAACACGGCGGCGGCGACGTCGAGGTCAGAGGCTGGGTCTATAACAAACGCTCGAGCGGCAAGGTCCGTTTTCTCATGATTCGCGACGGAACAGGCATTCTCCAGGCGACTTTCTTCAGCTCCGAAAAAGACCACCCCCTTTTCCGCCAGTTCGATGCTTTGACCCAGGAATCCTCGGTCGTCATCCGAGGCACCGTCCGGGAAGAAAAACGCGCCCCCGGCGGCTACGAACTCGCCGTCAAGGAGATCGAAACACTGCAAATCGCCCAGGATTATCCGATCACTCCCAAAGAGCACAGTACGCCTTTTCTCATGGAGCACCGCCATCTCTGGCTCCGGTCGCGCAAGCAACACGCCGTCCTCCAGGTCCGGGCCGAGGTCATCAGGGCCATCCGCGATTTCTTCGATGGGCGCGGCTTCCGTCTGATGGACACGCCTATCCTGACGCCGAGCGCCTGCGAAGGGACGACGACCCTTTTTGAGACTGAGTATTTCGATCAGAAGGCCTACCTGACGCAGAGCGGCCAGCTCTATAACGAGGCCACGGCCGCCGCCTTCGGCAAGGTCTATTGCTTCGGACCGACGTTCCGGGCGGAAAGGTCCAAGACCCGACGCCACCTCATCGAGTTCTGGATGGTCGAACCCGAGGTGGCCTTCGCCACCCTCGAGGACACGATCGAACTCGGCACCGATCTCGTCCTTTTCATCGTGGAAAGAGTGCTGTCTCGTCGCCGGTCCGAACTCGAGGACCTGGAAAGGGATCCCAAGCCACTCGAGGCCATCGGGAAGCCCTTTGCGCGCTTCACCTACGAAGACATCGTCCCCAAGCTCCAAGAGAAAGGCTCGGCCATGGCCCACGGAGACGACTTCGGGGCTCCTGAGGAGACACTCATCTCGGAACTATCGCCTAACCCGGTCTGCATCACCCACTTTCCTGCCAAAATCAAAGCCTTTTATATGCAGCCCGACGCCGCCCGTCCCGATCTGGTCTTGGGCGTCGATTTCATGGCCCCCGAAGGTTTTGGCGAGATCATCGGCGGCGGCCAGCGCATTCATGACCTCTCCCTGCTGGAACAGCGCCTGCAGGAACACCAGCTGCCGCGTGAAGCCTACGAATGGTATCTGGACCTGCGCCGCTTTGGGGCCTGTCCTCATGCCGGATTCGGCCTGGGTGTCGAGCGGACAGTCGCCTGGATGTGCGGTCTCAAGCATATCCGCGAGACCATCCCCTTCCCCCGTCTCCTTTATCGCATCTATCCCTAACGGGCCGACGAGAATGCTGTTATCGCGTCCCCGCAAAACGGCTGTCCTCATCAGCTACGGGTGCGCCAAGAACCTGGTGGATAGCGAGGTCATGCTCGGATACTTGCGCCGGGCGGGTTATACCCTCTCCACAAAACCCGAGAAAGCCGATGTCCTGGTTCTCAACACCTGCGGGTTCATCCAGGCGGCTCGAGACGAAGCCGATGAGGCGATCGGAAGAGCCCTCGCTCTCAAACATAAGGATAAAGGCAAAATCGTCGCCGTGGCGGGATGCTTCGTCGAGAGGTATCGGGCCAAACTGAAGCGGCGCTACCCGGAGGTCGATGTCTGGCTGGGAGTCAAGGATTTCGATCACATCGTCGAAGCCGTCGAGAGGAAGTCTTACCGGCGCGGCCGGACGACCTTTCTATTGCATCGAGACACCCCCCGCGTGTTGTCCACCCCTCCTTCCTGGGCTTATCTGAAGATTTCCGAGGGCTGTTCCCATGAATGCGCGTTTTGCGCCATCCCCATGATCAAGGGCCGCTATCGATCCCGGAGCGTCGCTTCGATCGTCGTTGAAGCGCAGGAACTGGGAGCGCGCGGCATCAAAGAAATCAACCTGATCTCCCAGGACACGACGTATTTTGACCGGGATGAAGGTCGAAAAGATGGTCTCATCAGACTCCTCCGCCGGCTGGCCGAGGTGCCGGGGATCCGCTGGATCAGACTGCTCTACGGGTATCCGGAGGAGATCACACCTGCTTTGCTCGAGGTCATGAAGGAGGACAAGATCTGTTCCTACCTGGATATTCCGTTCCAGCATTCCGACCGCCGCCTCCTCCGGGCGATGAAAAGAGGCCTGGATGGAAGAAGAGCCCTCCGGCTCATCGAGATGGCCCGAAGGGCACTCCCCGATGTCGCCATCCGGACTTCTCTCATCGTCGGCTTCCCCGGCGAAGGAAAGCAGGAATTCGCCGGGTTGAAGGGATTCGTCCGGGAAGCGCGGTTCGATCAGCTGGGCGTTTTCACCTACTCACCGGAAGAAGGAACGGACGCTTTCCGACTGGGTGACCCGGTTCCGGAGGAAGAGAAGTCGGGTCGCCGCGACGAGATCATGGCCATCCAAGCGGAGATCGCTGCATCCGTTCAACAGAAATATCTTCATCGGCGGCTCGACGTCCTGATCGAATCTTTCTCCTCGGTGACAAATGGAAGAACCATCGGCCGGGCGCGCTTCCAGGCCCCGGAAGTAGACGGAGTCGTCCTGGTCGAACGGACTCTCTCCTGCCCACGGGCCTTCCGGCCGATCGAACGGGTTGAAATCATCTCGGCGGAAGGATATGATTTACATGGGAAAATCGTCCGATGAAATACCTCTGGAGGGTCATCGCCACTTTTTTCGGCCTGGGCTTATTCCCCATCGCTCCCGGAACCCTGGCCAGCCTGGTCGTCGTCCTTATCTATAAGTATTCGATCCATGGTCTGGGCTGGCCGTATCTTCTTCTTATCCTGTGCGCTCTCCTGATCCTGGGTACGCACGCCGCTTCTTTCTATTCCTCCGAGCTGAAGAGAACAGACCCCAGTTGCGTGGTCATCGATGAGGCGGCCGGCCAGCTCCTCGTCCTCCTCTTTGTCCTTCCCGAGTGGACATCCCTCATCGCCGGCTTCCTGCTTTTCCGTTTCTTCGACATCGTCAAGCCCTTTCCCATCCGCCGGGCGGAGAGGCTTCCTGCCGGTTGGGGTATCATGGCCGATGACCTCTTGGCCGCCCTGATGGCCAAGGCGGTCCTCCACCTCTTCATTTACCTGAAGTGAAAAAAGTGCTTCCCGGCCGAGTCGAGATCATCGCCGTCGGCTCCGAGCTTCTCGGCCCCGATTTCCTGGATACGAATTCTCTCTATCTCAGCGCCCGCCTCAACGAATTGGGGTGGGAGGTTGCTTTCAAGACGATCGTGGGTGACCAGGAGAATGACCTGCGGCTGCGGCTCCGTGAAGCGCTGCGGCGGACAGATCTGGTGTTCGTCATGGGCGGATTGGGTCCGACCAGCGACGACATCACCACCAGAGTCGTGGCCAGGACGGTGCGCAGAAAGCTGGTCCTTGACAAAGATACTCTCAAGGCGCTCGAGACCCGCTTGCGGCGGCGCCAGATTCCCCTTTCGGCGGCCAACAGGAAACAGGCTTATGTCGTTAAAGGCGCCGAGGTCATCCCGAACAAGAACGGGACCGCTCCGGGGCAATGGCTGACCGTGGGCCGAAGACTGCTCATCCTTCTTCCCGGACCTCCGCACGAGCTCAAACTCATGTGTGAAGAGAATGTCTGGCCTGTCCTGACAAAGAAGCGCCGCGGCTTTCTTGTCCGCGGAATCCTCAAGACGACGGGGCTGGCGGAATCGATGGTTGAAACGCTCATCTCAGACCTTTATCCGCGAAGGGATGACCTGAACGTGACCGTTCTCGCCTCTCCCGGACAGATCGAAGTTCATTTGACAGCTTTCTCGGCGGTGAGCCCTCTCCTGGCCGAGCGTAAGCTCCGACGGCTGAAGTCCCGGCTGGCCCGCCGAATAAGAGACTACGTTTTCTCCCAGACCGGAGAATCGTTAGAGGAAGTGGTCGGCGGGCTGCTGAGAAAATCGAATAAAACGCTGGCCGTTGCCGAATCATGCAGCGGCGGCTTGATCGGCCACCGTTTGACCAATGTGCCCGGGAGCTCCGCGTATTTCCGGGAAGGGGTAATCGCCTACAGCAACGCCGCCAAAATCGACCTGTTGTTTGTCTCGTCTGAGCTGATCGAAACTCACGGCGCGGTCAGTCTTCAGACAGCCAAGGCCATGGCCCACGGCGTGCGCAGACGCGCCCGGGCCGACTTCGGCTTGTCTGTCACCGGGATCGCCGGTCCATCGGGTGGGACTTCGGACAAACCCGTCGGCCTTGTCTTCATCGCCCTCGCCTGGCGGGGCGGCACCGAAGTCCAGAAAAACCTGTTCCCGGGAACGCGCGACCGGATCAAAATCCAATCCGCTCAAAAGGCCCTGGACATCTTGAGACGTCATCTTCTCCTGGAGGTTCGGACAGCCAAGAAGAGGAAAAAGCCGTGAGGACATTCATCGCCATCGACCTGGATGAGGCGCTGAAGAAGAGCTTGGCGGCGCTGGTCGACGAACTCAGGCCGCTGGCCGGAAATGTCCGCTGGGTCGGCGATTCCGGAATGCACCTGACCTTGAAGTTTCTGGGAGAAATCCCGGAAGAGGATGCAGCCGGGATTTCCTCAGTCCTGGGAGAGATCGCCGGGCGGCATCGGCCTTTTCCGCTCCTTCTCCAGGGCACGGGGGCTTTTCCCCCGGGACGGCGAAATCCCCGTGTCTTTTGGGTCGGCGCAGTGCCGGTCCCAGGCCTGGTTTCGCTCCAGGAAGAAATCGAGAGAGAAATGGAAAAGCGGGGATTCGAGCGGGAACGGCGGCCCTTCCGTCCGCATCTCACTCTCGGCCGGGTCAAGTTCCCCTCCCCCCTTGATGGGCTGCTCCAGGAATTGCAGCGACACCAGGAGCGGATGTTCGGGGAGATGAACGTTCGCCGATTCGTTTTCTTCCAGAGCATCCTCAAGCCCTCGGGAGCCGAATACACCGTTCTCAAGGAGCTCGCTCTAGGATGAAAATATTCTGGATAGGTCTAGCCTATTTTATCGGTTCTCTCCCCTCCGGTTATCTGATCTTCCGGTTGAGGGAGAAGAAAGATATCCGCAGCTACGGGAGCCGGAGCACCGGAGCCACCAATGTCCTCAGGCTCAAGGGCTGGCGATACGCCATTCCAGTCGCCGTCGTCGATGTCCTGAAGTCGGCTCTTCCCGTCTGGTACGCTCTGAGGACTTTCCCGGCCGACCGCGGAGTCGCTTTCGGCGTCGCTTTCATGGCCGTCCTCGGGCATTGCTTCCCTGTATTCATCAAGTTCAGGGGCGGCAAGGGCGTGGCCACCGCCATGGGAGCCTTTGCGGTGTTGGCGACCGGGCCATTTCTTTTGAGCCTGGCTGTTTTTGGAGGTGTCGTCGCGGCCACCCGGTATGTCTCTCTTGGGTCGCTGCTGGCCGCTCTGTCCTTTCCTCTAATCGTTTTCTTTTGGCGTGGGGATACAGGGCTCGCCCTGCTCGGCCTGACCATATTTGCTCTGATCGCTCTCCGGCACGCCGTCAACATCAAACGGCTGGTCAAGGGGGAGGAGCGAAAACTCGGACAGAAGATCAGCGTGGAGGAAGCTTAGATGGATGCGGCGGTCATCGGCGGGGGAAGTTGGGGTTCAGCCTTCGCCTTCCACCTCGGACGCCTCCATCAGAAAATACTCCTCTGGGTCCGGGAAATCGAGGTTTATAAAGATCTCCAGGAGAATCGGCAGAACAGTGTATTCCTGCCGGGGTTCCAGTTTCCGTCCGAGGTCGCCTTCTCTACCGATATCCAGGGAACGGCATCCTCTGCTCCGATCCTTTTCATGGCTGTTCCCTCCCGCTTTTGCCGGCCGCTGTTCGAAAATATTGCGCCCGTCCTGAAAAGGCACCAGATCGTCGTCAGCCTGACCAAAGGAATAGAAGAAGGTACGCTCAAGAGGATGACCGAGGTGATGGGCGAGGTCTTTTCCCGGTCGGCCTGCCCCCGTCTGGCCGTCCTCAGCGGCCCGAGTTTCGCCCGGGAGGTAGCCGAAAAACTTCCCACCGCCGTGGTCATAGCCTCTGAAGATGCGGAGGCCGCCAGGACTATCCAGCACTTCATCTCCAATATCCATTTCCGGGCCTACACCAGCGGCGATGTCACCGGGGTCGAGCTGGCTGGGGCGCTGAAAAATGTGATTGCCGTGGCCGCCGGTATCTCGGACGCCCTGCGCTTCGGTCATAATCCGCGTGCCGCCCTGATCACTCGGGGCGTCGCCGAAATGACCCGGCTCGGTCTCCGCTGCGGAGCCCAAAAAGAGACCTTCCTGGGCCTGGCCGGCATCGGCGACCTGGTCCTGACCTGTACTGCCCAGCAGAGCCGCAATTATCATGTCGGCTATGAACTGGGCAAGGGGCGACGGCTGTCCGAGATCCTGGCGGAAACGAAAATGGTCGCCGAAGGGATAACCACAACCATATCCGTCCGAGACCTCGCCGGCAGGGAGGAAGTCGAGATGCCGATCTGCACGGAGGTCTACCGGGTCCTCTATGAGAACAAGAACCCGGAGGAGTCCGTGCGGGACTTGATGTTGCGGGCGCTTAAGGTAGAATAGATGGCGGCACGAGATCAGTGGTTCGAAGGCAGGCCATAGCAAAAAAGGAAGGAAAGAAAGAAATGATGATGGAGAAAAGCAAAACAAAAATCATTTTGATCGGATTGTGTCTAAGCTTGGTGACCTGCGCCTCCTCCCAGAAAAAACTCCAGGAGGCCCGAGAGAAGGACCCCCAATACCAGTACTCCATGGGAGCCTTCTACCTGAACAACAACAACTTGGACGAGGCCATCAGGTACTTCCAAAGGGCGCTCGCCCAGGACTCGCGTCATTTTCAATCGCTGAACGCACTGGGACTCGTCTATTCCATGAAGGGCAACTTCCCGGAGGCCGAGAAGGCTTTCCTGAAGTGCCTGGAGATCTTTCCCGGCTTTGTCGAAGCCCGCAACAACCTGGGCATGATCTATCAGGAGATGGGCTTCCCCGATAGGGCTGAGGCGGAGTTCAAAAAAGTGGTTGCCGACCCGGCCTATTCCACCAAAGAATTGCCTTACTACAACCTGGCGCGACTGTATTCGATCCGGCAGGACTGGGAGGACGCCCTTTTCTATGTGGAGAAAGCTCTCCAGGCTAATGCCCGCTATCACCGGGGCTATGCGCTCAAAGGATATATCATGGAGAGCCAGGACAGGTTCGTCGAGGCCATCGAGTGCTACAAGGAAGCAGTCAAGCAGCTCCCCGTTGACGTCACCTACAATTTCAACCTGGCCGCCGCCTATTTCAAGAACGGAGAGTTTCGTTCCGCCGAAGAGATCCTGGAGAAGATCTTGCCTCTGATCACCGACCCGGAGATGAAACAGAACGCCGACTCTTACCTGAAAACGATCCGGGAGAAAGAAAAAGGGATGGCCCGGGGCTAAGTTCCCTCTTCCCAAGCCGCCAGGTACTGTTTTTGCTCGGCGCTCAATTGATCGATCCGGATCCCCATCGACCGCAGTTTGAGCCGGGCGATCTGTTCGTCGATCTCCCGGGGAACGCCATGTACCTCTTTGGCCAGTGCCCTGCCCTTCCGGCTGAGATAGAGAACGCTCAAGGCCTGGTTGGCAAAACTCATGTCCATGACCATGGCGGGGTGCCCCTCGGCGGCCGTCAGGTTAATCAACCGGCCCTCGCCTAACAGATAGATCTTTCGGCCGTTGCGCAGTTCGTACTCCTCCACGAACTCCCGGATCCTCCGTTTTCTTTTGGCCAGAGACGCGAGAGCGGGAATATCGATCTCGACGTTGAAATGGCCGGAATTGGCGACGATGGCGCCGTCCTTCATCCTGATGAAATGCCGCCGAGTGAGGACGGCCTTGTCTCCGGTGACGGTGACGAAGACATCGCCCACCGAAGCGGCCGCTTCGATCGACATGACCTCGAAACCGTCCATAACGGCCTCCAGCGCCCGCAGCGGATCGACCTCGCAGATGATCACTATGGCACCGGCTCCCTTCGCCCGCATGGCCACTCCCCGGCCGCACCAGCCATAACCGGCGACGACGAAGTGGAGACCGGCCAGGAGGATGTTCGTCGCCCGGAGAATTCCGTCGATCGTGCTCTGTCCGGTTCCGTAACGGTTATCGAAGAGATGCTTGGTGTTGGCGTCATTGACGGCGATGATGGGATAGTCAAGGACTCCCTTGGCGGCCATGCTTCTCAGGCGGATGACACCGGTGGTCGTCTCCTCTGTCCCGCCCACGACGTTCTTGAGCAACGCCCGGCGGCGGGAGTGGAGGGTGCTGACCAGGTCCGCCCCGTCGTCCAGGGTGATCTGGGGACGATGATTGATGGCTTTGTTGATATGCCGATAGTAGGTCGCGTTGTCCTCGCCCTTGATGGCGAATACGGGCAGGCGCAAGTATTTGACCATGGCGGCGGCGACGTCATCCTGGGTGCTCAGAGGGTTGGAGGCAGTGAGGCGCAGATCGGCGCCGCCCAGCTTCAGGGCTTCCATCAGATTGCCGGTCTCGCTGGTGACATGGAGGCAGGCCGAGATCCGAAGCCCGCGCAGCGGTTTCTGCCGGGCGAATTTTTTCTTGATGGAATCGAGGACGGGCATAAATCGTCCCGCCCATTCGATCTTGAGCCGGCCCTGAGAGGCCATTCTGAGGTCTCTGACGTCGTATTCCATGTTCTTCCTTCCCTTGGTGGATTCCCCTGCGGCGTCCCGGAATGTTCTCGCCGATTCCTCCCCTGTCCTTGGGACACAGACGGCGGCCGAGGCCCTCAGCGGAGCCCGGCATCCCGGCGCAACGCCTTGACCTTATCTGTTTTCTCCCAAGTGAATTCGGGTTCGGTGCGGCCGAAATGTCCGTAAACGGAGGTCTTCCGGTAGATGGGCCGGAGCAGGTCCAAGGCATCGCTCATCGCCTTGGGCTTGAGGGCGAAATGCGCCCTGATCAACTCTTTGATTTTATCCTCGGGGATCTTGGCCGTGCCGAACGTCTCGACCATAAGCGACACGGGCTCGGCCACGCCGATGGCATAGGCGAGCTGGACCTCCAGCTTGTCGGCCAGCCCGGCGGCGACGACGTTCTTGGCGATATACCGGGCCGTGTAAGAGCCGGAGCGGTCCACCTTCGATGGATCTTTGCCCGAGAAACTTCCGCCGCCGTGGCTTCCCACACCGCCATATGTGTCGACGATGATCTTGCGTCCGGTCATCCCGGTATCGGCCAGAGGGCCGCCCTGCTCGAACCGGCCCGTTCCGTTGATGATGATCTTAGTCTTCTTGTCGATCATCGCGGCGGGGATGACCCTGCGGACGACCATTTTCAAGAGGCCATCCTGGAGGTCGCTCATCTTGACCGTGGAGTTGTGCTGGGCGGCGAGGACGACGGCTTCAACGCGTTTGGGGACGTCGCCTTCATACTCGACTGTCACCTGAGATTTCCCGTCCGGTCTCAGGAAGGGCAGGGCTCTGTCCCGGCGGACCTCGCTGAGACGGCGGACGAGCCCGTGGGCGAGGACGATCGGCAAGGGCATCATCTCCTCTGTCTCCCGGCAGGCATAGCCGAACATGATGCCTTGATCCCCGGCGCCCTGCTCGTGCTCCGTGGACTCATCGACGCCGGCGGCGATATCGGGTGATTGCTCGTGGATAGATGAGATGACGCAGCATGTTTCGTAGTCGAATCCGTAGATGGCCTTTGTATAGCCGATGTCCCGGATGACGCCCCGGACGAGCTTTTGGAAATCGCAATAGCCGTCGGTCGTGATTTCCCCGGCGATCAAGACGAGGCCTGTCGTCACCAGGGTCTCGCAGGCCACCCGGCTTTTCGGGGCTTGGGCGATGAGGTCATCCAGGACGGCATCAGAGATCTGGTCGCAGATCTTGTCCGGATGTCCTTCGGTCACAGATTCAGAGGTAAAGAGATGTTTCCCGGACTGGCTCATGTTCGGCCTCCTCGATTCAGGCTATTGATAAACTCGCATATTATATCAAGTTTCGCCATTTTTCAACGGCGGGGAGAAATTGAATTTTTGATTGCCTTTGTGTTATTTTAGAGAACGTCGCCAAGACCGAAGAAGAAAATGACGCCACAACGATATGTCTGGGCCGGTTTTTGTCTTTTCCTGGCGACCGGCTTGCTCCTCCCGTCCGTTCAAGAAGAAACGGGGTTTCCCTTCCCCTTCTCCCGCTATGCTCTTAGGAACGGGCTCCAGGTGGTCCTCTCTGAGGATGATTCCCTCCCACTGGTTTCGGTCGTGCTGGCCTACCAGGCCGGGTCCCTTCATGAGCAGCCGGGGAAGACCGGATTGGCCCACCTGCTCGAGAATATGATGTTCATGGGATCGCTCAACGTCGGCCCGTTACAGCACCTCAGCTTCATCAACCGGGCTGGCGGAGAGCCGAACGCCAGCACCACGGAGGACATCACTTATTTCTACCAGACGGTGCCCGCCAACCAGCTGGCCTTGGTTCTTTGGCTTGAATCCGACCGGATGAAGACGCTGGAAATCGACGCGGCCAGGGTGGAGCGGGTGAAACAAGCCATCCTCGACGGGATCGTCCAGAGGAAGACGGTCGAGCCCTATCTGGAGAGTCTGCTCGTTTTCGACAGTCTGCTCTATCCCGATTTCGCCCATGGACACAATATCCTGGGACGGGAGGAGGATATATTCCGCCTGGATGTCGAGGACGCCCGGGCTTTCTACGAAACCTATTATGTCCCCAACAATGCCGTCCTTGTTGTGGTCGGGAATATCAATTTCACCACGACCAGGGAGATGGTGGAGAAATATTTCGAGACCATCGCTCCGGGCAAGAAACTGCCTCTCTTCCTGCCGCCCCGGCCTCCGGAAAAGGAGGAAGTGGTCCAGTCCTTCGTCGAACCTCTGGCTCCCTCGCCGGCCTTTCACCTGGGCTATCGGGTCGCTCCGCCATTTTCGCGTGATGACTATGCCCTGACCATTTTGGACTACCTCCTTTTCAAGGGAAAGAGCGCCCGTCTGCAAAAAAAGCTGGTCAAGAAGGAAGGCTTGGCCCTCTACCTGACCGGCGGGATCGAGAAGCGGAAAGACGTGGCGGTCATGAAGCTCTTCACCATGAATAACAATAAGACCATGGTCGAGCTCACCCAGAGGAGCATCTCCTCCGAGTTCAGCAAACTCCGTGTCGTTGATGTCTCTTCCGAGGAGCTGACCAGGGCCAAGAATATGTTCAAGCGGGATTATGTCAACCGCTTCGCCTCTCCTTTGGATAGAGCTCTGTTCCTGGCGGAGATGGTCTTCTCGCCGCCTGGTCTGGAGGGCCTCCCCGGGCAGCTGGCCAGATACATGCGGGTCAGCGCCTACGAGCTCCGCGGGATCGTCAATCGTTATCTTGTCCCCGAGAACAGCGTTGTTCTGAACGTGGAGTCAAGATGAAGAAGGCCTGGTGGGTCTGCGGTGGGGCTCTCCTCCTCCTGGTTTCGTCCTCCGCTCAGGAACGCTTCAGGAAATCGCCGCCCATCCCCGACCCCTTGCTCGAGCTCCAGCTCCCCCAGATCGAATCGATGACGCTGATGAACGGACTGACGGTCGCCGTAGCTCCTCGAAACGACCAGCCGTTCTTCAGCCTTGAACTCGTCATTATGGCCGGCGAGAGCCAGTCGCCGGACGATCTGCCCGGTCTTGCCTCCTTCACGGCCGAGATGTTGAGTCGAGGATCTTCCCTGGTCTCGGCGGCGGACCTGGAGGAGCGGATCGAGGCGGTCGGCGGGACTTTCAGCGTCACGACGACGCCCGATTGCACCCGCTTCTCCTTCCAGTTCCTGGAAGATTATTTGGACCAGGCCATGGAAATCCTGAGCCTGATGGTTCTCCAGCCGGATTTCAGCGAGCGCGAGGTTGTCGCCCTCAAACGGATTCTCCTCTATGATCTTCGGCAGAAGCAGCGGGATCCGGAGTTTGTCGGTCGGCGACAGCTCCTCCGGATCCTGTTCCAAGAGCATCCTTACCGCAAGTTCTGTTATAGCGAGGATGTCTTCAGGAGCTTTGCCAGAAAGGATATCCAGTCCTTCTATGATCTCTATTACCGGCCCAATAATGCCGTGCTCGTCCTGACGGGCAACCTGAACCTGGCCGTTGCCGTGCGCAAGGTCAGCCACTTTCTCAATATCTGGCCTAGGAGAGAGGTGGAAAGACCCCTCCTCCCCTCTCTCGATGTCCGGGATGAAGATAAGGTTTGCTTCGTGGATCTTCCCCGGGTTAAAGAGGCCACTCTGATCGTCGGAAACGTCATTTTTCCGTTGGCCAATCCCGATTACTTCCCCTTTGCCGTGCTCAATCAATTGCTCGGGGGAACCCCCTTCAGCCGCCTGTTTATGAACCTCCGCGAAACAAAAGAATACGCTTACAATGCCTTCAGCGAGATGGATCTCTTCCGCAGCGGCGGAGCCTATGTGGTCACCGCTACGGTCATCCCTTCGGCCGCCTTCGCCTCCATCGGCGAGATCACCCTGGAACTCGACCGCGTCTCAGGAGAGAAGATTTCGACCTTTGAGCTCGAACAGGCGAAATCCTATCTGATCGGGCATTTTCCTATCCGGATCAGTCGGCCGGGCGAGTTCAGCCGGCGGGTCGCCGACCTGGTCACTTTTTCGTTAGGCGATGCTTACTGGAACAGGTTCTATGACAGCATTATGCAAGTTGACGCCGATCGGATATTCGAAGTGGCTCAGAAATATTTTCAGCCGAGACCGGTGGTTGTCATCGTCGGGGACAAGGGCGTCCTCCTCGACCACCTTCGTGATATCGATCGGCTGGAGGTTTACGATCTGAAAGGAGTCCTTCTCTACACTTTGATCAAAGGAGTCGAGGAATGAAGCTTGTGGAGTGCGTTCCCAATTTCAGCGAAGGTTGTGATGGGGAAAAAATCAGGACCATCACCCAGGAGATCGAGCGGACCCCCGAGGTCAAGCTCCTCGATGTCGACCTAGGTGAATCGACCAACCGGACGGTGGTGACGTTCATCGGCTCACCGGAAGGCGTTAAAGAGGGGGCCTTCCGAGCGATCCGCAAAGCCGCCGAGTTGATCGATATGCGGCAGCATAAGGGAGCGCACAGCCGGATCGGAGCCACGGATGTATGTCCTTTTGTGCCGGTTTCGGGAGTCACCATGGACGACTGTGTCCGGCTCGCCCAGGAGCTCGGTGAGCGGGTGGCGAAAGAACTCGGGATTCCCGTCTACCTTTACGAGGAGGCGGCGACGAAGCCGGAGCGCCGGGATCTGGCCAACATCCGCGCCGGCGAGTACGAAGGACTGGCCGAAAAACTCAAGGATCCCCAGTGGTCGCCTGATTATGGCGATCCCGTCTTCAATCCCCGGTCCGGAGCGACCGTCGTCGGCGCCCGCGAGTTCCTCATCGCCTATAATATCAACTTGAATACCCGCGACCGTCGGCTGGCCCACGAGATTGCCCTCAACCTCCGGGAGAGCGGCCGGGCGCAGCGGGACGCCGAGAGCAACATCATTCGGGATGCCGAAGGCAAGGCGGTCAATATTCCCGGCCGGTTCAAGCACGTCAAGGCGGTCGGCTGGTATATCGAAGACTACGGTGTCGCCCAAATCTCGATCAATTTCACCAATTATAAAGAGACTCCGGTCCATCTCGTTTTCGACGAGGCGGTTAGAGAGGCGGACAAGCTCGGGCTGAGGGTAACGGGGAGCGAACTCGTGGGGCTGATCCCCAGGGAAGCCCTGCTCATGGCCGGCCGCTTCTATCTCGAAAAGCAAAGGAAAAGCCCCGGAGTTCCTGCGGGCGAACTGATTCGGACGGCGGTCATCTCGCTCGGGCTCAACGATGTCTCCCCGTTCGACGCGGACAAGAAGATCATCGAAAACCGGTTCAAGGACGGGGGGCCTTCCCTGCTTGGGCTCAGCCTGAGGGAATTTGCCGACGAAGTCTCCCTGGACTCGCCGACGCCCGGCGGGGGGAGTGCGGCCGCCCTTGGAGCCGCCCTATCGGCCGCTTTGTCCTCGATGGTGGCCAACCTGACCGTTGGAAAAAAGGGCTACGAGGAGGTCTCGGAGGAGATGAAGGAGGTCGCTCTGAGAGCCCAGGAGCTTAAGGATGGATTGTTGCTGGCGGTGGACGAGGACACCCGCGCTTTCAACCAGGTCATGGAGGCCTTCCGTCTTCCCAAGGGCAGCGAGGACCAGGCTAAGAAAAAAGAGGCGGCGGTCGAGAAAGCATCCCGGCAGGCGACGCTTGTCCCCTTGAGTGTCCTGGAAAAATGCGGGCCCCTCCTGGAGCTGGCCAGGACCGTCGCCCAAAAAGGGAATAAGAACTCCCTGAGTGACGCCGGAGTGGCCGCGGTCGCCGCCGAGGCGGCAGCCGCGGGGGCATTTTACAACGTCAAGATCAACCTGCCCGGCATCCAGGACGAGAGCTTCAAGAAAGAGGTCTCGAAGAAGGCGGGCGAGCTGGTGAAGAAGGCCGTCCAGATCGGAGCGGAGGTCCGAGCTCTGGTCGAACAGGTTCTGGATAAAACCTGAACAATGATGCCTCACCCCTTGCGATGAGCCGAAGAGAACGAAATTCACCCTAGGTTTCACCCTTTTCGATTATTGCTCTTATCCGGCCTTTCCGACAAGATTGAATTCGAGGAAGGAAAGAGCAAAGTGAGTGCCCGCTTGCCCGTCGTCACCCGAAGCCTGCGCACCCGGCTCTGGGCTATCATCATCCTGGACGTGGGTTACCTCGTTTACACCTCGTTGGCCGATTTCATACCCCAGTATTGGGAGCAGGTCGGCTTCCGGCCGATGAGCCGTTTTATCCTGACGTTCGGCATGGTCATCATCCTGCTGATCTGTCTGAGCGGCCTGGCCGTCAGCGAGAAAATGAACAGCATGATCATCCGCGAAGGGTTGACCGGGCTGTTCAACAAGGCCTACATCCGCAAGAGGCTCGAGGAGGAATTCTATCGTGCCAAGCGTTACGACCACGAGCTGAGCCTGCTGATGATCGACCTGGACAATTTCAAGGGGCTGAATGACCGTTATGGGCACACCGCCGGCGATCACCTGCTCCGCTATTTCAGCCAGTTGATCACCGAGACCATCCGGCCCTCGGACATCGCCGCCCGCTATGGCGGAGAAGAGTTTCTCGTTGTCCTTCCTGAGACCGATAAGGAAGAGGCCGGGATCCTGGCCGAGCGGCTCAGACTGAGGATTTCACTCTACCCTTTTCGGGTGGATTCTCGCAAAGAGGACATCCTCTTTACGATCAGCATCGGAGTGACCTCGTACCCTGAATTCGGACAGAGCTCGGATGAGCTGGTCGCGTTGGCCGACGAGGCCCTTTACCGGGCCAAGAAGAACGGCAAGAACAAAGTGGCCGTCTACGCCCCCAGTTAGCCCTGCGCCCGGTCGGCGACCGATCCTCCCGACGTTCCGTTACTCCGGCCAATACACATGTCCAAGTCGGCGCCTTCTCAAGGGGATTTTTTTTCGTTAAAATAGTCATCCGATCCGGAGGAGAAAACCAATGAGCGAAAAGGCAAAAACAGACCCAAGGATCAGGATTGTCGAAGGCAATATCGCCCTCCTTGATGTCGAAGCCGTGGTCAACGCCGCCAATAAACAGCTGAAGCTCGGTGGAGGCGTCGCCGGCGCCATTCGGAACTTTGGAGGTCCTTCGATTCAGGCGGAGTGTGACCGGCTGGCGCCGATCGGGGTGGGCCAGGCCGTGATCACCGGCGGCGGAAACCTCAAAGCTGGCTACGTCATTCATGCCGTTGGCCCCGTCAACGGCGAAGGTGATGAAGAAGCCAAGCTGGGCGGAGCGACGCTGAGCTGCCTCCAGATCGCCAGAGACAGGAAAATCCAGAGTCTCGCCTTTCCGGCCATCAGCACAGGCATCTATGGCTTCCCTCTTCAGAAATGCAGCCGGATCATGCTCCGCCTCACCCGGGACTTCTTGAGAGAAAACGAGCATCCCGGAGAGGTTGTTTTCTGTCTATACGGTGAAAAAGCCTATACGGTGTTTAAGGAGACGTTGGCCACGCTTCTCGACTGAGCCGCGTCAGACGGTTCTCCTCCTTCGCAGGAGAAAAGAGACTCCGAAGAAGAGAAAGGACAGAAGGACCACGGTCGCCGAAGCAGGGAGGTCGAGGTAGAAAGCGGCCAGCAGTCCAATGACAACGGAGAGAGAAGCGACCAGGCATGAGAATATCAGTGCCTGCCTAAAGCTCTTAGCCAACAAGAGCGCCGCCGCCGCCGGGATGACGAGCAAAGCGGCGACCAGCAGGATGCCGACGACCTTCATCCCCAGCACCACCGTGACGGACGTCAAGACGGTTAAGATGAGATCGAGACGGGCCGTCTTCACTCCCGAGACTTTGGCGGATTCCCGGTCGAAGGTCAGGTACATCAACCGGTGGTAGTTGGCCAGGATAATGATGATGACCGAGACGGCCAGCGCCGTAGACAGACCAACCTCGAGTCGGTTGATGGCCAGGATGTCACCGAAAAGGTAGCTGAGCAAGTCGGCGTTGAAGCGGCCGGCGATAGTTGCCAGAGCGATCCCCAACGCCATCCCCACACTGCTGAAGATGCCGATCGCCGCGTCGCCGTGCAGACCGGCCTTCTCTTTGAGTTTCATGATCGCCAAGGACGCGAGAATGGCGACAACCAGGGCGGACGCCAGGGGCAGGACGTTCAGAAACAGCCCGAGAGCGACTCCACCGAAGGTGACATGGGCCAGGCCGTGTCCGATCATGGCTTCTTTGCGGAGCAGCAGGAAGAGTCCGAGGATCGCGCAGGCGACGGCGACGAACAGACCGGCCAGGAGGGCCCTCTGGAAGAAGCCGTAGCTGAAGAGCGCTTCCATCAGTCGATGCTCATCAATGAATGTGGGAGACGAGGTGGCCGGCGGCCAACATGGTCTTGAACGCCTCGGACCGGCAGAAGTCGGCGTGCGACCCGTGGTAGACCAGCTTCTGATTGAGGCAGGCCACTTTGTTGACATGCTTGTTGACGATCCCGATGTCGTGCGTCACCAGGATAATCGTGATCCTCTGGGCCTCGTTCAGATGGTGAAGCATTTCATAGAAAAGCTCCTGAGTTGCGGCATCAACGCCGGCCGTGGGCTCATCCAGGAAGAGCAGTTCGGGGGCGTTCACAATCGCCCGGGCGATGATCACCCGCTGCTGTTGTCCTCCGGAGAGATCGCCGATCGGCCGGTTCTTGAAAGCCGCCATCCCCACCCGTTCAAGGGCGAGAGTGATGGCCTTTTCCTCTTCTTTTTTTCTGTGACCCGCCGGCGGACGGCTGGAAAGAAGACCCATGGCCACGACCTCTCTCACCGTCGCCGGGAAGAAAGGATCGATAAAGGCGGCTTTCTGGGGCACATAGCCGATCTTAAACCAGGCCTCGAATTCCTCGACCGGTCGGCCCATGAGGACGATCCGCCCCTGGGTCGGCCGGAACAGGCCCAGGATGATCTTGACCAGAGTCGTTTTCCCTGAACCGTTGGGACCGAGGATGGCCAGGAAGTCGCCCGGGGCGATAGAAAAACTCACTTTGTCCAGGACAGGAACCGACCCGTATTGGAACGATACGCCGTCGACGCGGATGAGCTCCCTGGTCTCAGTCACAGGCGAGGCCTTTCTTGAGATTCACCAGGTTCTCCTCCATGATATCAAAAAACGTCCGGCCGGACTCCCATTCTTTTTTGTTCAGGTTCGCACCCGGGTGAAGGGGCAAAACCTCGACCTGCAGCTCCTTGGCCACCACCGCGGCCATCCGAGGACTGGTGTTGGCTTCCGTAAAAACGGCTCTGATACGGCTCTTTTTGCCCCATTCGATGGCCGCGATCAAACGGCTGGGCGTCGCCTCAGCATCAGGACTGAGGCCATAGATCGAGATCTGTTCCAGCCCGTATCTTTTTGCCATGTAGCCGAAGGCGGCGTGGCCGCCGATAAGGAGAGTTCGGCTCCGGCAGCGGTCGAGCGCTCGAGCATAGGCGGAATCGAGCGTCCGGATCCTTTCTTTCAAACGTCCCGCGCGCTCCTCAAAGGCGGGCGTGTTGGCAGGATCGATTTCCGAGAGAAGTGCGGCAATATGATCTACGATGACGAGGTCCAGGCCGAAATCCAGCCAGACATGAGGGTCGTGTTCTTTTTCCTCGTCTCCTTCCCCCTGGTCTTGCAAAATCAAGGAGTCGGCCAGGGCCAGGACCCTGAGTCCCGGCGACGTAAAGCTCTTCAGCAGGTCGGGGATCCACGGCTCCAGCCCCGCCCCGACATAGATGAAAAGATCGGCTGAGGACAGGCGCAGGATGTCGCTGGCCCGGGGCTGCCAGGTGTGGACGCCGGCTCCCGGGGGGAGCAGAAGGCTGACTTCTCCCCTGTCGGCGGCGATCTCTCTGGCGAATTCCCGCAATGGGAAGACGCTGGTCACAATTTTCAAGGGCACCGGGTTTTCGAACGACTGCGCCGGGAACATCCCGAGACAGCAAGCCCATAGTAAAAGAACCAGGAATCTCTTCATATATCGGATCAGAACGTTATCCATTCTTGATATCCGATCAGGCGCTCTCCGGTTAATCGAGCCGGGACACACTTGCCCCTTCGCCGATGGCGACCTCATAAAACTCCGGCCTTGGAAACCCGCGCTCCGCCGCCTCGGCCTGCATCCTTTTCCGGAAACCCTCCATCGTTTGTTTCTCGAGGAGCGCGATTCCCGAGCCGCCAAAGCCGGCCCCGACCAGTCGCGCTCCCAGACATCCGGCGAATCCTTTCCCGACATCATGAAGCAGGTCGAGCTCCGGGCAGGAGACGTCATAGTCGTCCCGCAGGCTCTGGTGGGACCTGAACAAGAGGTCTCCCAGGCCACAAAAGTCATCTCTCCGGATCGCCTCCACGGCCTTGCGAACACGCTCGTTCTCAGTGATGACGTGCCTGGCTCTCCGGTAGGGAATCTCGCCCATTTCTTCGCGGGCGTTTTCGAGTCGCTCCACTGTCGCTTCCTTATAAGAGCGCACACCTTTCCCCCGGAGGACGCCGAGGGCCCGGGCGGCCTCCTGGCGCCGCAAGTTATATTCCGATGAGGCCAGCTCGCGGCGGACCTTGGTGTCATAGACCAAAATTCCGAGGCCGGCCTTTTCCAGGTGGAGAGGGAAAAGGGTGAAGTCTAAGGTTTCACAATCGAGAAACAGGGCGTTGTCCTTCTTCCCGAAAACAGATATGAATTGGTCCATCAGCCCGCATTGGACACCGACAAAATCGTTCTCCGCCTTCTGGGCCAGTTTGGCCAGGATCACGCCGGGAAGGTCGATCCCGAAAAGCGAACTCAATCCCTTGATGACACTGACCTCCAGGGCGGCCGACGAGCTGAGCCCGGATTCGAGCGGGACCTCTCCCCAGACCATAGCGTCAACACCGCTGAGTCGATAACCTTCCTGCTTCAAAATCCAGAAGATCCCCTTGATGTAGTTTGCCCAGCGGCATTTTTCGGAGGGAGAGATCGCGTCGAGGTCGAACGTTTCTTCCTGTTGGAAATCATCGGCCCAGATTCGGACCCGGCTATCCGGCCGCGGGGTTGCCAGGAAGCGAGTCCTCAAGTGAATCGCCGCCGGAAGGACATAGCCGTTGTTGTAGTCGGTGTGTTCGCCGATGATATTGATTCTGCCTGGGGCCGAGGCCAAGAGTTGCGGACGGGTATGAAAAACCCGGGAGAAGAGCCCGATCTTGGAATCGTCCATGGAAAAGTAGGTGCATTCTATGGAATCAGTGCTTAAATGTCAATCCGCGCCGGGCCGGCGCAAGCCTCTCTTTTTCCGTGATTCCATTGGGCGCAGGAAGCCACCCCTTGCCCCCGCACCCCTGGGAACCAGTCCCGTCGGTTCCCCCCGTCAGAAAACTGACGGGTCCCCCTTCCGCTACGGGGGCTTTAGGGCGGCTTCCTGCGCCCATTATAATTATCACGGATTTGGAGTTGCTTCCCGGGCCGGCCGCCCGCACTGAAACCGGCCGCGGGCACTTTTCCGCCGCAAAGGACGCTTGAATTGGATTTTTATTTATGGCATCATTCAGAAGAATTCCCTTTGGACCGATTTCAGCGGAGGTGAACATGGCCGATGTTCTTGCCAATCTCAAGCCCACCCTAATATGGAAGCATTTCTCGGAGCTCCTGAGGATTCCCCATTGCTCGGGGAACGAGCGCTCTTTAGGAGACTATGTCATTTCCGTAGCCAAAGAACTGGGTCTATCCTGGGACCGGGACCGGGTCGGCAACGTGGTCGTTTCCAAACCGGCCACGCCCGGCCATGAACAGTCGGCCGGAGTCATCCTCCAGGGACATCTTGATATGGTCTGCGAGAAGAATTCCGATGTCACCCATGATTTTTCGAAAGACCCCATCATCCCTGAAATCAACGGGGATTGGGTCGGGGCCAGGGGGACGACCCTCGGGTCCGATAACGGCATCGGCGTCGCGGCCGCCCTGGCGGTTATGGAAGATCAGACGTTGGTCCACGGCCCTCTTGAATTCCTGTTCACGGTGGACGAGGAAACTGGGTTGACCGGAGCCAACCGGCTGGGAAAGGGTTTCCTGAAGGGAACCCGGCTCCTCAACCTTGACAGCGAGGAGGAAGGGGCGTTCACTATCGGCTGCTCGGGAGGAGGCGATTCGGAGATCATCCTGCCTCTCCAGAGAAAACGGCGGCGCTTTAAGGAGCTCTTCCGGCTTCGGCTATTCGGTTTCCGCGGCGGACACTCCGGTCTGGATATCAATCAGGGCCGGGGGAATGCCATCCGGCTCCTCGCCCGGCTTCTCTATCAGGCCCAGGAGAAGTACAAGTTTGAGCTCCTCCGGATCGAAGGCGGCAACAAGAGAAACGCCATTCCCCGGGAAGCTTTGGCGGATTTTTATGTCGAGGGTTCCGCGACCAAAAAGATGCGGTCCTTCTTCGAGGATGCTTTCGCCAAGATTCAGAGCGAATTCAAGGTGGTCGAGACTGAGGCTCAGTTCGTGCTCGAAAAGATGGCCAATGCCAAGGACGAGCCCCTGACCGCGGACTCTCAGACGACGCTGATTCGGCTGCTCTTCACTCTTCCCCATGGGGTGATCAGCATGCATCCGGAGATCACCGGCCTGGTCGAAACCTCGACCAATCTCGCGATCATCGGTTGTGAAAAAGTCCGAGCGCAGGTCATCTGCAGCAGCCGGAGCTCGGTCGCATCGGCATTGACTGCCGTGCGGCAGGGTATCAAGGCCGTCGCCGAGCTGGCCGGCGCCCGCATCGTCCAGACCGGAGGCTATCCCGGCTGGGAGCCGGACCTGCAATCGGTTCTCTTGAAGAGACTCAGCGAGCTTTACAAGAAGGTCTTCGGCAGGGAGCCTGAGGTCAAGGCCGTTCATGCCGGCCTGGAGTGCGGGATTATCGGAGAAAAATATCCCGGCATGGACATGATCTCTTTCGGGCCGACGATCGAACACCCCCATTCGCCCGAAGAAAGAGTCGATGTCGCTTCCGTGGAGAAATTCTGGCATTTTCTGACGACCGCGCTCGGCGAGCTCGGCTGAGCCGCTCGCTCGATTCCCCGGCCGTTCTTCCACCCCGTGGGCCATCCCCTTTCCAGCCGGATATCCTTGTCTTGCCAAGGGGGATGTTTTCTCATAGTATGGTTGCGGAGAAAGGAGCGGACCATGAGGAACAGAAAGCGTCTTCTCCCCTTGTTCGGGCTGATCGCTCTGGGCCTGTTCGTCGGCGGCTGCAGGAGAGATCGGGAAGACAACGAATCTGCGGACCGGCGGAGACAGGTCGGGGCCGCCGGCGACCTGAACGTCCTGAGCGTGACTCCTCAGGGTGTTGCTTCCAGCCGGCGAGAGATCGAGGCCGTGGTGGTCATGTTCGACCGGCCGGTGGTGGCTCTGGATGCACTCCCGGAGGGAAAGGGCCGGCCGATCTTGAGATTCAATCCCACGTTCTCGGGAAAGACCCGCTGGCTGGGTTCTCGCATCCTGACATTCTCTCCTGACCGCCGCTTCCCCTTCTCTACCAAGATCGAGGTCACCGTTCCGGCGGGAACAGAAGCTCTCGACGGCTCGACCTTAAAAACGGATCATACTTGGATCTTCCAGACGGCCGCGCCCCGGCTCGTCAGGCATTATCCCCAGGACAAGCAGAAATGGCTGAAGCTCGACACCCAAGTCCTCCTGGTCTTTAATCAGGACATGGACAGGAAATCGGCCCAGGATTTTATCTCTCTGGTTTCAGCCGATGAGCAGGGCACAGAGAAGCGGCTTGACTTCCGGCTTTCTCAGCCTTCCGCTGAGGGACTTAAAGAGGAAGACCTTGACATCAGGCCGGAAACGGCCCTCCTGCTCGAACCGGAGGACCGGCTCTCCCCCGGTTTTACCTATCTCGTGGAAGCGCGACAGGGGCTTCCGTCCAGAGAGGGTCCGATCCGAATGGAAAAAAGCGCCGTCTTCAGCTTCGATACTTTCCGGGAGTTCCGCTTTGAAGGCCTGGAGAAAACAGAAGGTCTCATGCCTTCTGAACAACTGCAGTTCAGATTCAGCAACCAGGTCATGTACAAGAGCCTTGTCCAACATCTCCGCTTCGACCCGCCTCTCCCGATCCCCGAATACTACAGCGAGTGGGATTACAGCAACGACGTTCTGCATCTTTCCCTTCCCCTCGCGCCGGAGACACGGTATACGGTCACGATCGGGCCCGAGCTCGGGGATGACTTCGGCAACTCCCTCGGCCGAGAGGTCCGGCTTGAATTCTCCACCACTTCTTTTCCTCCCTCCGTTTCTATGACCACAGGCTACGGTATCCTGGAGGCCTCCGGGGAGGCGAGATATCCGCTGTCTGTGCTGAACGCCGAGAGCGTTTTCTGCCAGGAGGCCCGGCTAAAGAAGGACGAGCTCATCCCCCTTCTCCTCCAGCCCAGGATCTTCTGGTCGGACCAAAAATTTTCCTCCCGTCCGGGTTTCTTCCAGGTTGAAAAAAAACTGCCCTTGAGGACCCCGAGAAATGAGCGCCAGGTCGTTCCGCTCGATTTCAGCGATGTGCTGACCGAAAAATATGGGTTCGTCTTTATCCAGGTCGACACCCTGCGGCCGGAGGACAAGTGGGAACGGTATCTGAAAGCTTTCCTCCAGGTGACAGAGCTGGGGATCAGCGGAAAATTCTCGCCCGAAAACAACGTCATCTGGGTCACGGAGCTCCGGTCTGGTCTGCCCGTTCCAGAAGCGGAAGTGGAGATCCGGGATGACCGCAACCGGATCAAATGGAAGGGCCGGACGGACCGGGAGGGAACGGTCCGGACGCCGGGCTGGAAAGAGCTGGGGCTGACGAGCCGGGATCCCTGGGACGAGCCGCGGCAATGGATCTTGGTGACGCGAGGCCGGGATATCGCGCTCTCCTCCTCTGAATGGGGAACCGGGATCGACCCCTACCGTTTCCGCATCGCTTATGACTGGAACCCTCAGCCTCCTCTCATCCAGGGAAGCGTGTTCACCGAGAGAGGGATCTACCGGGCGGGAGAGGATGTCCATATCAAGGGGATCATCCGGAAAAAAGAAAAGGGAGGCTGGGTCCTCCCCACCCGGAAAGAAGTGGTATGCGAAATCCTGGATCCCTTTCAAAAGACCGTTTTCAAGGGCCCTGCGGCCCTGGACGAATTCGCTTCATTTGCTTTCGACTTCAGCTCTGCGCAGGGGTCTTCCCTCGGCCATTATCAGATCAAAGCCGCTGTTCCAGCGGAGCGATTGGGCGAGAAGCCTTATTCCCTCTCCGGATCTTTCCGCATCGAAGCTTTTCGTCCGGCCGAGTTCGAAGTCCACCTGAGGGCCGAGAAAGAGAGCGGTGTCTTCGGCCGGGAATACGCGGCCGAGGTTCGAGCCGGCTATCTTTTCGGCGGCGCGATGGCCGGGCAGCCCGTGTCCTGGCACCTTCGCCTGAACCGGACGCGCTTCTCCCCTCCCGGACTCCAGGGCTATGTTTTCGGCAATGAGCTCGATTGGGGAGATGAGGAAGGGTCGGAGAGCAGTCGCCTGGCGGCTTCCGGGGAAGCGGCTCTCGACTCCGAGGGAAAGTTTAGGATTCGACTGCCCCTTCGCGCCGAAAAGGAAAAGGATTCCGTTTCGGCGATCCTGGAGGCGACGGTCGTCAACCCCAGCCGGCGCTCCATCTCCAACCGGATCCAGACCGTGATCCACCGGGGCGAGTACTACATCGGACTCCGGCCGGCGACATCATTCTTGAAGACAGGTGAGACGCTGAGCGTCGAAGTCATCGCCGCCCTCCCCGAAGGAAGCCGGGATCCCGATAGAAATATCGGGTTGAAGCTCTTCAAGAGAGAGTGGCGGTCGGTTCGCCAGGCCGGCATCGGCGGCCGCTTCCGCTGGCTCACGGAAGAAGAGGACTCCGAGGTCGCCGCTCAAGAAGTCCGCACAAAGAACGAAGCTGTCAAGGTGACCTTCGCTCCGGAGAAGACAGGTTTCTATTACCTCCTGGCCTCGGGCACGGACAACCTGGGAAACAGGATCACCACGACGACGTATTTTTATGTCAGCGGTCCCGACTATGTCCCGTGGGAGAGACGGGACGATGATTCGATCGAACTGGTCGCCGACGCCGAATATTACCAGCCCGGTCAAAAAGCCCGGATTTTGGTGAAATCTCCCTATGAGCGGGCCAAGGCCCTGATCACGGTCGAAAGGGAATTCATACTGGATAGCCGGGTCCTGGATATCGAAAGCACTTCCTCCCAGATCGAGGTTCCAATCCGTTCCGAATATATCCCCAATGTCTTCATCAGCGTACTGCTCGTCCAGGGACGGAAGTCCGGGGTGGCCGCGGCGGATAGCCAGGATCTCGGGAAGCCGTCCTTCAAGATCGGTTATGTCAACCTGAGGGTCGACCCGACGGAAAAGCGATTGGCCGTGGAGATCCTGAAGAAAAAGGAGGAGTACAGGCCGAAAGAAGAGGTCTCTCTGAAGTTCCAGGTCCGCGACGGTGCGGGTGCGGGGTGTCCGGCTTCTCTGACCGTGGCGGTGGTGGACGTCGGGGTCCTCAACCTCATCGGCTACCAGACTCCTGACCCGTTCTCCGAGTTCTACGGAGAACGGCCCCTGTCTGTCCGGACCTCGGAGACGAGGATCCATGTGATCGGCCAGAGAGAGTACGGAGCGAAAGGGGAAGATGTCAGTGGCGGCGGGGGTGAAGGTCAGGCCGCAATACTGGAAGGTGTGCTCGCCGAGGTCGAACTCCGAGGAGATTTTCGGACCACGGCCTACTGGAATCCGTCGTTGAATACGGATGAATTCGGCAAGGCCGAGGTGACCTTCAGGCTGCCGGATAACTTGACGACATTTCGCGTCATGGCCGTCGCCCAGACAAAGGATTCCCGGTTCGGGCGCGAGGAAACGACTTTTCGCGTCTCCAAGAAACTGCTCCTCCAGGCCGCCCTCCCCCGCTTTGCCCGGGTCGGCGATGCCTTCGAGGGAGGGGTTCTCGTCCATAATTTTTCGCTCCTCGAAGGAGACGTCGTGCTCAACGCCTCTGTTTCAGGAATCCGAATGAGAGACCAACAAACGGAGCGCCGGTTCAAGCTACGGGCCGGCGAGAGCAAAGAAATCCTCTATGCTTTTGGCGTTGATCAGCCCGGCCGGGCCGCTTTTCGCTTCCGCGCTTCCATGGGTGAAGAGACGGACGGGCTCGAAGTTGAGATCCCGCTCCACCTTCCCCGACCGACGGAAACGGTCGCCCTCTTTGGCGAGACCCGGGAGGCGGCCGCGGAGAAATTTTCTGTTCCGGACGATGTCTTTCTTGACCACAGCAGGATCGAGGTTCAGGCCGCCGCTTCGGCTCTCCTTGGCCTCAAGGCAAGCATCGATGAGCTCAGTGACTTTCCTTATCTCTGTCTGGAACAGCGGTTGAGCGCGCTCCTCCCCTTTGTTCTTGCCCCTCGGGTGCTGCTGGATTTCGGGCTCACCCGGCTGAAGCCGGAAGAAGTGCAGAGGACCGTCGTGCGAGGACTCAATGAGCTCTCCACCTATCAGAAGGACAGCGGCGGGTTCGGGCTCTGGCCGGACTCGCGAAAAGAGGCCCCTTTTCTGACCTGCTATGCGGTGCTGATGCTCATTAAGGCGGCGGAGAACGGGCATGTCGTCGAGCCGGACCGTTTGGACCGAGGGCTCTCTTACCTCAACGTTTTCCTCCGGGAAACGTGGAACCCGGAGCGATGGCCGTTCATCCGAGGCGACTGGGAGACGACCAGGTCCTTCTGCCTCTACGTTCTCGCTTTGGCTAAACGGCCGCAGCCGGCCTTTGCGGAGAAGCAGTTCGCCGAGAGAGAAGACCTCTCGCTTTTCGGGAAAGCGCTTTTGCTCAAAGCGCTTCACTACGGAAAGGGTTCCCTGGAGGCGCAGAATACGCTCAAGCAAGAGCTGCTCAACACGATCAAGGTCACACCCGAGAGCGCCCATTTTGAGGAGGACGAAGGTCGAGGAAGCCCCTGGATCTATTCTTCGAACACCCGGACCACCGCCTTCATCCTGCAAACGCTCGTTGAAATCGGGAGCGAACATCCCTCTCTCCCCGCGATCGCCCGTTGGCTGGTTGCTAAGCAGCGTTCCGGCCAAAGGCTTTCTACCCAGGATAACCTCTTCGTGTTCTATGCCTTGAACGATTATTACCGGAAGGTCGAAGGACCGGGGGCCGACTTCCATGGAAAGATCACCCTGGCCGGAAAGACCGTGTTGGAGGAAGACTTCGAGCGGGACCGGCCCGAGCTCAAGAGATCGGAGGTCCGGATCTCCGAGCTCGGTGTTGAAACCGGGGGCAGCCTGGCCTTCCAGGCTGAAAAGCAAGGCGATGGCATTCTGTACTACGGTGCCCGGATGACCTATGCTCCTCGGGGCGTTCTCCCCGCCCGGGACGAAGGGATCGCCGTCCTGAAGCGGATCGAATCCCTCGACGGAAAGCCGTTGGAGGTCATCTCCCCCGGCGCCCTCATCGTCGTCAGCATTGAAGTCGCCGTTCCCCGGGAGTGCCTTTTCCTCGTCGTTGACGACCCCCTGCCGGCGGGACTTGAAGCGGTGAATCCCAATTTCCTGACGGAAAATGTCGAATCGCAGAGAATTCTCGAGGATGCAGTCCTATCCCAGGTCGAGCCGTGGTGGCGGGGCTTCAACCATTTCGAGATGCACGACGACCGGGTTCTCCTGTTCGCTGATTCGCTCCCCGCCGGAATCCACAGCCACCGCTATCTGGCTCGGGCCGTAAGCCTCGGCCATTTTATCTCGCCCGGGACCTCCGCCGGAGAGATGTACGCGCCGGAGGTGTTCGGCCGGAGCCCGGAAAAAACGGTTCGCGTGATCCGCTCCCAATGAAAAAAAAGATCTTCGTCGCATTTTTCGCCCTTGCCGGGCTCCTTTTTTTGACCTTCTTCCTGCCCTTTCCCGGGAACAGGTTGAACCCGAGCCCCGTGATCTCGCTGCGACTCCTGGACAGGAACGGCGTTCTCCTGCGGGAAGTCCTTTCCGACGAGGGCGGCCGCTGCCGCTGGGTCGGAATCGGCGACGTCTCCCCCTATCTGGTGAAAGCGACGATCGCGGCGGAAGACAGGCACTTTTTCCTGCACCGAGGGATCCACGCGCTCTCGATGATCAGGGCGCTCTGGCAGAACGTTCGCGGCGGCCGGGTTATCTCCGGTGCCTCGACGATCACTCAGCAGCTGGTCCGCAATCTTTATCCCGGCCGGCGGAATATCTGGACGAAGGCGCACGAAGCCTGGCTGGCCGTCCGGTTGGAGCGCAGTCTCTCCAAACCGGAAATCCTGACTCAATACATCAACCGCATCTCCTACGGGAACCAGGCCTACGGTGTCGAGGCCGCGTCGCGGCTGTATTTCGATAAGACCTCTTCTCAGCTCAGCCTGGCGGAGTCGGCCTTCCTGGCGGCCATCCCCCGATCCCCTTCGCTTCTCAATCCCTATCGCGCTTTTTCTTCCCTCAAGAGAAAACAGGTCGCTATCCTGGCCAGGATGGCGGGACTCGGACTCGTCACCGAGGCCGAGCAGGAGAGGGCCCGGAAGGAGGAGCTCCGGCTTGTTCCCGAGTCGAAGAGCTTCCGGGGGGCCCACTTCTGCGATTTCATCCTGGCCCAGGTCTCTCCCGAAGAGCGACGAGGGCTGAGCGCTATCGAGACGACCCTCGATTATGGGCTTCAGCAAAAAATCGAAGCCCTGCTCAAAAATGACTTGGGGACAATGGAGGGCCGGGGGATCACCAACGGTGCCGTCGTCGTCCTCGACAACACCCGGGGGGAAATCCTGAGCCTGGTCGGATCGGGTGACTTCTTTGACCTCGCTCATGACGGCCAGGTCAACGGAGTCCTGGCCATGCGCCAGCCGGGATCCACCCTCAAACCTTTCACCTATGGCCTGGCCCTTGAGAACGGGTTGACGGCCGCTTCTCTCATCGACGATTCGCCGGCCCAGTTCTCCACTTCTGCGGGCTATTTCCTGCCTCAGAACTATGACCGCAGGTACCACGGGATGATCAGCTTGAGAACGGCGCTGGCCTGTTCCTACAACATCCCTGCTGTGGCCGTTCTGCAGACGATCGGCCCCGACCTTCTCTACCGGCGGCTCCATGACCTGGGATTCGCGAGCCTGAGGCAGGACCCCGGCTATTATGGAGTGGGTCTTACTCTCGGGAATGGAGAGGTCAGCTTGCTGGAGCTGGCGAGAGCGTACTCGAGTCTGGCCAGACAGGGCCTCTATGTCCGGGAAAAGTCGATTATCCGGATGGTCGAGAATAACGGCCGGGATGCTTTCGTGCCGAATCGGGGCGCCGCCGGGCGCATCTTCTCGCCGCAGGTCGCCTATATAATCACCCACATCCTCTCCGATCGGGACGCCCGCATTCCGTCATTTGGCTATCACACGCCGCTTGCCTTTTCTTTTCCGGTGGCCGCAAAGACGGGGACATCCAAGGATTTCCGGGACAACTGGACGGTCGGCTACAGCTCTGCCTACACTGTCGGGGTCTGGGTGGGAAATTTCGACGGCGAGCCGATGCACAATGTCTCGGGGATCACGGGATGCGGGCCGCTTTTCAAGGATATCATGGTCCTCCTTCATCAGAATGACGCGGGGAGAGAATTCCTCAAGCCGAGCGGCATAACCACTGCGGCTGTTTGTCCGCTCTCGGGAAAGACGCCGACGGCCTTCTGCCCGGGGGCTGTCGAGGAGGTCTTCATCGAGGGGACCGAGCCGCGCCAGGTCTGTTCCTATCACCGGACGACGGCTGAGCTTCCGGCGACGAGCGGCGGAATGAAATCGGATCCGGATTCTTCGCCTTTCCAAGTCTCGTTTCCCCGAAGCGGCGATGTTTTCAAGATCGACCCGGTCCTCCGGAAGGAGCATCAGCGCATCAAGCTCAAGGCGAACGTACCCCGGATGCAGGGGATCAAGAAAGTGGAGTGGTGGGTCAACGGCGATCGGGCGGGAGAGTCCGGGTCACCCTTCACTTTCTTCTGGAATCTGCGGCCGGGTTCTTATACAATAAAAGCCGTTGCGGTCAGGGATGGATCACGGCTGGAGAGCCGGCCGGTCAAGATCACGGTCCTGACCTGAATCCCGAGATCGAGGAGAGCTGGGAATGAGAAGGCGCAAGGCCCTGCTCATGCTCAGTAGCCTGGCGCTGTTCAAGCTACGGGCATTCCCCAAAACAGGAGGGAAGAAGATCATGAAACAGGAAGTCAAGACGGAGCGGGCTCCCAAGGCCATCGGTCCGTATTCCCAGGCCATCATCGCCGGCGGATTCGTTTTCTGCTCGGGCCAGATCGCCATCGACCCGGCCAGCGGCGAACTCCAGACGGGAGGAATCGAAGACCAAACGCGGCTTGTCTTGAAGAACCTCGGGGCCGTGCTCGAAGCCGCCGGGAGTTCCTTCGACCAGGTGGTCAAGGCCACGGTCTTCCTCCAGGACATGAACGATTTCAGCCGCATGAACCAGGTCTATGCTGAGTTCTTCAAGGCCCCGTTCCCGGCGCGCGCCGCCGTCCAGGTCGCCCGCCTGCCGCGCGACGTCAAGGTCGAGATCGAAGCCATCGCGCTCAAGAAATAGGCTCGGGCTTGGGTTCGTCAGCCCGCTCGGTTCCCCAGCGTTGTAGACGGAAATGCCGAAGTTCAGTATACTATTCGCTTATGCCAATATATGAGTTTGTCTGTCAGAAATGCGGCCACCACTTTGAGGCTCTCGTCCGCCTGGGAGGCGAAGAAGGGGTGAGCTGCCCGGAGTGCCGGAGCTCCGCTGTTCAGAAGCTCTTTTCTTCCTTCGGCATCGGCGGCGGGGGGAGCCGCCTCAAGACCGCTTCCAGTTCGTGCCCTTCCTGCTCGAGCAAATCCTGCAGCACCTGCCACTGATTTGATCGGCTGAAGGCACTGCCGCCGCCTCAGGTGTAAAACTCCTTGATGGCCGCGATGACATAATCCTGCTGCTCTGCGGTCAGCTCGGGATAGATCGGCAGGGCCAGGACCTCCCGGGCCGCTCGCTCTGAGATGGGAAAATCCCCTTTCTTGTATCCGAGGTCGGCAAAGCATTCCTGCTGATGGAGCGACAGAGGGTAGAATATCGAAGTCCCCACGCCCTTCGCTTTCAGGTGAGCCTGAAGCCTGTCCCGGTTCTTTGTCCGAATCACATATTGATGATAGGTGTGATAGTTCCGCGCTCCGCAGTCTTTGTAAACGGCAATGGGAGTCTTGACCAGCCCGGAGCTCTCTAGCCCGGACTCCGCGAATTCCCGGCTGTAATAATTCGCTCGCTTACGGCGCTTCTGCTGCCAGTCATCAAGATGCCCGAACTTAACGCGCAGGATGGCGGCCTGGAGGGCGTCGAGCCGGAAGTTCCCACCCAGCAGCTTATAGTGGTATTTAGCGATTCCCCCATGGACGCGGAGCATCCGAAGCTTATCGGCCAAGCGAGCATTGTCGGTCAGCACCATCCCGCCGTCTCCGTAGCCTCCCAGGTTCTTGGAGGGGTAGAAGGAGAGCGTTCCCATCGTGCCCATCGTCCCGGCCCGCCGGACGCCTTTCCGGCTCGGATACTCCGACCCGATGGCCTGAGCCGCGTCTTCCAGCACCCAGAGGTCGTGCTGCTTGGCCAGCTTCAGGATGGGGTCCATGTCCGCGCATTGCCCGTAGAGATGAACGGGCAGGACGGCCTTGACGCGGATTCGACGACGCTTTTTGGCGAGCGACAGGAGGTGGTCCTCGAAACTCGCCGGGTCGAGGTTATATGTGGTCGGATCGATATCACAGAAAACCGTCTT
>DATKXS010000090.1:0-19557 GCA_035528895.1 Candidatus Desulfaltia sp.
GGGCCGACCGCCCAGCCCTGACGTTTCCGGATCAGAGCTTTCCGGGTCAGCTTCTTGCCGCCAGCTTCGAGCGTGACCGTGTACTCACCCGGCTCGATGAGACTGTTTCGCCGAGAACCCCACTCCCCATCTTCCACGCCCGGCTCCCCTTCCCTCTTGGGCCGCATATCCCACGCCGCGGTGTTGAGCCCGGCCTGGCTCTTGCCCTCAATCTCGTCCAGGACCTTGCCGGAGAGGTCGGAGATCGTGATCTTGACCTTGTCCTGGACCTTATCCTTGAGATAGTACCAGATGACGACATCATCGGGCTCGTTGGGTGTGGTGAGGTGGCTGTCACCTTGGAGTTGGTAGTTCCCGGTGGCCCCGGCACGCCTCTGGACTTTGGGCTCGATACTGAAGAGATAAATGTCCTCGCCGAGGATCGCATCATCCCATTCCTGGAACAGCGTGACGTCGGCGAGATATATGCCGCGGCCATATGTGGCCACGACGAGGTCGTTCTCCCGCGGATGGATGACGAGGACGGTCACCTTGACCGATGGGATAATGCCTTTGAGCGGCGACTAGTTCCGGCCGCCGTTGAGGGAGACGTAAAGCCCGAAATCCGTACCAGCGAAAAGAAGCCCGGCGTTCTTATGGTCTTGGACGGCGCCGTTGATGTTCTTCGCCGGGAGGTCGCCGGTGATCGCAGCCCAGGTTTCTCCGTAATCGCTCGTCTTGAAAAGAAAAGGCCGGAGGATATCCTGCCGGAATCCCGTCTTGGAGACGAAGGCCGTCCCGGCATCGTGCGGTGAAGCGAACACCCGGCTTACCCAGGGTTCCGCCGGGCCGCCCGCGCCCGCCAGGGAATATTTTTATCACGCGCTCATGTATAATCTAGGATAGCTCGGAGAAGGAGAAACACCGCATGCTGACCGTCAAGCTGCACCGCAACCCGAAGCGAGTTTTATTATGATAACTGAAATCAAAAGAGCGATCCAGAGGGTCGACACCGAGGGCTGGAAAAAGACGGCCCTGGAATTCGGGGACGGTTTTCTGGGGATCTCCGTCCCGCCGGATTGTGTCGTCCTGAGCATGAAGGACGTTCCCGTCCTCGCCGATCCCGGAAGCACCATAGAAGAGGCGCTGTCCCGGCCGGTCGGCTGCCCCACGATCGAGAAGATCATCGAGGACAAGCGGAAGCCGGTCTCTCAGATCACAGTAGCTGTCGCCGTCTCTGATATCACCAGGCCGGTCCCCTACAAAGGCAAGGATGGCATTTTGCTCCCCCTCCTGAAGAGGCTGGAGGGTGCGGGCGTCCGGAAGCAAAACATCACCATCATTGTCGGGACCGGTACACACCGGCCCAGCACCCCGGCGGAAAAAAAGGAGATGTTCGGAGAACCTCTCATCAGGGATTACCGCATCCTCGACCACGACTGCGAAGACCTCGATTCCCTGACTTATATAGGAAAAACCCAAAAGCAGACCGATGTCTATGTCAATACGGCATTTTGTTCGGCGGACGTTCGCATCGTGACCGGGCTGGTGGAGAGCCACTTCATGGCCGGCGTTTCGGGCGGAAGAAAGGGAGTCTGCCCAGCCCTGGTGGACAAGAGGACGATTGAAAAGTTCCACGGGCCGGAATTCTTGGAATCGCCCTGCAGCGATAACCTCATCCTGACAGGGAATCCGTGCCACGAAGAGGCCCTGGACGTGGCCAGGACGGTCGGCGTGGACTTCACGGTAAACGTCACCCTGGACAAGGACATGCGGTTGACGAGTGTTTTCGCCGGCTACCTGGAGGACGCCCATTCTCGAGCTTTCCAGTTCATGAAGGGGTATACGGCGATTCCCCTGGACCGGGATTTTGATATCGTCCTAACTCACGGCGGCTATGTCGGGCGGAACCACTATCAAACGGCCAAGGCCGGCTGCGCCGCCCTCCCCGCCGTCAAAACGGGCGGCACCATCATCATCGCCGCCGACAACCGCGACCAGGAGCCCATCGGAAGCCCCGTCTACCGTGACCTTATCGGGCGGCTCAAAACACTCGGCGTTGAAGGATACCTTGACTTGATCAGGGATCCCGCCTGGTCATTCACCAAGGACCAGTGGGAGCCCGAGGTCTGGGGCCGGATCTTGAGAAAGGTCGGAGAGAAAGGGCTGATCTATTGCTCCCCCCAGATTTCGCCCGCGGAATTTAGCGGACTGCCGGGCCGATCCGGGTTCCATTTTATGGAGGAGGATAAAATTCTGTTCGGCCGCGAGGCGGCTCAGGCGATGGTCCAGAACGCTTTGCTTTTTGCTATCTCCCGGCACCTTGAAGAAGGCCGGCGACCGTCGGCAGCTGTCCTCCGCGAGGGCCCCTACGCGGTGCCGTATCTCCGAAAAACATCCTGACCAAAGGCGCCGCGGCCGTTCCCGCTGCCGCCGGTTTTCTCAGCTCAGTGGACTCCGATATCATGATATTTCCTGAATGTTAGGTTTGGATTTAGGAAGTATTCAGGCTAAAATAGGATTAAAGTTTGATCTCCATGAAAAAACTTTTTATGGGAAATTTGAAGACAATATTTATAAAGTTTCGAGAGAAGGATATCTTCACTCTTGCGGCAGCCGTTGCATTCTATGCCTTTCTCTCCGTCTTCCCGTTCCTCATCATGCTGCTGTATGCTTCGTCTTTATTTCTGAAAGAAGCTGTAAGCGTTGAAAAAATAAAACTCTACCTTCGTCTTTTCCCCCCTTCTGTTATCGACACAGTCAAAGCAAACCTGGAGAATATTCTCCAGAGCGGCCGGATTCTTTCCCTGATCAGCTTTCTTTTCCTGATTTACTTTGCCTTTAATGTGTTTACTCATCTGGAGCGGGCTCTCAACAAAATATTCAGTGTGGATAAAAAAATTGAGGGATGGAAGGCCACTCTGAAGGCGTTTGCCTTTTTCCTAATAACGGCCTTTGTTCTCTTGGTTTCATTCTTTACCGGGAACACGTTCCTCATACTCGCGGCGAAACTCGGGCGAATCCCCCTTGTCAATTCCTATATTGTGATATTGCTCGGGCATGCGGTCGTTGAGTCGTTCTTTCTCGCGCTCTCCTATAAGTTTCTTTCCCGGAGAAAGCTTTCTTTCAAGAGTGTTATGGCCGGAGGTCTTGCCGCCACGATACTTTGGGAGATTTTGAAACACATTTTCGGTGTCTATATCGTTCGTATTAAACTTTACTCTGTCATTTATGGCTCCATAGGGTCCCTTATCCTGTTGATGATTTGGCTTTATTACAGCATCTTGGTCTATCTTCTCGGTGCAGAAATTGCTCTGGAATTAGAATAGAACGCAGATGATGAAAAATAACCGGAAATCCTCATTCACATAGATCCGGAAGGAAACAACAACTTACCTTTTCATCTCTACTCCCTCACGATGCTTGGAGGGGTAAATCGGTGGCGCCTCGTAAACGACCTAAATAGCGCAATAACAATAACATGACTTGGTCCGACCCCAATATGCTATAATGGCCGGAGAAGACGGGGCGTCGATCATTATGAGGAAATTTCTGAAGAAAGCCTTGAAGATCGGCGGGCTCGCCTTCGGCGGTCTTGTTGTCCTCCTCGTCGGCGCCGCCCTGCTCGTCCTCTTCGACAAGCCGCTCATCAGAAAAATCTCCCAGAGCTACATCTCCAAAAAGGCCGGCCTTCCCATCCAAATCGGCAAGCTCGACTACACGCTTTTTCCGCTTCATGTCACACTCTCGGAGGTCAAGGCGACCTACGGGACGCCCATCTTCACGATGGATGTCGTCGTCAACCGGCTCGAGGCCGGAGGGAACCTCAGAAGGCTTATCAACGGGACAAAGCCGGCTCTCGACACGGTCGACGTTGATATCGCCGAGCTCCGCTTCGATCAGGAAAAGATCTCCCCCGAACCGATCGATTTCCCGGGCATCATCCGGCAGATTTCGAGCATCCTGGCGTACACGCCGCAGGCATCGATCAAGTGCGGCCGCATGTCCCTCGTGCTTCTCGGCCAGAATTTCACGTTCGATAATCTCACCCTGGCCCTCTCCAAGGCCGCGGCGGCAAATGTCTATGACCTTCGTCTGGCGTCCGATAAGGTCACCGCCGGGATGAACGAGGGAAACCTGTCGCTGGAATCGCCCCTGCGCGTTGACGGCACTCTGACACTCGCCCGGTCGGCAGCCGCGAACCTCCGCCTGGCGCTCGACGCCGCCCGCGTCACCGCCGCCGGGAGAGACGAAACCCTCAAGGACCTAACCCTCGAAATCGACTGCGCCTGGGACACGTCTGAGAACAGCGTCCGCGTTCCCAAGCTCGCACTCGCCGTGCCCGGGCTCGTCGCCGTGTCCGCCTCCGGTTCGGCCGGGCTCAACAAGCCGTTCTCCCTCGAGGCCTCGGGCGACTTCCGCTTCGAGAGCCTGGAATCCCTTGCCGTCGTGCTCGGCCCTTCCCTTCCCCCGGACTTCAGGGATGTCCGCCTCCGGGGCCGGAGCCGGCTCGCGGGGACATATACGCTTTCCCTGGGTTCGGACGCCAAAGCGGGCAGCCTCGAAGCTTCGCTCGAGCTCGATCGCGTCGGTCTGGAGTATGACAAAGCCGGGGCCCTTCTCAAGCTGGAACTCTCCGGGACTCTCATGGCCGCCGCGTCGGCCGCTGACGTCAAGGGCGCGTCCGGCAAGCCGGGCTCGCTCGAGGCCACTCTCGAATTCGATCACCTCGCCGCGGATTATGACGGGCCCGGCCTGCCCTTAAAGATGGAGCTTTCGGGAACTCTCAAGGCCGAAGGCAGTCCCCCTGACTTTCGGGCCTCGGCCGACGTCCGGTCCGCGCTGGGCGCCGTCTCGCGCGACAAACTGAGTGTCCGGAGCTCCTCGATTCACCTCCTGGCCAAGGGCACAAAGGATTCCGCGGAGATCTCCCGCTTCGAAGCGGCGCTCGAGGGCGTGTCCGTCGCCCTCCCCGGCGATAAAAAGGTTTCCTTCGACGTGGTCAAAGTCGCCGGCGCCGCCCGCGCCGACATCGCCCGGAAATCCGTTGTCGTCTCCAACCTCGAAGTACAACTTCCCACCCTGTCTCCGCTCTGCTTCTCCGGCCGCTTCGATATCGCGCCCCGCGGCGTCAAACAGGCGCACCTCGAAAGCCGGGACCTGAAGATCCCCGCCCTCCGCGCGCTTCTCGGCCCCTTCCTACCGCCCGCCCTGGCCGATTGGGAGGCCGACGGATCCATCGGCATCGTGCTCGACGCAAAGAACCGCTTCCGCCCGACCGCGGGCTGGGAATTTTCCGGCGCGGTCGACATGTCCGGGACTAAATTCAACGACGCCTCGTTCACCATCGCCGGCGAATCCCTCAGCCCCCGCGTCCGGGTCCAGGGCGACTACGAGCTCCCCAAGGGCGGCATTAGCTGCACAGGCACGCTCGAGCTTGCCCAGGGCGAATCCCTCTGGAAGGACTTCTACATCTCCTGGAGCAAGCACCCGCTCAAGGCCGACCTCGCCGGCCGCTATGATCCTTCCTCCGGGACGATCGACGGCCTGTCGGCCAAGTTCGTGTTTCCCACAATGGGAGAGGTTCGCGCCGCCGGGACCGTCCGCCTCACGCCGTCTCCGTCTTTCGATCTCCACACCGGGGCGAAACTCGGCCTCGAGCCTCTCTATTCCCTGTATTCGCAGTCCGGCGTCCCTCCCGAAAGCCGCCTGCGTCTCGCCGGGGACATCTCGGCCGACCTCGCCGTCGCGCAAGACGAAAGCGGGACAACGGTCGACGGCCGCGTGACGCTCGACGCGAGCGATATCGAAAATCCCGCCGCCAAAGTCTCGCTGCGGGGCCTTAAAGCGGAGCTCCCGGTCCATCTCCGGCTCGGCGAAGGTCCCTATGCCCGCGTGGAAAGCAAAGGCCCCTATGCCCGCGGCGAGCCCACCGACAAAGGCTTCCTCCAAGTCCTTGAGATCCGGACGTCTTCGCTCACGCTTCAGCCGCCGGCCCTGGACATTCTCGCCGGGACGAACGCCTGCCGGATCGCAGCCTTTTCCCTGGAGCTCTTCGGCGGCCGGCTCGAGTTCGGGGAGGTCGCGCTGAGTCTCGACCCTGCGGCCGGGGGATTCCATGGGACCGCGTCGCTGCGCCTGCCCGAGCTCGATCTGTCCAGGCTGCCCGTGGTTACGACCAAGTTCCCGTTGACCGGCAAGGCGAAGCTCGATTTTCCCGTCCTGGACATCTCGCCCGCCGCGATAACGACCAAAGGGCAGGCCGAGATCGCCATTTTCGGCGGCCGGGTGGTCGTCAGCAACCTCGCCGTCTCAAACCCCTTGGCCAAGGGCCGGGCGGTCTCGTGCGACGTCGAGCTCCGGGACCTGGATCTGAAGAAGATCACCGACATCGTCCTGTTCGGCGAGATGACCGGGATCATCAAGGGCGAGATCCGCGACCTGACGATCTCGTACGGGCAGCCCGGAAACTTCGCCCTGCGCCTGGAATCCGTGCCGCGCAAGGGCGTGGCCCAAACTTTCAGTCTGAAAGCCGTCGATAACCTGACGGTCCTGAGCTCCGGACAAAAGGCGTCCGCCGGCACGGGCCAGTTCTGGATGCGTTTCATCCGCGGCTTCCGCTACGCCAAGATCGGCATCTTGAGCACCCTCAAGAACGACACCTTCACTCTCAACGGGACGATCCACGAAAACGGCGTCGAATACCTGGTGAAAAAACCGACACTTTTCGGTATAAGTGTCATTAACAGGATGCCGGACAAGAAGATCAGCTTCAAGGAAATGATGAGCCGGCTCGAGCGCGTCGGGCAATCGGAAGCGCCGACGGTGAAAAAGTGACATAAGGAGGAGTATCCCATGAAAAGGAAGCATGTAGGTTTCGGCGCGGCCGCGGCCGCCCTGACCCTGGTTCTCGCCTGCATCACGGTCAACATCTATTTCCCGGAGGCGACGGTCAAGAAAGTAGCCGACGAGATCGTCGAAGAGATCCGGAAAAAGGACGTCAAGGACAAGACCGCGCCCGAGGTCATCAAGGAAGAGGCGCGGACCGCCCGATCGGCAGGCTTCAGCTTCGTCCCGGCGGCGTTCGCCCAACAGGAAACGACCGTTTCCAACCCGGCCATCCGGGCCCTCAAGGACTCGATGAAGCAGAGGTTCCTGAGCCTGATGCCCCTCTACGATGCCGGCAACATCGGCGAGACGAACGACGGCCTGGTCGAGATCCGGGACGAGAGCGGCCTTGACCTCAAGGCCAAGGCTACGCTGCGCGGCCTGGTCAAGGATGAAAACAGCGACCGGACGAAGCTCTACGCCGAAGTGGCCAAGGCCCTCAACATCGAGGCCAGCCAGATCGGCCGCATCCAGAAGATCTTCGCCGAGAGCTGGCAGAACGCCGCGGCTCCCGGCTGGTGGATCCAGAAGGAAAACGGCGAGTGGGCCAAAAAGTAGGGGTCGCCCATTAGAAGGCGACTGTCAAGTTTTCCCTGCGGTGGTCTTCCAAGACGCCCGCCGTGAGTAAGGGGCGCTGAGAAAATTCTTGTTCTATTTGCTTTTTTTTGCTTTTTTAAGCTTGGCCGCAGCTTCGGCCTTGCTCCCGCGTTTGATGTCCATGGCATGGGCGCGCTTGTAAGTCTGGATGTCCTTGAATCGCCCCTTACTGTCGCGCACAGCATAGAGTTTGGTACCCTTGGAGCTGCGATGGGTTGTTCTTTTAACCGGCATTGTTATCCTCCTTCGATCTAGAATTTAATCCGCATCCGGAAGGCATCTTCCTGACGGATCAATCAAGCGGAATGCGGATTTTCTGGCCCGGGAAAATCAGGTTGGCATCCTTGATGACCTCCCGGTTGGCCTCGAAAATCCTGGGGTAGTCGTTCGCCTTTCCATAGTACTGCTTGGCGATGGCGGACAGAGTGTCGCCATTCTTGATAATATAGTACTCCACCTTCTCCTTCACCGGTGCCGGCGGGAGCCGCAATCCGTCGATGTTGACGTCGGAAACTCCTTGCACGTTGCCCGCCAAGAGCACCGCCTTCTCCATGGCCTCCGCGCTGGCCGCCTGTCCTGAAAGAAAAACCACCCCGTTTGAGAACTTGACTCCCAGCCCGGTGATGCCCGGATTCATCGCTTCGATGTGTTTCTTGATTTTTTCAGCGGCCTCTTCGTCGCGGTTGAACAGTTTGTGCCCGATCTCCTTGACAAAATCAAACAGTCCCATGATGACCTCCTTTCAGGGGTAAGATTTTTTTTCGCGGGATGACTTTCTCTCGCCATCAAACTCTGAACAAACGCCTCATCTGATGGAATGATGATATAGCCGACCGAGGATGGATGTCAAGAAGAGGGCGGCAGATCGAAAAGCTGACCGTGGAGGACGAGGAATTCTCTTTTCCGCGTGACCGGAATCGACTAGAGAATGCTCGCATTGAAGGTATCGCCCTGGCGGATATCCCCGGTTTCTAACCCCTTCTTGAACCAGCGGACGCGCTGTTCGGACGTGCCATGGGTGAACGAGTCCGGGACGACGTAGCCCTGCGTCTGGCGCTGGATCCGGTCGTCACCGACCGCGCCGGCCGCGTTGATCCCTTCCTCGATATCGCCCTGTTCGAGGAAGTCCGTCGCCTGTTGGGCATGGTGGGCCCAAACGCCGGCCAGGAAATCGGCCTGCAGCTCCATGCGGACCATGAGCTGGTTCCACTCCCGTTCGTTCACCCGGCCCTGCTGGGCCATGACCTGGTCGTTGATGCCGAACAGCTTCTGGACATGATGGCCGACCTCATGGGCGATGACGTAGGCCAGGGCAAAATCGCCCGGGGCGCCGAGTTTGAGCTGCATCTCATCGAAGAAGCTGAGGTCGAGATAGACCTTTTCGTCCCCGGGACAATAGAACGGGCCCGTGGCCGCGCCCGCGTAGCCGCAGGCCGACTGAACCTGGTCAGTGAACAGGACGAGCTGCGGCGCCCGGTAATCCTGCCCGATCTCCTGGAACAGCGGCTGCCAGACGTCCTCGATATCGGCCAGGACAACGGAGACGAAATCCCCCATTTCCCTGTCCTTTTCGCTGAGAGGCTGACCGGCCGCCGCGGGCGAGGTTGTCCCCTCTGTCTGGAGGGACTGCACGATCTCGTCCGGATTGCCGCCAAGAAGAAAGTACAGGGCGACGATTATCAAGCCGCCCAGGCCGCCTCCGACTGCGATCCGTTTTCCGGCAACCCCCCTCCGGTCCTCGACGTTATCGCTCTTGCGTCTTCCTTGCGATCGCATGTGTTCCCTCCTTTCACCTGAAAGATCATTTCGCCCGTTAGGCGCGGTAGAGTTTTTCGGCTATAAGAAGTTAGCTTTCGCGAACGATGACAGGTCACGCTTTTTGATGTCGATTTTCGGATCCATCCATCGCTGGCAAGGATAAATTATGATTAAAAAGATGTCAAGGACGGCCGGAGAGCGCGAGGATGTCGAGATTTTCTCCCATATTCAGCTTTTCTTCAGCCGGCTTACGCGCACTCACCGGGCAACCGGAAACCCTCCAAGCATAATCCCGCCGCCTTTAGAGCCAGCGCTGGGGCGATGGTCCAGAACGCTTTGCTTATTGTCATTTCCCGGCACCTCGAAGAAGACCGGCGGCCTTCCACGGCCGTTATCCGGGAGAGCCCCTACGCAGTGCCGTGTCTCAAAAAAAGGGTGATGAATTCTCGCGTTTAATCGTGTAATATCGCCACTTTTATCGCTTCGGCCGCCTTTATCAATTTCTTATCCAGCGTCGCCAAGGGAAGTCCTTTTTTCATGGCCAGGTCCAGGTACGAGGCGTCATAGCTCGAAAGGTCATGAGCTCGCGCCAGCCCAAGGATGTCCCTCATCGCCCTTTCGGGACTTTCATATTGAACGAAAATGGGAAGCTGAGATAATAGATTCAAAAAACGGATGCTATACGCCTCGCTGATGCATTTCCTGCGTTCCGCTGCGAGCAGCACATTCACCACCTCGAGTGGCCAAACAGATGGAACATAGGCCGTCGCTTCGGCCAGCCGGTCCAGGACAGAATCAGCTATGGGATTGGCTTTATCTTGGAAGCACCAGGACATGACGACTGAATTATCAACCACGAAACTCTTTTCCATTGTCTAGCGCCGCCCTTCTTCGATCAAATCCTTGAGAGAATGTCCCTTGAGGCTATGCTCTTTCCGAAACCTGAGAATTTCAGAGATGACGGTTTTTCTATCGACAGATCTATCGGGATCAGGAGGCTGGAGCACAGCCACGGGAACTCCATGTTTAGTGATGGTGATGCGTTCTCCCTTCATGACGCGTTCCAGCAGCCTGGATAATTGGGTCTTGGCCTCATAGGCGCCCACGCTGTCCATGCCGATCTCCTTAAACTAGTCTAAGACTAGTCTAATCTCATGGTTCATTCATGTCAACAGGAGATCGTTTTCTTATCTTCTTGAGTGTAGACGAACTAAACCTAAAACAATTCTCGCTTCAACCTATTCTCGAAAGCTAAAGAAGAACTTGCTCACCTTGCTCCTTCGGCATACAAATCCCATGCAGATGACCTTGGGGTCGGAGGCGGCCACGGCCCAATTTCTGAACTGGTGCTCGCGACGCAAGGGTTGAATCATAACTTCCCTCCTCTCGCCCCAGTGGGGCGTATCGAATATTATTTCGAGGAGGGTTGGCTGTCAACGCCGAAATCAACTGGCTATTTTTCTCTCTTTCTATAGAGTCGCCGTTTTTCCTCGATCCTCTTGAGAAACTTGTCGCTATCCTTTTTATTGCGGATCGCCAGGACCACAACTTCTCCTTGGCTGACTCGATAATAAGCCCGGAAATCTCCGCTTCTGAGCCTATAGAGCGGTGGAGAAAATCCAGCGAGCCTCTTGATTCGGGGTTTACCGATGGGAAGGGGATTGGACTCAAGGTAAGAGGCTATGTCTCGGCACGGCAAGAGCGCAAGCGTCGGCTCTAGTCCCTCCAGATCCCGCTCCGCCGATCCGGCCAGGACGACCCTAAGCTTCCTGGCTGACACGGCGCTTTTCCAGATCTTCTATAATTTTCTCGATCGGAGTTCCACCAACTGCCAGATACTCCCGCCAAAGCTCCTCGATTTTTCGTTTGAATGCCGGGTCGTTTTCGAACAGATAATCGTCCAGGTCGTCGGCGTCGACATGATGCAAAACGGCTGTGGGTTTCCCATAGGCTGTGATGATGACATCCTCTTTTTCAGCTGCCTTGAGGAGTTCCCTTGTCTTCTGCTTGAGTTCCTTCATCCCCGCAAACCTCATGATCTTCCCTCCAAGAAAAGTTACACTATAGTGTAACTTTTCCCGGCCTCACCGTCAAGACTTGAAGGGCCCTGTCTTTTGAGAAGACAAATTCTGAAGGAAAATGGGGACGGCCCTATTTTAGGCTCCCGCTTCCCTCGCGGGAGAGGAGAGAGGGCTTCTTATCACCCTCACCCCAGCTCCCTCCCCGCCGAGACTGTGTCGCAATTGCCATTTGTCATTGCGAGCGACCGCAGGGAGCGCGGCAATCTTCCCTTGGAAATAGGGGACATGAACTCACTTATTGAATTGAGTATCGTGTCCCCGTATTTTGGACGGCTAATAAGAAAGCGCACAAACAAAGATGATAGGACTATCTCCAGGTTTCCCGGATAAGCATCATTTGCGTCGAGTTCAGAGTTACTGATAACATCGGCACAAATCACTCGGGAATAGGCAATCGGAGGAGAAAAGCATGAAAAGGAAATATTCCATCGTTATTGTCTGTATGATAACGAGCTTCTGCCCAGCTGCCTGCAAGGGAAAGGCCCAAAAGGCCAAGGTCGAGACGATCGACGGCGTGACCTATGTTCACAACCCGGCCACGCCTCTCCATCCCGAGAAAACCGTGACTTTCGAGGAAGAATTCACCTTCAAGGAGAAGGATGAAGCGGGGGAGATCCGTATCTACAAACCGGGCCGCTTTATCGTCGATGGTCAAGGCAATGTCTATATCGAGGACGACTCGGACATGGCCATCAAGGTTTTCGATGCCCAGGGAAACTACCTCCGGGCCATCGGACGCAAAGGAAGCGGTCCCGGCGAGTTCGGCCGGATCGCCGACATGGCCATCCTTCCCGACGGCCGGCTTCTCGTTACCGACTTCGAGACAAGGCGCACATCGCTGTTCAGCCCGGACGGGCAATTCTTGTCGAGCTTCCAGTGGAAGAATTTCTTCAGCCAGGTTCACCTCGTGACCGATTCTTCATATACCGTGAACGAGATGATCGTCAGCGAAGATACCAGAGAGCTCTGGGTGAAAACGATCGATTTCAACGGCGAGGAGCTCGCCTCCTTCGGAAAATTTGCCTATCCTGAATTCAAGATGCTCCGCCAGGGCGACATGATGTTCAGCACATCCGTGCCCCATAGCCCGAGTTCCGTTTTCACCGCCGATCCAGCGCGACAATTGTTATATCATTGCTTGAATGACAAATATCTTATCGAAGTTTTTGATCGCGGGGGAAAGCTTATCCGTAAGATCGACCGCCCTTACGAGCCGCCGCTCGTCACCAGCGAAGACGTCGAAGAATTCCTGTCCCGTTTCAAGGACAGGCCGGACAGCCCGTTCGCCAAGATGGCCAAGGAAATGGAGCTGCCCAAGGTTAAGACCGTCACCGACCGCATGATCGTCGACAGCGCGGGCAACCTATGGGTGAAAACAAACGAGGACAGAAAGGATGGGGAGAAGACTTACACCGCCTTCGATATATTCGACCCCGAAGGCTTCTACAATGCCAGGGTTTGGCTTGAATTTAGCCCTGTTGTGTTCGCGGGTGGAAAAATGTACCGCACGGTCGATGATGAAGAGACGGGTTTCCGCCAGATCAAGCGGTACCGGATAGTATGGCAGTGAATTGAATTATGGGGACACAATACTTTACTTGATCTATTCACAAATAAGACAAAAAAATATTCCCCCTCCCCTGGCGGGAGGGGATAGAGGGGAGGGGGTATCTTTTTGGCAGTCACCCTCTCCCTGACTCTCTCCCGTCCAGGGAGAGGGAATTCTTAATTCTTCATTTCATGAATAATCCAGGTTAATTACTTGCAGTATTTTTTACGATACTGAATTAAGTTTTGTGTCACCTTAATTCAGAATTCAGGTCTTTTCCGGGCCGACCATTCCGCCAGATAGGATCAAGTTCATAGCCTCGGGGACGCTCCAGTGGGTCTCTTTCACCAGCGACTCTTTCACCGTCACGACAAACCCCGAGGTCGGGTTGGGGGCGGTGGGGATGAACAACCGGAGCAGTTTGTGCCCTTCCTCCTCCGTGTCCGGGATCGTCGCCGTGACGAAACCGATCGACCAGACGCCAGGCCGGAAGTGCTCCACCATGACAACGCGCTTGAAGGCCTGCTTTTCCGGGAGGGAAAGGGCGTCGGCCAGCTGCTTTCCCAACGTGTAGATCGTTTTGACCAGGGGGATACGCGACGAGATCCGCTCGATCAGGCCGAAGGCTCGGCGCCCCGCCCAGTTACTGGCTGTCAGGCCGAGCAGATAGAGAGCTATCAGGACCAGCAGAAAGCCGAGTCCGGGGATCCTGTACCCGATCCACCGCTCTATCTTCCCCGTGATCCTGGCATCGATGGCCAGGTAGAAGAAACGGACGACAAGGTAGGAAAGCCCCAGGGGGATGATAGCCAGAAGCCCCCGGAAAACATGGGTCCCGATGTGCTTGAACGGACTTCTCTTCACCTGATCCTCCTTATGGCCAAACGCCGCCCCGGCGGCGTGCTGCCCAGAAGGCCCTCCTCAATCCTTCTTGTCTTTGCGCGTCTTGGCGAGAAAATACCCGAAGAACACGCCGATGAGCACGGCCAACGGCACCAGGATCACCTGGGACATGCTGATCTTCCAGAAATAGATCCGGAAGTCAACCTCCTGGTTGTTCTGGACCAGCAAGATGATGAGCAGGATAAGCAGGACGGCGATGATCAAGAGTTTCGTTTTCATCACAGCCACCTCTTTCGTTTGAATAATATCATCATCAAGACCCCAATGCCCAGCATCACCGCCAGGACGAGAAAATAGCCCCACCGCCATTCCAGCTCCGGCATGAACTTGAAATTCATCCCGTAAACGCCGGCGATGAAGGTCAGGGGGATGAAGATCGTGGCGATGATGGTCAGGACCTTCATGACCTCGTTCATCCGGTTGCTGAGGCTCGAAAGGTAGATGTCGAGCATGCCGGAGAGCATGTCGCGGTAGGTCTCGACCGTGTCGATGACCTGGATGGTATGGTCGTAGACGTCGCGGAGGAAGATCCCCGTCGAATCCTTGATCAACTCCGACTCCGTCCGCTCCAGTCCGCTGATGACCTCGCGCAGCGGCCAGACGGACTTGCGCAGGTAGATCATCTCGCGTTTCAGGGCGTGGATCTCGTGGACTGTCTCGCGGTCGGGGCTCCTGATCAACTCCTCCTCGACGTCCTCCACGTCCTCACCGAGCTTTTCGAGGACGATGAAGTAGTTGTCGACGATAGCGTCCATGAGGGCGTAGGCCAGATAGTCCGGGCCCATCTTGCGTACGCGGCCCTTCCCCGTTCGGAGTCGGTCCCTGACCGCGTCGAAGACATCACCCTCGTCCTCCTGGAAGGAGATGACGAAGTTCGAGCCGAGGATCAGGCTGACCTGTTCTGAGTGGACTTCCTTCTTGTTGCTCGCGAGGTCGAGCATCCGGACCACGATGTAGAGATAGTCACCCATGTCCTCCATCTTCGGCCGCTGGGCCGTGGTCATGATGTCTTCGAGGATAAGGGGATGAACGCCGAAGTTGGTGCCCAGATCGCTGATCAGTTGGCTGTCGTGGACGCCGTCGATGTTGATCCAGGTGACCGTGGCCGTCTCTTTCAAAGCGCAGCACTCCTCGATCGACTTCGCCTCTTTCTCCTGGAATGTCTCCCCGTCATAGTCGATAATGGTGATCTTGGTGCGCTCGGCCTTCTTGTCCCCGATATGGACAAGGCTTCCGGGAGGAAGCCCGGCCTTGCGCGATCGTCGATGATTGATCCTAGCCATGGTTGACCTCGTATTTCCGGGCATAGGCGTCGGCGTCTTCCCTCTTCGGCAAGGCCTGCTCGGCCGCGTATTCCAGGGCGTGGTTGTATTCGCTGCGCTGGGCGGCCTGCATCCAGTAGAGAACGTAGCCCCGGCTCTTTTCCCTCTTGTTATTGAGCGGCCGGACCCGCTCTTTCTGGATCATCGAGAGATCTTAACGGAGCCTCGCTGCGGCGGCCTTCCAGTCGATATTCTTGAAGAAAGCCTCGATATAGTCCGCCTTCTTCAAGCCGTAGTCGATCATGAAGGCGTGCTCGAAGACGTCCATGATCAGGATCGGCTGGCAGCCGGCCGGATGTCCCGCGTCGTGCTCGTTGATCCAGAAATTGACCAGCCTGCCGCCGGCCGTATCCTGGTAGAGGACGACCCAGCCGATGCCCCGCATGCCGCCCACGGCCCGGAAATCCTTCTCCCAGGCCTCGATGCTGCCGAAGCTTTCGACGAGCTCCTTGGCGAGCTGGCCGTTCGGGTCGAGGGCCTCTTTCCCGCCCAGGTTCTCGAAGTAGTACTCATGGAGCCGCATGCCGTTGAACTCCCAGCCCAGGCGCCGCTTCAGCTCGGCGAACTCCGGTGTTGCGGTCTTGCCCTCTTTGAGCATCGCCGCCAGCGTATCCAGGACCTTGTTGGTGTTGGTCACGTAGCCCTGGTACAGGGTGAAATGATTCTTGAGCAGGGTTTCGCTGAAACCCGCCATGCCGATGAGTTTTGAGTAATCTTTCGCCACGTAGGCCATTGTCTTATCCTCCTGTGTGGGTTTTTTATGCAATGGGAAAGCGGCCCGGCCGAACAGGGCCGCTCCGCCCCAGCCTGTCAATGCCAAGAAATCCCGCCGGCGCAACATCTTATTTCTTGGCCTCCTTCTTTTCTTCTTCCTCTTCAGGGAGAAGGCCGACTTTCTTCCGGATCTCGCGCTCCAGGCCGGCCGCCAGCTCCGGATTCTCCTTGAGCAGCTTCTTGACGTTCTCCCGCCCCTGGCCGATCCGCTCACCGTTGTAGGAATACCAGGTCCCGCTTTTCTCGATCAGCCCGTAGTTCACTCCGCAGTCGACGAGGTCGCCTTCCTTGGAGATCCCCTGGCCAAAGATGATATCGAACTCCGCATCCCGGAACGGCGGCGCCATCTTGTTCTTGACGATCTTCACCCGGACCCGGTTGCCGATGACCGAGTCGGCATCCTTGAGGGAGGTGATCCGGCGGATGTCGATCCGCATCGAAGAATAGAACTTGAGAGCCCGGCCGCCCGTGGTCGTCTCCGGACTGCCCAGGAAGACCCCGATTTTCTCCCGGATCTGGTTGACGAAGATGAAGCACGTCTTGGAGCGGGCCACAATGGCCGTCAGCTTTCGCAGCGCCTGGGACATCAGCCTGGCCTGGAGACCCATGTGGGCGTCTCCCATTTCCCCTTCGAGCTCTGCCTTGGGAACGAGGGCGGCGACGGAGTCGACGACGATGACGTCCACCGCGCCGCTCCGGACCAGGACCTCGGCGATCTCCAGGGCCTGCTCGCCGTAATCGGGCTGCGAGATAAGGAGGTTGTCCACGTCGACACCAATCCTGCCGGCGTAGACAGGGTCCAGAGCATGCTCGACATCGATGAAGGCCGCCTGGCCGCCCTGCTTCTGGGCCTCGGCGATGACGTGGATGGCCAGAGTGGTCTTGCCGGTGGCTTCCGGCCCAAAGATCTCGACGACGCGCCCGCGCGGGAACCCTCCGATCCCCATGGCGAGGTCGAAGGCGATGGACCCCGTGGGGATAGCCGGCACCTTGATGGCCGCTTCTTTCTGGCCGAGCTTCATGACCGAGCCCTTGCCGAACTGTTTCTCGATCTGGGAGACGGCCGCCTCGATGGCCTTTAACCGCGAAGCCTGCTTCTGCTCTAAATCCTCGCTTTTCAGCTTATCCATCGTTTTCCTCCTCACCATAAGGGACGCCTGCCGAGGACGGATTTTATCAGAGACCAAGGCAATAGGCTTCCCCTATTGTAGCATGAATCGTCGCTTCTTGAACCCGCCAAGATGAAAAATCAAAAATTCAGACGACGTCTATTTCGCCTGTTGATAATCATAAAACCCGCGGCCGGATTTGCGGCCCAGGTAGCCCGCGTCCACGTATTTCTTGAGCAGCGGGCAGGGCCGGTACTTCGAGTCCTTGAAGCCCTCGTAGAGCACCTCCATGATGTAGAGGCAGACGTCGAGGCCGATGAGGTCGGCCAGGGCCAACGGCCCCATCGGGTGGTTCATGCCGAGCTTCATCACCGTGTCGATGGCCTCGACCGAGCCGACGCTTTCCATCAGGGCATAGACGGCCTCGTTGATCATCGGCATCAGGATGCGGTTGGCGATGAAGCCAGGGTAGTCGTTGGCCTCAACGGGGACCTTGCCCATTTTTTCGGCCAGCGCTTTGACTGCGGCAAATGTCTCCGCTGTGGTGGCCATTCCCTTGATGAGCTCGACGAGCGTCATGAGAGGCACCGGGTTCATGAAGTGCATGCCCATGAACTTGACCGGACGCGAGGTCAGCGCCGCCAGCCGCGTGATCGAGATTGACGAGGTATTCGAGGCCAGGATGACCTCGGGCGCCAGGACCTTGTCGAGCGCGACGAGGACTTTCTTCTTGATCTCAAAGTCCTCGAACACCGCCTCGACGACGAAATCGACTCCCTTGAAGTCGTCGAGCGAGGTCGTCGTCTTGATCCGGCCCAGGATCTTCCCCTTGTCCTCGGTGATCTTCCCCTTCTCGATGAGCTTGGAGACGCTCTTGTCGATCGTCTTCAAGCCGCGGTCGAGATATTCCTGTCCGACATCATGGAGCATGACCTCGAAACCCGAGGTCGCGGCCACCTGGGCGATGCCGCCGCCCATGGTCCCGGCTCCGACTATTCCGATCGTTTTAATATCCATCGCCTCTCCTTTTTCAGACCAACTCGACGGCCATGGCGACCGCGTCTCCTCCGCCCAGGCAGAGTGCGGCGACGCCGCGCTTCAGGCCGCGGTGCTTCAGAGCATAGATCAAGGTCGTCAGGATGCGGGCCCCCGTCGCCCCGATCGGGTGGCCCAGTGCGACCGCGCCGCCGTGGACGTTGACCTTCTCCCGGTCAAGATTGAGCTCCTTGAGTAGGACGACCAATTGGGCGGAGAAGGCTTCGTTGATCTCGAAGAGGTCGACGTCGGCGGTCTTCCAGCCAACGTTGGCCAGGAGCTTCTCGATCGCGCCCTTGGGGGCGTACATGACCATGGACGGCTCGACACCGTTGGTCGTCGTTCCCAGGATCCGGGCCAGCGGCTGGCTCAGTCCCTTGGCTTTGATGGCGTCCATCGAGGCAACCACCACCGCCGCGCCCCCGTCGTTCAGGCTGGAGGCATTCCCGGCGGTCACCGTTCCGTCCTTCTTGAATACGGGCCGTAACCTGGTCAGCTTTTCCACCGTCGTGTCCTTGCGCGGGCCTTCGTCGACGGCAAAGATGACGGAGTCGCCCTTCCTCTGGGGGACACTCACCGGGACGATCTCATCCTTGAAATAGCCCTTTTCGATGGCGTGGACGGCCTTCTGGTGGCTGCTAAAAGCGTACTGATCCTGCTCCTCCCGGGTGGCCCCGAACTTCTCGGCCACGACCTCACCCGTGATTCCCATGTGGACGTTGTCGAAGGCGCACCAGAGGCCGTCCAGAATCATCGAGTCTTTCATCTGGACGTCGCCGAACTTGACGCCTTCCCTGATCCCCCAGACCACGTGGGGAGCCTTGCTCATACTCTCCATGCCCCCGGCGACGACGATCTCCTTCTCCTCGAGCTGGATCGCCTGGACGCCCAGGGCTACCGCCTTGAGCGCCGACCCGCAGACCTTGTTGACCGCGAACGAGCTCACGGTGTAGGGGATTCCTCCCTTGACCGCTGCCTGCTTGGCCGGAGCCTGTCCGATCCCGCCCTGGACGACATTTCCCATAATGACTTCATCCACGTCCACGGCCCTGCAGTTCGCTCTTATCAAGGCCTCTTTGATGGCGATCCCGCCGAGCTCGGGAGCGGTAAAATCCTTAAGAGTGCCCAAAAAAGCGCCGATCGCGGTGCGCGCCGCGCCGACGATGAAAACATCCCGAACTTCACACATAGGCCGCTCCTTTCATAAAAGATTATGGCGTTCCTTCTTGTATCATAAAAGGAAATCAGTGTAAATCGGCAAAATCGAGCGGTTCCCCCGCCCCTTTCAGCCTCAACAATGGTCCCGGGAACACATGCTGCATGTGTCCCCGATTCTTTGGCGCCCCTTACTGCCGTTTGGCCTCGAAGACGCCACCGGGCTGGAAGAGCTCCACGGCCAAGACGTTGCCCTTGTCATCCATCTTGAAGCGCAGGCTGACGACTTTCACGTGTTTGAGCGTGAACTCATCGCCGAGCCCGGGCACGAGCTCCATTTCGGGCGCCCCAGGGATACTAGCGAACAGGACGTTCCCCTTCAGGCTGATGGTGATGACCTGTTCGAT
>DATKXS010000091.1:0-2635 GCA_035528895.1 Candidatus Desulfaltia sp.
TCTCCAGGTCATAGGTGAAAACGGGATGAGCTGGGTCGGTGCACCTGACGGTGCATTCCACGCTCCCGTTGACGTCACAGGAAATATCCCCGATAACCCGGAGGCGCGGCAAGCTCGGGCCGCGCCACAATTTTTTCAAATCATTCTTGGTCACGAAGCGGGGATACTGAGGAGCCCAGAAGATGGCGTTGACGAGGACCGTCAGGTACGGAAGATAGCGGTTCAGCACCGGCCGGTAGTTCTTCGGATTTCGGTAGTAATCCTGGAGATCGAAATCCGGGAAGCCGGACTTAGGCACGACCATGTCCTCTTCTTTGAAGACCGTTTTGTAGGCTTTCTTCCCGGAATAGTCCTTCTTCTTGAACAAGGCCTCGACCTCACCCGGTGCGAGTTCCTCGAAGGGAAGCAGGTCGAAGATCTCCTGCGCTCCTTGGGAGACGCGGCCGTACCCGGAGAATCCGAAGACCAGCGGGGTCAGAGAGGAATCCAGACCATGATTGTGGATCGCCCGGCCGACCTTCTGGACGGCCTCCTTGGCCTCGACCAGGCTGGCATAGCGGATGGTCCGGCGGATGTCGACGAAAGGATTTTTGATACCCTCCCGCCGGAGGCGCTTCCCCAGGGCCCAGAGCGTGTCGATCATGCCGGCCTGGCCGGCCTGCCGGCCGAAGAAGACCAGGCGGCGGCCCTTCCCGTCGACGATCCTCTCATAGTCGATCAGGGTGGCGCGGTGCTCCATCATCCGCTTCAGCATGGGCATGTTGTGAGGTTGGCCTTTGATCGTGTGGGAGAAAAAAATATAGACCGTCTCGTCCCGGAAGAATGTCGCCGGGATCTCCTTCACGGCCAGGACGACGGAGCAGGGCGAAAGGTCCTCGGATACGGTCACGCCTTCCCGGCGGTAATCCTCATCGGCGAAGATGCGGATCGGGGACGGTTGGATCCAGATCTCCAGGGGAAGCTCCCTCATCAGCTCCCGGGCGTGGACGGGTATTATAGGGACCCTGCGTTCCCAGGGGTTCTTGTCTTCCCGGCGGATGCCGAGAGCTATTTTGGGGCTCAAAATGGTCGTCCTTGAGAGTCTAAGATTATGGCACAAACGGGCCGGTGCGGTCAACCTGGCTCCGCCCTGAGAAAAGTTGACTCCCCGGAGCGTTCTGACTATTATCCAGCTGTGATTAAATTTTTTAACACCATGACGGGCCGGAAGGAGACATTCACCTCCGTCGCCCCTGGCGCGGTCAAAATTTATACTTGCGGCCCGACCGTCTATGACTTTGCCCACGTAGGGAATTTCCGGGCCTACCTGTTCGAAGACCTGCTCAAGAGGTTTCTGCTTTTCATGGGCTACCACGTCACCCACATCATGAACATAACCGATATAGACGACAAGACCATCCGCGGCGCCAACGCCCGAGGCGTGAGTCTTGCCGAATACACCAGGGACTACATCGATTCCTTTTTTGCCGACCTCAAGACCCTGAATATCGCTCCCGCCGACCGCTATCCCCGGGCGACCGAACATATCCCGGAGATGGTCGCCATCGTCAAGGGGCTCATCCAAAAAGGCTTCGCCTACGAGAAAGACGGATCTTACTATTTCAGCATCGCCAAGTTTCCCTCCTACGGCCGGCTTTCCAAGATCAACCGCGAAGAGCTCCAGCCCGGCCGGCGCGTCGACCTGGACGAATACGAGAAAGAAAGCGTCCACGACTTCGCCCTCTGGAAGGCGAAAAAGGAGGGAGAGCCGTTCTGGGAGACCGAGATCGGTCCCGGCCGGCCGGGCTGGCACATCGAATGCTCGGCCATGAGCTCCAAGTACCTGGGAGAGACCTTCGACATCCATTGTGGCGGCGTGGACAACATCTTCCCCCACCACGAGAACGAGATCGCCCAATCCGAGGCCTTCACCGGAAAAAAATTCGTCAACTATTGGCTGCACTGCCACCACCTCATCCGGGACGGCGAGAAGATGTCGAAGTCCAGGGGGAACACGATCACCATTCCGGAGATATTGAAGGCCAAGAACAACCCGGCGGCGCTCCGTTTCCTTCTCCTTTCGACCCACTATCGCAAGACTCTGAATTTCACCTTCGAAGCCCTCGACCAGGCGGAAACAGCCCTCAACCGGATCAACGAATTCGCCGGGGAAGTGAAATATGGAGAGTTTCCGGAGGGCGAAATCCAGGCCGTTGGACAGATCATCAAGGAAGCTGAAAAAAAGTTCCGGGACGGTCTGAGCGATGACCTCAACATCTCCGTAGCCGTGACCGCCCTGTTCAACCTGATCAAGAAGGTCAACGTGGCTATTGCCCGAGGAGATTTTAGGAGCCAAGACGCCCAGAAGGCCGATCGATTCATGAGTTCTATAAATCAAGTTTTGGGAGTAACAAGCCCAAGAAAAAGCGTGACCGTCCGGGTCGACCCATTGAGCGCTAAATTCAGTGTGCCTCCGCAGAGAGTCATTGTAACGGACGAAATTACAGCTCAGCAGAAGGGCAAGATCGAACGCCGGCAAAAGGCCCGGGCCGAAAAGGATTTTGCCTTGGCCGATAAGATCCGGCGCGAGCTGCTCGAAGACGGCATCGTCCTCGAGGACACCAAGGATGGCGTTCGCTGGAAGATCGTGCCGGTT
>DATKXS010000092.1:0-2672 GCA_035528895.1 Candidatus Desulfaltia sp.
ATCGCAGGAAAACGGAGCAGCCGTTTGTACCCGATCGTGCTGCCCTCGGCGAACGGCCGCCAGGTATGTCCATCCCACGCTTCTAGGGCGAACTCCTCCACCCGCTGGCCGAGCCGGATTTCTTCTTGAAGGAGGACAACATCGAAGGTCTCTTTTTCAGGGAGCGTCAGCTCCAGGGACGCTGTCTCAACTCCATCCGGTGTTGTCCAGAAGGAGGTCTTGTCCTCGTCCAGGATGGCCTCGGCCCGGTGGCCCTTCTTCTCGCTCGTTGCCTTGACCCGGGCGCCCGCCGCCAGGTTGACGGCGAACGTCTCGTCCAGGATCCGCCCCATCTCTGTCAGGCTCCGGATGTCGTTCTCGTGGATGCGGCCGCGCTTATCGGGCGGGACATTGAGCAGGAGCACGCTGTTCCGGCCCACCGAGCTGAAATAGATATCGATGAGCTTTTCAGGGGGCTTGACCTCTTCGTCCTGGCCGGCGTGGTAGAACCAGCCCGGCCGGATGGAGACATCCGTCTCCGCCGGATACCAGGCGAGCGCCCGGGCGTTGGCGATCTTAGCGCGGCTCCCCAGATCCTCGGCCGTCAGGTCGCCGGGGATAAAGAGATCATCGAGAGAAGCCGTGGGGGCAACCGGTCCGTCTTTGATCATCACCGGGACGACGCTCCACTCCATCTCCCTTCCGTAGCCCGCTTCTGTCCCCACCCAGCGGAGGTCGGGCGCCATGCCGAAAATAACGGCTTTCGGTTGCAACTCCCGGATGACACGATAATAAGACCACCAATCATACTCCTGCCTTTTTCCGTTCGGCCCTTCTCCGCAGGCGCCGTCGAACCAGACTTCGCTGACCTCGCCGTAGCCGGTCAGCAGTTCGCTAAGCTGATCGCGAAAGTGTTCGTTGTAGGCGGGTGAATCGCCGTAGGTTGGCTCGTGCCGGTCCCAAGGTGATAGGTAAATGCCGAACTTGAGCCCGGCCTCGCGGCAAGCCTGGGCCACCTCGCCGACGACGTCCCCCCGGCCGTCACGCCAGGGACTCTTTTTGACACTGTGATCGGTATACCGGCTCGGCCAGAGGCAGAATCCGTCATGATGCTTGGCCGTGACGATGATCATCTTCATCCCGGCGTCCTTGAGGGCCCTGGCCCACTGCCGGGCGTCGAAGTCGGTCGGATTGAAGAGCGCCGGGTCCTCCATGCCTTCCCCCCATTCCTGGTCGGTGAAGGTGTTCATGCCGAAGTGGGTGAAAGCGATGAACTCCATCTCCTGCCAGGCCAGCTGGTTGGGCGTGGGGACGATGTTCGCCGCCGTGCGGACGATCCTCGCGGGTGATTCGCCGGGGGGGATGAGAGCGAAATGAGAGGGCCGAACCGGCGGAGTTGGGGCCGTCCGGTCCGCTGCTCTCCGGCACGCCAGAGGGAATAAGGCCATGGCGACGGCCAAGGCGAAGGTTTTCATTATGGGCTTTCTCGAAATCATCTCTTTTCTCCAGGAGCGCTCATGAGTGTGGCCTTTCGCAGGGGTGTCCCTTTGGGGAACGTCCCCTGTGGCTTATTTTGGCCAAAGTTTGAGCGTCTCGATGGCGTGGTGCCCCAGATTCATTCTGAGACCTTCGGTCCGGCAGGGGAGGGCTTTCCCCTCCTCTTCGATCATGTTTACACGCTCGGCCTTGGCCAGCGGGAAAAACGGGGTCAAGGTCAAATCCGCATCCTTCCCCTCGATGTCGTAAAGCCGCACGACGATAGAATCATCGTCCTCGCATTTTTTGACCGTGCTCACCAGAACGTGCGGTGCCGAGACTTCGAAGAAGCTCTTTGCCTCAGGCAATGCAGCATTGTGCCCGGCCGGCACCCCGACCACCGGAAAAAGCGGGACGTTAGCCTGGATGCCGAACCGGTAGCCGTTCACCCATCCGGGACTGTGGGAGGTGACCGAGAAACGGTAATAATGGTCGCCTTCCTGGAGATACCAGTTGCCCTCGCCGTGGCAGCTTCGCCGTGAAGCCAACAGGACGGCTTGAAGGACGGGGTAGGAAGCCGGGTCGGGAGTCGGGTCCAGGAAATCATTGACGGCGACGCTCGTGCTCATGGTCAGCCCGAAATTCATTCCGTCGGCGCTCAGGAAATTCTGGGCCTCGCGGGGCCGTATCTCCGCGCACGGCTCGTCATAATTCAAATTCCCGTAGGCCGGGCCTCCCGTACCCGGGATCTCGCTTCGGCCGACCTCGACGACTCCCATGGGGACCTCGTAGGCCACTTGGCCGCCAGGTGCGTTCACCGGCAGGGCCAGGCGGAATTCCCTGTAGGGGGCTCCGTCCCAATCGAGGATGCCGACCTCGCAATCGATCCTTTTCAGCTGGTTGAAGATGATGACCTTTTGCTCGATGGCGCAGTTCTCCAGCTTCTCCCGGAGGCGGAAGACGGCCTGGAGCGGTCCGGATTCGAGCGGATCGTGCTGCCAGGAAGCGCCGTGCCGGCTGAGGGCATCAAAATTCTCCATGGTCGGCTGCTGGACCCGGCCGAATTCCCCGGCCCCGTTGCCGACCGACTGCATGGTGAAGACTTCGAAGCCCAGGAATTTCCCGGTGTCGAGAACATCGGCTTTGAGTTGTTTATCGTAAACCCTGCGCAGACCCCCGGAAGCGAATTCGACCCGGTAGAAATCGTTCTCGTAAAA
>DATKXS010000093.1:0-6145 GCA_035528895.1 Candidatus Desulfaltia sp.
CGCGGACAAACTCGCGGCTGCCCTGAATGCGGCTGACCTCCGGTTTGTGAAGGAAACGCATGATGAAATAGAGGAACAGGTACATGATCACGAGCAAGGGGACAGCGAAAAGCATCCAGCGGAAAAAGGGGATTCTGACCCCGGCGAACTTGTCTATCATGGCCAGTCCGATCAAGTTGGGGGGAGAGCCGACCGGAGTGCCGATCCCGCCCGTGGAGGAGGCATAGGCAGCCATGAGCATCAGGCCGGTGGTGAAACGGAGGCGTTCGACGGGGACGGAGCGGCCCGCTTGGCGGGCCATCAGGTCGGCCATGGCGCTGATGATCCCGAGGCCGATCGGGAACATCATGGCCGTCGTGGCCGTGTTGCTGATCCACATGGATAGCAAGACGCAAACCGCGCCGAAAACAAATAGGATCCGGCCGGAGCTCGAGCCGACCTGACGCCTGGAAAGCAGGAAATAGGCCAGCCGCTTGTCCAGTCCGTGAACGGACATGGTCCGGGCGATGATGAAACTTCCCAGAAAAAGGAAGATGATGGGGTTGGCGAACGGAGCGAGAACCGTCTTGGCGTCGGCCACACCGGTGAGCACACACAGCGTCGCTCCAAACAGCGATGTGATCGGGATGGGAACGGGCTCGGTGACCCACCAGACGACGACCCAGGCGATCACGGCCGCCAGCGTATGAGCCCGGGAGGTCAGGCCGCTCAGCGGCAGCAGGTAGACGAAAAGTGCCAGGAGCGGGCCCAGGAAGAGGCCGGCCGTCCTCCGGAAGCGCTCGAACCTCCTCTCCGCTTCCGAAAAGGCAGCGTTGAGCGGGGAGGATTCCTCGGCGCCTTGAAACACATTGCCTTCCCGGTCGTGAAGTCCCATTGCCGGGAATCGTATCATATGCAAATCCCCGGACTCAACACCCGATTCCTCTTCTTTGACTTCTGCAGGCGGCTGTGCTAAAGAAAAATTCATGAACGTCCTGGTCGTCCTGGCCGTGGCCGTGGTCGCCTTCGCGCTGGCCAGCCGCTTCTATTCACGCTACATCGCCCGCGTGCTGGGCGAGGACCCCAAGAACCCGACACCCGCGATCACGTGTTACGACGGCCGGGATTATGTTCCGACCAAGCCATACATTGTCTTTGCCCACCATTTTTCGGCCATCGCCGGGGCCGGTCCAATCCTCGGGCCGACCATGGCCATCCTCTATGGATTTGTGCCCGCCTGGCTGTGGGTCGTTTTCGGCGGGATATTCATCGGCGCTGTCCATGATTTCACGGCCCTCTTCGTCAGCATCCGGGAAGGCGGAAAGTCGATGGCCGAGGTCGCCAGGAAGACCCTGGGGAATGCGGGTTTCAACCTCTTCATCGGGTTCACCATCGTCATGATCGTGCTGGTCACCAGCTCATTCCTGAGCGCGACCTCGATCTCGCTCACCTCGCTCTGGCCGCTCAGCAAGCTGGGGACTACTGAAGGTCAGACTTTTCTCAGGACGGTCGTCAAGGACGGCGTGGTCCTGGGACGCATCGGCGGAATCGCTTCGATGTCGGTCATCATCATCACCCTGACCTCCCCGGCTCTCGGATGGCTGTTGTACAAAAAGGGCATCAAGACAATCACCGCCTATCTGATCGCTGCCTCGATCTGCCTATTTTCCATTTTGTTCGGCATTGCCTACCCGGTCACCTTGGGACCGATGACCTGGATGGTCATTATTTCCATCTATGTGCTCATCGCCGCCGGTGTGCCCGTCTGGATCATCCTCCAACCCCGCGACCTGATCAACGTCCAGATTCTCTACGGCGGAATCATCCTGCTGGTTGTCTCGATGTTCTCCTCGGGGCTCGGCGGGCTCAAGGTCACCATGCCGAGTTTCAACTTCGCCGAGGGAGTCCAACACCTGGGGCTGATCTGGCCGATGATGTTCTGCACGATCGCCTGCGGGGCCATCTCCGGGTTTCATTCGCTCGTCGCCGGCGGCACCACCTGCAAACAGCTCTCCAAGGAGACAGACGCTCGCCGGGTGGGCTATAACGCCATGCTTCTCGAGTCCGTTCTGGCGGTCTGCGTCCTCCTCGCTCTCGGCGCGGCCATGAACTTCGCCGATTATAAATCCGTCGTCTGGCCGACCGATCCGGCGGTCAAGTCCAACCCGATCCTCGGTTTCTCGCTGGCGGCCGGCCATCTCTTCCACCAGGCCCTGGGTATTCCCGTCGCCCTGGGCTCAGTGTTCGGGATTCTCTTGGTCGAGGGTTTTGTGGTGACCACACTGGACGCAGCCGTCCGGTTGAACCGCTACCTCTTCGAAGAGCTGTGGGCGATCCTCTTTAAGGATACGCCTAGACTCATGAGACACTATTGGTTCAACGCCGCGCTTTCGGTGGCGCTGATGTGGATGCTCGCCTATTCAAACGCGTTCAGCAGCCTCTGGCCGATCTTCGGTACGGCCAACCAGCTTCTGGCCGCCCTGGCCCTGCTGGCCGTTTCCGCCTGGCTCTTGATCCGCAAGAAGAAGAACTTTTTCACTCTCATCCCCGCCGTCTTCATGATCCTGACGACCGTGGCCTCTCTCATCATCCTGCTCGGGAACTACTACCGCAGCAAAAACTACGTCCTGATGGCCGCCGACGTCCTTCTCATGGCCTTGTCTGTCGGTGTCGTCTGGCTCGTCTTGAAGACCTTCCTCAAACCGAAACAAAGAGCGGTTCCCGGGGCCGCCTGAACGCCTCGATGTGAAGGGAGGAATCGGATGTCGGCAGTATTCGAGGACGAACCAAAAATCGCTTGGAGCGATATCATCCTGGAAGCTCTGCGGGGGATCAAGAGCGAGATCCTGCTTTATGGGGTCGTCGTGGCCGCGCTCCTCATCGGAACCGCTGCCCTGGGAATCGAGATCCTCAAGGAGCTGAAGTGGCCGCTGGTCGTCGTCTTCACGCTGGCCCTTTTGGCCTATTTTGTTGCCGGGGCCATCCCCCGGGCAAGGAACCGTTTGATCAAACGAAGAATGGAATAGCCGGCGACTGCTCTGTTTTTGCAATGATGATCCGGGCAGAAGCCGCAGGGAGGCTTCCTCAGCGTTGAAAAAAAGCGGGGATTTGGGTATAGTCTATGGAGTTCGATGGTCTGCGCCCGTAGCTCAGCTGGATAGAGCGACTGACTACGAATCAGTAGGTCGGCAGTTCGAATCTGTCCGGGCGCGTTTGCTTTTTCCGGGGGGAGGTCAATCGATCAGTCGATCTCGTGGCGCCGGAAGAACGTCAGGATCTGGTCCTCGAGCTTCTGAGCGCGGGCGATGGCCTTCTCCTCGGTCAGCGTCTTCATCAGTTCCTGGAGTTTCACCCGGACATCCTTGGCCATTCTTTCGGCCGTCTCGGGGTCGGCCAGGACGACCAGCCCCGGCTCTCCGGCCCCCCGCATGGCGCTGATAAAACGGTCGGTCGCTCGGCGGAATTCCTTTTCCAACTGACGGACCTGAGCGACTTCTCCCGAGGTCGTCCGGACATAGTAGGTATAGGCCAGGTAGCCCAGGACCCCGAGAATGACCAGCCAGATGAGCCGTTTCATGTTCTTCCCTGGATTTAGTCGGATCCGCAACCATTATAGCAGAAGCCGGCCTTGACAGCCTTGAATTTTCTGAGCGGCGAGAGAAGGGCTTCTCCAGCGGAAAAAGATCATTGAGGCCTGAAAAATTCGTTCAGCCCGGATCTTTTTCAGGTTCCGCGCCGGATCCTCTCGAACCCGGAAACGCAGACGTACTCCAACCGTTCCTTTTTTTCGACGGTGTCGAGCAGGAGGTTGAGACCCAGGGTGTCGCTCGGGATATGGCCGGCGATAACGACGTTCAGATTGGCCTTCTTGGCGTTCTCCAGGTGGTCCTCGCTGATGTGCATGCCGACCAAAGTGCTGACCCCGCCCGCAGCGTACTTTTCGAAGACTTCCTTGGCTCCTTCCGTCCCGCCGGTCATGTCGACAAAGACCTTACCGCAGCGGCTCTCCTCCGAACCGCTGACGATCTTGGGGGGAAGCTGGAGGGAGGCCGACCTTCGATACTCGGGAATATCCCGCAGGAGATCGAGGAGGTCCTTGAGACGGGAGGGCTTTTTCTCTTCGATAAGGCGGGTTATATAACGGGTGACGCAGTTGTCGGCGGCGGTATGGATGCAGATCATCGGCAGGCCAAGGAGTCTGGCCACGTCCACACTCCGGTTGTGATTGATCGGCATCAGGCGCCTCTCGATCTCGCCGATCCTCTTTTCCATGAGCTTCTCGGCGACGCTGAGGCTGATCCCGCAGGCGGCCAGCAGGTCCGATTGAAGCTTCATGACATCAAAGAGCCGGGCCAGGGCAGACCCTTCCGGATGATGGGCGATAACCAGGTCGATCTTGCGCTCAAGGTCTTTGTTGAGGAGGTGGGTGAGGAGGAGTTCGCCGACCTCCATGTCGATGCCGATGATGGCTTTCTTGATCTCAAGCTCGGGCTCGCCGTTGAGGATGCGGGTGTCGGAGAAAGGGTTGGCGAGACGGTCCCGGTCGTAATATTCACGGTCTTTCTCATCGAGCTTATCGAAGCGTTTCTTCTCTTCCGCCAGGATCTTTTCGATTTCCTCCCGACCCCGGAGGTCGTTCTCGATCCCGGCTTCGATGACCGCCTGATAAAAATCCTTGAGTTTCATCGGTATCTCTCCTTCAAATCGGCTCTCATTCGGGCACGCCCTCTATGATTACCACAGAAGACCGCCCTATTCAATCCGACGCGTTCAAGGAGCAGACATCGATGGAGGTTGATTCTGCGGGAGTCTATGTGCTATATAATGACCGAAACCAAAATGGCGCTTGAAGCATGAACAAGAAAATTGAAAATCAGCTCTATTTCAAGGCCGGGATCGCCTTCGACCATCTGAAACTGGCCATTCAGACATTCGAGACCTATCTGAACACCGTGGGGCAGGAAGCCACACCCGACTACTACAAGGCCCGGAATTTTCTGCGCGACGGCGAGAAATTCTACGAGGAGACCCTCAAAGAGGCCAAGAGGCTTCTCGGCCCGCTGCCGCTTTACTCCTCGGCCGACTTCGAGAAATGGAGGACGGATTTCCTGAGCCGGCACCGGATCAAGGTCGATGTTCAAGAGTTTGATCCTCTCAAAGAGGAACTGGCCCGGAATGGACAGCTGGGTCAGTGGATGGCCTCCGAGGATATCGAAAGGCTGCTGGCCAAGGATTATGAGGCTCAAAAAAGCGGAAAACGCAAGCTAGTCAACATCAAGGTCCGGATCATCCTGGACCGGCTCCAGGAACTCCTCGGCCAGGCCGGCGACCTCAAGAAAAAAACGATGCTCAAGCTCCAATCGGGCATTTAGGGCGATTCTTCGAGGTCGACCTGCTCCCTCCAATAGCGCAACTTTCCCACTCCCGGGCCATCGGGGCCGGCGTCGAAGGCCAGGCCGAAGAGCGATGGCTTGGCCTCGATCAACACCCGGTCGCGAAAAAGGGCTTTAGTCAGGTTGACGATCGTGTAGTTCAGCTCGTTCCCCGACGCCGTTTTCTTACTCTTGGTTAGGGAAGAGAAGAGGAAATCGCCGTCCGTCTCGAACTCACCGAAGCGAATCCTGCCGGCTTCATACGTGTAGCGGGGCCGCCGCCAATCGCGGCTGATATCCCTGCGCAGGTCGCTTTTTGTACCCACGAAGTAGGTCTGATCGTCCGTCTCGATGGCAATGCCAAGAGCCGCCCTGTCCGGGTCGACCGGGAGGATACGAACGCGGCCCGGCCACTCGAGATAAGCGGCGTCTTTGGAGTGGGGGATAAGGACCGTCACGAACCCGACCGTCTCGCCGAGTTCGAAATGCTGGGCGATCGTCTGATGGATCAGGAACTCATCCTGGTAATGCCGCCTGATCGGTTCGACTCCTTCGAGGATGGGGAGGGTAGGAAGGAAGAGGACGAGGAGATCCTTCTCCGTCGGCAAGGTCCTGTCCTGGATCTTTTCATAGGACGTCCTGTACCAGTGTTCGCCGTGGGCGAGGATCTTCTGAGTATGCCAGAGATTGGCCAGGGTGTACCAGTCTTCTCTCCGGGCTTTGAAGATATCGAAGACGACGAAAATTTCCGGGCCTTTAAGGTAAACGATCACCCGGTCCCATTCATATCCCCA
>DATKXS010000094.1:0-37826 GCA_035528895.1 Candidatus Desulfaltia sp.
TCCGCGGCCTGGCCAAGGACAAAGGGCTCAAGATCTCCGAGTACGGCGTCTTCCGCGGTTCCAGGAAAATCGCCGGCCGGGACGAGAGCGAGGTCTACGCCGCCCTGGGCCTTCCCCTGATCCCGCCCGAGATGCGCGAGGACCGGGGCGAGATCGAATTGGCCATCGAAGGGCGACTTCCAGCGCTCATCGATAACGCTCACATCCGGGGCGATCTCCATGTCCACTCGGACTGGAGCGATGGTCATGTCAGGCTCTCCGGCCTCGCCGATCTCGCCCGCCGGCGCGGCTACGCCTACGTCGCCGTCTGCGACCACAGCCAAGCGGCCAAGTATGCGGGCGGTCTGACACCCGCCCGGCTCCGCCGGCAGATGAAGGAGATCGAGACGCTCAACACGCAGCTGAAGGGCATCCGGCTTCTGAAGGGGACAGAAGCGGACATCCTGGCAGACGGCTCTCTCGACCTTCCCGATGATCTCCTGGCCCAGCTCGATGTCGTCGTGGGATCGATCCATTCCGGATTCAAGAAGAACGTCACCGCCCGGATGCTCAAGGTCATGGAGGACCCCCATCTCGACATCATCGGCCACCCGACGGGCCGGCTGATCTCGGGGCGGGAGGGTTATGAAGTCGACCTGGAGGCCGTACTGGCGGGCGCCCGGCGCCTCGGTAAGGCCCTCGAGCTCAACTCTTACTACGACCGCTTGGACCTCAACGAGTTCTATCTCAAGCGAGCCAGGGACCTCGGTGTCATGATCTCGCTCGGCACGGACACCCATTCGGCCGAGGGGCTCGGGATGATGCGCTTCGGCGTCGGCATCGCGCGCCGCGCCTGGCTGGAAAAAAAGGACATCCTGAACTGTCTCCCCTGGAGCCGGCTCAAGAAAAAGCTGAAGTAGAGCTCGTGGGACCTGTCATGGCGCGTCCCCGTCCGTCCTCGCCCAAGACCCGCCCACCGACCTTTCCGGAGACACCAACCGGCTCCCCCCTTGATTCTCCAAGGGGGTCAGGGGGATTAAGGTTTGCACTCTCTTGGCCATTGGTGTATCTTTTATGTTTCTAAAGGAGAGATTCATGGTCAGTATCGCTAAACAATCCGTTAAGAAACTTCTGGGTTACGCCATCCGGGCGGAAACGGACGCCAACAAAATCTACACGAGGATGGCCGATCGGGTGAAAAACGCCCTGCTCAAGGAAAAATTCCAGGTCCTGGCGCTGGAAGAAAAAAAGCACAAGGATATCCTGGGACGGCTGTTCGCCTCCCTGTACGGGAAAGAAAAGCCCGAGATCCCCAAGACCGTGGACCAGCGCCTCCTCCCCGCGGTCGTGATCAGGCCGTCCTCAAGCCTGGTTGACATCCTCGGCCAGGCCATGAACGGGGAGAAAGCAGCCCAGGATTTCTATGCCGCTCTCGCCAAGAGGGTCCCGGAACCGAGCAAGAAAATGCTCGTCTACCTAAGCCAGGTCGAAAACAGCCACTATCTCATGCTGCGCAGCGAATACACGCTGGCTCTGGAGTTCGAGGACTACGCCGAGAAGGACATTGACAAGGTCATCACCTGACCGGTAATACGGCTTATCCTTTCATCACACCTACGGGAACGACCCGGGCGACCAACCGGCCGATCCCGATCTCGTGGGAGACCCTGACCACTTCGTCCACGTCCTTGTAGGCGCCTGATGCTTCTTCGGCCACGCCTTTCCAGCTCGTCGCCTGGAGTTCGATTCCTTTCCTCTGCAGCTCGTCACGGATCTGCTCGCCGCGGAAGCGGCGAAGCGCCTCGTGCCGGGACATGAGCCTTCCGGCGCCGTGGGCCGTCGAGCTGAAACTCAATCCTTCGGCTTCCGCGGTGCCGACAAGAAGATAGGACGCCGTCCCCATGCTGCCAGGGATGATCACCGGCTGACCGTGCGGCCGGTAAACCTCGGGAATCTCCGGCCGACCCGGGCCGAAGCTCCGGGTCGCGCCCTTGCGGTGGACGCAGACCTCGCGCTCCTCCCCTTCGATCATATGCCTTTCGATCTTGGCGACGTTGTGGCAGACGTCATAGACCTGACGCATACCCTTGGCGCTGCCCATGACCCTGGAAAAAACATCCCGAACCCAGTGGGCGATCATCTGGCGGTTGGCGAAAGCGTAATTGACCGCGGCGCACATGGACCTGTAATACTGCTGGCCGAGCGGCGACCGGACGGGCGCATTGATCAATTCCCTATCGGGAAGCCCCTGTGTCCCGAACTTGTTCTCCATGAGCTCGATATAGTCGGTGGCGACCTGGTGGCCAAGGCCGCGGCTGCCGCAGTGGATCATCACCATGACCTGCCCGATGGCCCGGATGCCGAATATCCGAGCCAGCTCCTGATCATAGATATCGGAGACCTTCTGGATTTCCAGAAAATGGTTTCCCGCGCCGAGCGTGCCGAGCTGGGGCGTTCCTCTCTCCAGGGCGCGGGGCGAGATCCCAGCGATGTCGGCGTCCTCCATCCGGCCGTATTCCTCGGTCATCAGCAGGTCGTCCTTGGTACCGTAACCGTTCTCGACAGCCCATTCAGCGCCCTTGATCAGGACATCCTGGAGCACTTTCCGGCTGAGCCGGGTGACCCCGCCCTTGCCCATTCCGGCCGGCACTGCCTTGAAGATCTCGGCCAGGAGCTCCTTGCGTTTCGCGGCGATGTCCTTCTCCGAGAATTCCGTCCGCAGCAGCCTCACCCCGCAGTTAATGTCGTAGCCGACCCCTCCCGGCGAGATAACCCCTTCGTCTAGATCGAAGGCCGCCACCCCGCCGATCGGAAAGCCGTAGCCCTGGTGGGCGTCGGGCATGACGTAGGACATTCGTTGGATGCCCGGCAAGCAGGCGACATTCCGGGCCTGCTGCAGGGTCAGGTCGTTCCTGACGCTCTCCAGCAGGCGCGACGAAGCATAGATCGTCGCCGGGACCCTCATCTCCCCGTGGGGGGGAATTTCCCAGACGAAATCACTTCTTCTGAGGAGCTCCATATCTCACCTCAAATATCCAAGACCACCTGAACGGAGACGGGGCGGCCGCGTTCGATCTTCATTTCGTTGTAGGTGACGGCCTTGACCTCACCGAAGATCGCGTATTTCTCGGGCCGGTCATCGCCCCGGAAGAGACCGCTGAGACGGAAACCGTCGCCGGCCGGCACGATGACGATGTTTTCAGCCGCCGCCGTCAGGAAGCCCCGGATCTCCCACAGATAAATGACCTCTCCCAGAAATCGGACAAGCAGTTGTTCCAGGTCCCGACCTTGGACGCTCACCGGATGATCAACTTTTTTCTCCACCTTCTCCGGCTCCCACATCAGGGAGACGGTGGCCAGGGCGGCGTTGGCGAAAGCTTCCTCGAGCGTGCGGCCGAAGGCCTGGAATTTGGCGTCGGCCGTGTGGTCAAGGAACCTGAATTTCTCGTCCATCTGCGCTTTTCTGTTCTCCTTAATTATTCTATCACGAATCCGGGATTGCAGGGACTCCATTTGGAAGCATCTCCCTATAAGTGATAGGCAACTTGGGAATGGAGAAGCGACCTCGAAGGTTTAGCCTTCCCGAGGCGTTTTTCGAGGGAAGCTGCTCTGGCAGCCGGGAGGACTGTCTGAGCACGCGGAGAGCACACAGAGAGGGGCAAGAATATAGCCCAAATATGGGGGAAGCCTCAGATTTTTCAGGCGGAGTTCCGCACCGCCGAGAAAAACGCTGCGGGAACGGCGTTAAAAACCTGAGCGGGAGAGCTGACATTCCCAAGTTGCCTATTATATTCGTTACATAAATGGAGATGCTTACAGCCCGTTCGGGCGGGTTGACAACTCCCGCCCCCTATTGTAGGATTCCAGCCCGTTCAAAATGGACCAGGCCGGTTTCCCTGCGGCGCTCGTCTTCGACCTGAAGAAAGAGAGCCCCTTTTCTTTCAAGTGCCAAGTCTGCAGCGCCTGCTGCTATAACAAAGCCATCCGCGTTGCCCCCTACGAGGCTCTTCGTCTCTGACGGGACGGTCGAATCATACTTGGATGCTCAAGGCGTGGAGCCTTATTTCCATTTTTGAATAGACTCAAAAAGCACCGGCGACGGGAGCGCCGCAAAAAGAGCATTTCCCCCCATTAATCCTGTTCTCCTCGATAGAAAACCCACTCCGGCGGAGTAGCGTCTTCCCGCAGCTAGGGCAATTCGTATTTTCCGACTCTCCCCAGACATTGCCGATGTAAAGAAATTTCAGCCCGGCTTCCCTCCCGAGAGCACGGGCCTTCCGGAGGGTCTCCAAGGGCGTCGCCGGCGCCTCCGTGTATCCGTAGTCCGGATGGAAACGGCTGATGTGCCAGGGGATCTCCGGATTGACGGAGGCGATGAAGCGGGCGATATCTCCGAGTTCTTTATCGCCGTCATTCAGAGCCGGGACGACGAGTGTGGTCACCTCCACCCAGATGCCGAGCTCATGCATCAGGCGGACCGAATCGAGGACGGGCTGGAGCCGGGCGCCGCAGATCTTTTTATAGGTCTCATCCCGGAAGGCCTTGAGGTCGACGTTGGCCGCATCGAGAAAGGGCCGGATCGTCCGCAGCGCCTCGGCCGTCATATACCCGTTGGTGACAAAGACATTGGCCAGCCCGGCGCTCCGGGCCAACCGGGCCGTGTCGTAGGCATATTCGAAGAAGATGGTCGGCTCGGTATAGGTATAGGAGATGCTGCGGCAGCCCCGCGTCCGGGCGGCTCGCACGATCTCCTCCGGAGAGAGGGCTTGGCCATCGGCGAAGCGCTTGTCTTTCTTTGTCACTTGAGAGATCTGCCAGTTCTGGCAGAAAGGGCAGCGGAAATTGCAGCCGACCGTGGCGATGGAGAACGAGGTCGTCCCCGGCAGGAAATGATAAAGGGGTTTCTTTTCGATCGGGTCGATGTGGGCGGCAATGACCTCCCCATAGACCCGGGTGACCAACTTCCCATCCCGGTTCTCACGGACGCCGCAGACCCCGAACTTGCCCGCCGCGACCTGACACCGATGGGCGCAGAGGAAGCACTCCACTTTGCCCTCTTCAAGGCCTCGCCAGAGCATCGCTTCTTTGATCACCCGAATTTTCCTGGCTTCATAAAAATGAACCCGGGCTCATTATATCGACATTTTCAGCGGAAAGAAATAAGCCCGCTTCGAACCGCGCAGGGGGGGGCCTCCTGCGCCGAACGGAATCAGACAGACGGAAATGCTTACGGAAGCGGAAAGACTCTTGATTCCCGGTCTCGAAATGGAATATTTTTCATCGTGGGTCGTCTTTCCTAATGAACACAGGACGCATGGCAAGGACAGAAAAAGCCGTTCGCCTAACTGAGGAAATGATGACCTACCGAGAAGACGTTTTCCGGATCTGTCTGGGTTTCTCCCGGAATCCGGTGGATGCCGAGGACCTGAGCCAGGAAGTCTACCTCAAAGCCTTTCGAAAGATCGGAACGGTCCACGAACCCGGGGCCCTGAGAGTCTGGCTCCTCCGGATCGCCCGGAACACCTGCCTCGACCATCAGAAAAAAAAGCGGCTCTTCCGTCTGTTCCAAAGGAGCGTGACTCCGGGAGATGCCCGGGAGAATCCCAATCAGCACGAGCACTTGGATACACGGGAACGCCTGGCCAAACTCAAAGCGGCTGTCCGTCGTCTTCCCGGCAAACAAAAGGTGGTCTTTGTCTTGCGGGAATACGGACACCTGTCTTACGCCGAGCTGGCCGAGACCCTGGGCCTCAAGCCAGGCACGGTGATGTCCCGTCTGAACCGCGCCCGCAAGGCGGTGCTGGATTGCATGACCGAGGGGAACGATGAAAAATAAGCTGACGGATCATGATTTCAAGAACATTTCCGCCTTGATACGACAAGAGGAAGAAGACGCCCTTGCCTTCTTCCGGACCAGGGATTTCCGGGACAGGGTGGAGACCCGCCTCAAGGAGGCGGCCGGCGGCAAAAGGCCGCCCATCCATTCCCAAATAAGAGCCGTCCCTGTGCTGGCAGCGTTCCTGGTCTTGATCATAGCGGGGATCTTCTTCTCTATTCTGAAACGTCCTGGAGCGGGCCCGCCGCCAGAATTCAGGGCCCTTGCCTCCGCCCTCGGTCAACTTCCCGGTTTCTCACATCCCCCAGGATGGGAATGGACGGCATCCCCCGGCCAAACTGGGTCTTCCAGGCTGGCCGAATCTGTACAAGAAGCGTTGGTTAGGGCCGGTCAGCTAAAAAGAGAAGAGGAAGACCGAATCTCCATCCCGGCGGGAGCCGGCCGGGTTCCTCGCTTAAGTCTCGAGCAGAAGATGGAGATCCTCTTCAAGGAAAAAGCGATCGAGCGGGTGCTATCGCAATTCAAATATGATTCCAAGGAGGTATGAGATGGCGAAAAAGATATTGCTGTTCGGGTTTCTGGCTCTTTTTTCCTTTAATCTCGCGGCCATGGACAACCCGGCCAATCCCAAGGAGAAGGCCGGGTACGTCCTTCTTGACCTGTTCATCACCAGTTTCCAGGAGATGGTTACAAAGGGGTCCAGGGATCTGGAACCGACTCTTCTCAAGATGGCCTCCGAGCTCAGCAAGGCGCGGAAGGCGGGTGAAATCGACACAGTTTTTTACACCCGCTTGGGCCGCGTTTTGGCCCTGACCAAGCTGGTCATTGTTCCCGATCCTGGACGCATCCTCGAGCCCGTGATCAACCGGGAGATGCTCTTCTTCGTCCACGATATCACGGGCGAGGATTTAAATAGGGAGGGTGGTCCGGGCACCATCAACCAGGTGGCGAACGCCATCGCCGAGGAAATCCTCAACCTCCAGATCTACCTGGACACGAAGGACAAAAGAGAGGCTTTGCGCAAGAAACTGGACGAAAGAATCTCGGGAAAAGAGACCTGAAGACGGGATCTGGAAAACGGCGGAGGGCGCCCGTTTCCCCTGGCCGAGAATCTGAAGGTTACGGCTTACGCTTAAGTCCCGGAAAGAGTTTCAACGCCGAGGGGCAGAGGTTTCGGAGAGGGCAAGCCGGGCAGCGCGGTTTACGAGCCTGGCAAACCTTCCGGCCGTGGTTGACCAGCAGGTAGTTGAAATCGAGCCAGTCCTTTCTTGGGACGAGCTTCATGAGATCCCGTTCGATCTTCTCGGGATCGCGCTGTCGGCTCAGTCCAAGCCGGCCGGAGAGCCGCCTGACGTGGGTATCGACGGCGATCCCCTCGGCGATGCCGTAGCCGGAGGAGAGGACGATGTTGGCCGTTTTCCGGGCCACGCCGGGGAGGGTGACGAGGTCGGCCATGTTCGCCGGCACCTCACCGCCGAAGCCCTCGGCGATCTTCCGAGCGGCGCCGATGATACTCTTGGCCTTGTTGCGGAAAAACCCGGTCGGCCGGATCTCCGCCTCGAGCTCCTGCCGGTCAGCCGCGGCCAAAGCCGCCGCGGTCGGATATTTCCGGAAAAGAGCGGGCGTGATCCGGTTGACCCTCTCGTCCGTGCATTGGGCCGCCAGGATGGTGGCGACCAGGATCTGGAGGGGCGATTCGAACTCGAGCGCCGTGCGACTCCGGGGATATTCCCGGCGGAGGATACGAATGATCGGACCGATCCGGTTTTTAGCGGGCTCCACGCTCATGTCCCCTGAATAGACTTATGACGGAACTCACTTGTTAGTCCGCAAATAAAAAACCCTCAAGGGCCGACGTGAAAGAGGTCCTGACCGAGGTGGAAATCCTCGACATCATAATAATCGGGGAACCGGCCGAGAAGATCGATCTCCGACTTGATCAGGAAGTAATGGCTGCGCTCGACCCGGCTCAGGTATTCGAGCAACTTCTTGCTCCCGGCGTCCTTGACCACTCCCTGGGCGTCTTTGTAGTATGTTTCGGCGGCCTTCTCCGCTTCCAGGGCGGCTTGGAAGAGCTCGAGGATGGAGCTCTTCTCATCCAGAGCTGTCTTCGGCCGAGGCCGAACCGTTTTCTCAGGAACCTTGAGCACAACATCAGGAAAGCGCTGGGAATGGAGTCTCTCCAGGATCTTGCGGTGCTTTTTCTCCTCCAGGACGAGGAACTTCAGCTTCTGCTGGAGCAGGATGTTCTTGACCCGAGCCAGAAGCCTGGCGTAGAAATCCGCCGCCTCGATCTCCGACCGGATGGCGACGGCCAAGACCTCATAGGGCCGCAGTTTCGTGTTTAAGGCCATAGCATTCTCCTTTCAGACGCACCCTGGAACCGGCCTCAGTACTTGATGAACTTCTCTTTGGGAGCGCCGCAGACAGGGCACTTGTCAGGGGCATCGCCTTCGACCGTGAATCCGCAGACACTGCAGATATGGATGGGAAAATAGGCGAGGTCCTGGCCCTTGTCCACGGCTTCTTTGGCCTTTTTATACAAGCCGGCATGGATCTTCTCCGCTTCCAAGGCGGCGTTAAACCAGAACACGGCCGTCTTCTCGCCCTCGGCTTCGGCCATGGATTTGAAGGCCGGGTACATGTCCTTGACTTCGTAGTTCTCCCCGTCCACCGCCTCCTGCAGGTTCTGGGCCGTCTTCCGGATTCCGGCCAAGGTCTTGAGGTGATTGGTGGCATGGACTTGCTCGGCGTAGCTGTTGGCCCGAAACAGGCGGGCCACGTTGGCGAACTTCTCATTTTCCGCGGCATCGGCAAAAGCCTTGTACCTCATGTGGGCCTGGCTCTCACCGGCAAAGGCCGCCTTTACGTTGTCTTCGGTCTTCTTGTTCATGAAAACCTCCTATAGGGTGATCATTTTCTCGATGGCCCCTCTCGCTTTCCGGCTGATCGCCGCGGGGACCTCGATCCGGTATCTCATCTCCTCCAAGGCCTGCCGAACCTTAAGAAGAGTGATCTTTTTCATGTTCGAACAAAAAGCCAAGTCCTTGACGGGGAAGAACGCCGTTCGCGGGTTCTCTTTCCGCAGCCGATGAAGGATCCCGACCTCGGTGCCGACGAGGACTTCTGCGGCCGTAGTCTCCCGCGCCGCTTTCACCATGAAACCCGTGGAGATAACCTTATCGGCCAGGTCGATCACTTCGGGCCGGCACTCGGGATGGACCCAGATCTCGGCCTTCGGATGTTCCTTTTTCCTGGCCTGGACATCCGCCGTCAGGATCTGGTTATGGACATAGCAATAGCCGTCCCAGGCGATGATCTTCTTTCGGGTCTGGCGGGCGGCATAGGCGGCCAGATTCTTGTCGGGGACGAAAAGGATCTCCTCCTCGGGGATGGAATTCACCACCTTGACGGCATTGGACGAGGTGCAGCAGATGTCGGATTCGGCCTTGACCTCGGCGGTGGTGTTGACATAACAGACGACCGGCCGGCCCGGGTATCCGGCCTTCCAGTCGCGGAGTTCCTGGGCGGTGATCATGTCGGCCATCGGGCATCCGGCCCCCGCATCAGGCAGAAGGACGGCTTTTTGGGGAGAGAGGATGGCCGCCGTCTCGGCCATGAAATGGACGCCGCAGAAGACGATCACCTCGGCCTCGCTCCTGGCGGCTTCCTGGCTCAATCCCAGGGAGTCGCCGGTGTAGTCGGCGATGTCCTGGACCTCGCCGATCTGGTAGTTGTGGGCCAGGATGACCGCCTTTCGCTCTTTCCGGAGCTTACGGATCCGGTCGATGACTTCGTCCTTGGTCACGATGTGTTTCCGTCCCTCAATCCTTGAGCTTGCGGACATAGAGGCGGTAGACATCGCCGTCCTGTTCCTGCCCGAGGAATTCTTGACCTGTCATTTTGCACCAGGCCGGCATGTCGACCTTGATACCCTCATCGGTGGAAACGATCTCGAGGATCTCGCCGACTTTCAATCCCTTGATCCTCTTGGCCGTCTGGATGATGGGCATCGGGCAGAGAAGCCCGAAGCAATCCAGCGTAGCGTCCGCTTTCATTGTCTCTCTCCGCTCCTCTTGAGGAGAAAAATCCTCGGGCGGGCTTAGCTCCACTTCGGGAAAAAGCTTATTCGGGCTCCAGAGCGGCCCCGCACTTGGCGCACTTCTCTCCGCCCTTTTTGGTGAGGTTGCCGCAGTGCGGGCACTTTTCGAGGTCGACGTGGCAGCTCGAACAGATGCCCTCTATTCCCTCCAGGGGACCATCGCAATAAGGGCAATGGCACTCTTTGGATTTCTGCACCTTTTCTTTTTCTGGACCGGGAGCGGCTTCGTCTTTCTCCTTTTTTTTATAGTCCTCGATCGCGGCATGCAGGGCATCGGCTCCCAGGTTCGAGCAGTGCAGCTTGTTCTTGGGCAGGCCGCCGAGCTCCTGGGCCACGATCTCGTTGGTGATCTTCATGGCTTCTTCCAGGGTCTTGCCGATGGCCATCTCGCTGACGATGCTGGAAACGGCGATGGCCGCTCCGCAGCCGAACGTCTGGAATTTGACGTCCTCCAGTTTATTGTCCTTGACCTTGATGCTGAAGGTCATCATATCGCCGCAGACGGGATTGCCGACCTGACCAGTCCCGTCGGCATCCTTGATCACCCCGACGTTGCGGGGATTCTGGAAATGGTCCATGACTTTATCGGTATAGATCATTTCTCGTTCTCCTCCAGAAATTTGGTGTAGAGGGGCGACATCTTCCTCAGCCGGTCGATGATCGGCGGGAAGACATCCAGGAGATAATCGATATCCTCGGCCGTCGTGCTGTCGATCAGGCTGAAGACCAGCGATCCCTGGGCCAGAGCATGATCGATGCCCATGGCCAGGAGCACGTGGGAGGCTTTGAGCGCCCGCGAGGTGCAGGCCGAGCCGCTCGAGGCGGCGATCCCCTTCATGTCCAGGTTCAGGAGCATGGACTCGCCCTCGATGAACTCGACGCAGAAGCTGGCATGATGAGGCAGCCGTTTTTCCCGGTGTCCCGTCAGATTGACCCGGTCCACCTTTTGGGGAAGATGCTCGATCAATCTGTCGCGAAGGGATCTCAGCCTCTCACCGCGCTCGGCCAATTTCGTCAGGGCGAGTTCGGCCGCCTTGCCCATCCCGACGATCCCGGCGACGTTCTCCGTCCCGCTGCGGCGGCCGCCTTCCTGGATGCCGCCGTCGATGAAAGGCAGAATCCGCATCCCTTTCCTGAGGAAAAGAGCGCCGCTCCCCTTGGGCCCGGAGAACTGGTCGGCGGCCAGGCTCAGGGCGTCGACATCGAGCTCCCGGATATCCAGCGGGATGCTCCCGGCAGCCGCCACAGCGTCGCTGTGGAGCGGGATCCCCGCCGAACGACAAATCCGGGCGATCTCGGCCAGGGGCTCGATCGTCCCCACCTCGCTCGAGGCCAGGATCACGGAAACAAGCGCCGTCTCCTTCTTGAGGGCCCGCTTGATGTCCTCCGGGTCGACCAGGCCGTCCCGGTCGACGGGGACCAAAGTCGAGGAAAAGCCGAACTTCTCTAGGCTCTTGGCGGAATGGAGGACGGATTGGTGCTCGATAGCCGAAACAACGAGATGCTGGCTTCTGTCCCGCCGGGCCAGGGCCATCCCCTTGACGGCGAAATTGTTGGCCTCCGAACCGCTGGAGGTGAAGAAGATCTCATTTTCCTCGGCGCCGATCAACCGGGCGACCCGGGAGCGCGCTTCTTGGACCGCCGCCAGCGCTTCCTGCCCGGCTGAATGGAGGCTCTGGGGATTGCCGTACTTTTCCCGTAAATAAGGGAGCATTGCCTCCACGACCTGGGGATCCAGGGGTGTGGCCGCAATGTGATCGAGATAAACGCGCTTCATGGCCCTGGAGCCGTCTCAGACGGCGACGACCTCCTTGACTTCCGGAACTTCCTTCTTCAAGAGCCTTTCGATCCCCATCTTCAAGGTCATCTGGGACATCGGACAGCCGCCGCAGGCGCCGGTGAGCCTCACCTTGACCACTCCATCCTGGACGTCAACGAGCTCGACATTCCCGCCGTCGGCCATCAGGGCGGGCCGGACCTTGCTCAGGGCCGCTTCGACTTTCTCTTTCATCTCATCTCACTCCTTGAAAGATATTGTATCACGTTCGTTATCTCAACGAAATCTCTCGATGATCCTCTTAAGCCGCGGATGATCGACTTTGAGGTCGAGCGAGGCGATCGGCTTCTTGACGTCGGGGAGGACGAGCTCCTCGAAGGACGGCTTGTCCTCCTCATAAATCAGGCCGATGGCGATCTTCTTCGGGCTGCTCAAGGCGTCCCACGCCCTGGCTTTGTCTCGAGGGTTGTAATCCGGGCTATCCTCCACGTGGAAGACATGCTTGCGGTACCAATCATAAGAATTCATCTTGTTGTAGGTGACGCAGGGGCTGAGGATATCGATCAGGGCGAAGCCGTCGTGCCTCATTCCCCGCTCGATGAGCGCTGCCAGATGGGCGACCTCGCCGGAAAAACCGCGGGCGATGAATGTCCCGCCGGCCGCTAGGGCGAGCGCCGGCCCATCGATGGGAAAATCCTTCGACCCGAACGGGGTAAATAGAGTGACCGCGCCAAAGTCCGTCGTCGGCGAAGCCTGTCCTTGGGTCAAGGCATAGATGCGATTATCAACGACGACATAGGTGAGACCGATATTCTTACGGAGGGCATGGAGGAAATGGCCCAGGCCGATCGAGTAGGCGTCGCCGTCACCGCTGACGGCCACCACCTGAAGGAGCGGGTTGACCAGTTTGATCCCGGCGGCCACCGGCATGGTGCGGCCGTGGAGGCCGTGGAAACCGTAGGCGCGGAAATAATTGTTCAGCCGGCCGTGGCAGCCGATCCCGGTGACGATGACCAGGTCCTCGGGCTCGAGGTCGAGTGATGCGGCTGCGCTCTTGAGGGCGTCGAAAACGCCGAACAGGCCGCAGCCTTTGCACCAGGTGGGGGTGGTGAGCTGGAAGCTTCGTTTCTCTTTCATCGGGCCGCCTCGAGGACGGGTTCGACGATATCCCGGGGTGTGAACGCCCGGGTCGAGGAGCTGACGATCTTCTTCAGCTCTCCGCAGGGGCTGATCTGGCTCTTGATCAGGGAGGCGAGCTGTCCTTCATAGTTATGCTCGACGACAAAAACATCCCGGCTCTCCGCCAGAAATTCCCGGACCGCGGCGGCCGGGAACGGCCAGAGCGCCCGCAGCTGGAGAAACCGGGAAGGCACCTTCTTTTCCCTGAGCTGGTCCATAGCCTCGAGGACGGCGCCCAGCGTGGAACCGAAGGCGATGAACCCGACATCAGCCTTCTGGCAGCCCCACAGCCGGGGCGGGGTCAGGTCTGCGGATGCCCGGTCGAGCTTATGCATGCGTTTCCCCATCATCCGCAGGCGGTTCGCCGGGTCTTCATCGCGGTAGCCTCGCTCATCATGCTCTAGGCTTTCGGCGACGTGGACACCGTTTTTATAGGACGGAAGAGACCGGGGCGAGATCCCGTCGGCGCTGAGTTCGTACCGCTTGAAGTCGGCGACATCCAGAAGCTCCTCGGGGCGCAGCAGCTTGCCCCGGTCGATCTGGACGGCGGAAAGGTCGAAGGCCCGGCTCGTCCGGTAATTCTGACCCAGGTCGAGCTCGGTCAGGAGGATGACGGGACACTGGTATTTTTCGGCCAGGTTGAAGGCCTTGACCGTCAGGTCGAAACACTCCCCCACCGTCCCCGGCGTCAGGACGATGCGGGGGAATTCACCGTGGGAGCCGAAGATCCACTGCAGGACATCGCCCTGCTGGCTCTTGGTCGGCATCCCGGTGGCCGGACCCATCCGCTGGACATGGGCGATGACGACCGGGATCTCCATCATCCCCGCCAGGCTGAACGCCTCCATCATCAGCGACGCTCCGGGCCCCGACGTCGAAGTCATCGCCCGGGCGCCGGCAAAGGCCGCTCCGATGGCCATGTTGAGGGCCGCCAGCTCGTCTTCCGTCTGGACGATTACACCGTTGAACTCCGGCATGTCATGGACGAGCGCCTGCCAGACCTCGGTGGCGGGACAGATCGGATAGGCGGCGAAATAGCGGCACCCGGCGACCAGCGCGCCAAAACCGATGGCTTCGTCTCCGGAGATGAGGATCCGATCGTCATCCCCTTTTCTCGCCAGCGGGTGCCGTTCTGTTTCGGCCGTCATCTCTCGGGCCTTCTCGTAGCCGAAGGAGGCCGCCCGGATGTTTGTCCGGACCATGTCTTTCCCCTTCTTCTTTAAGAACATCTCGGAAATGATCCGTTCGAGGAGTGCGCGGTCGAGGTCCAGGACATAGCTCAAGGCACCGAGGGCGATCATGTTCTTAAAGATCTCCTGGCCGAACTGTTCCCGGGCGAGAGAACGCAGGAGAAAACGGTGGAACGTCTTCCCCCGGGTCTTCTCCGGAGGAAGGGCCGCGACCCCCTCGCCGTCGCAGAAGACGATCCCGTTCTCGGCGATCTCGGGAAGATGGGCCAGGATGGCCTCGCAGTCAAAGGCCAGCAGGATATCCACCCGGTCGGCCAGGCCATAGATCTTGTCCAACGACGCCCGGACCGTGTAGCAGGTGCCCTCGCCGCGGATGTTAGAGGGGAAATCGCGGTAGGTGGCCACCTCCCAGCCCTGGCGTTTGAGGATTTTGGCCAAGACATTGCCCGTGAACAAAACACCATCGCCCGCTTTACCGGCGATCATCACGGACAGGTCTTTGATCATCATACCTTCGCTTTTTCCGGGCCGCCTGCGGGACCGGAAACGCCGTTATTATACATCCAATTTTACATCTTTTGCCGGCCGAATGCAATTATTCTTATAGGAATACTAGTATTTGGCCGCCCGGCCGCTCAGACCAGCTTTCCCCGGGCGACCAGGACGACCCGGCCGCCCACAAGAACCTCGATCCTCCCCGCCGTCTCTCCGGCTCTTAACAGGAGCAGCGACGGCCGGCCGATCTCATGCCCCTGTTCAACCCGGATGTCGATCCGCTCCTTACCAAAAAAGCGGTGCCGGACCAGGTAGCCGGCCAGGCAGCCGTTGGCGCTTCCCGTGGCCGGGTCCTCGGCGACACCATAGCAATGGGCGAACACCCGGACATTGAGGTCGTTGCGGGCACTGTAGGGCTGGGGCGAAAAGAGAAGGAATGCCTTTCCCCGGCTGTCGGTCGTCAAGCCGGCCAGCTTTTCCGGCCGGAAGCGGCTCCGTTTGACCGCTTCCAGGGTCCTGACCGGAACGATCACGAAGGGGATGCCGGTCGAGACCTCCTGCACCGGGAACTCCGGGAGCAGATCGTCCGGCTTCAGGTCGAGCACGGGCGCCACGCGCCGGGCGTCCATGGTCCGCCCGAACTGGGGCTCGATCTGCCGCATCCAGAGGACGTCCGGCTTCCCCTGACGATAGCTGAAGCTCACCGGGATGGGCCCGACCTTGAGGTTGAGGACAACCTTGCGAACCGCTTCCCGGATGAGGTCCTGCTGGATGATGTAGGCGGTGCCGAGGGTGGGATGGCCGGCAAAGGGAAGCTCCGCGGTGGGCGTGAAGATGCGGACGTCGAAGCCCCCCCGGCGCTTGGCATCTCCGATGATAAACGTTGTCTCGGAAAAATTGATTTCGCGGGCGATCTTCTGCATGGCGTCGGCAGCGAGCTCGTCGCCCCGGCGCACGACCGCCAGCTGATTGCCGGCGTACTTTTCCTCGGCAAAAACATCCACGACAGAGAACACCAGTCCCGTCATCCCTCACCTCCCCTGTCAGAATCCGTCATCCCGACTCCAGCAGGTCGGAGATCCGATCATTCCGAAGCGGACTCAGGCGGCCTTTTTGGCCTTCTTCTTCATCGGCTGATCGCAGCAGATAAAGACGTGCTCTTCGGCGCAGCCGCAGGCCTCATCGACAACGATGCGATAGCCGCAGATCCGGCACTCATAAGCATCGCCTTTTTGGGTTTTTCGAGCCGGCTTTTTGGCGGTCTTGGATGCCATCTGAAACCTCCTGTTTCGTTTGTTTTATTTCCAATCGAGCAGGCGCTGTTCGCCCCGGAGCTCGCGGATGGCCGTGACGTCCTGGCTGACTTCGAGACATCCTTTGTAGTGACCCTCCCCGTCGCGAACGGCAAAGTAGCGGATCTGGATGAATCGTCCCTCCAGCTGGATCCAGAACTCGGCGACATCACGCCGGCCGGCCCGGAAGGCCTCGAGAATGCGTTTGACCATGTGAACGCTGTCCGGAGGATGGCAGTTCTGGACCTTTCGGCCGATCACGGCCGGGCTCCGGGGGAAGATTCGCTCGGCCCCGGCCGAATAATACCGGACGGTATCCGTTTCATCGACAAAAGTGACATCGGCAGGCAGATTCTTGAGCAGGAGGTTGACCTGCTCCGGCGTCAGCCCTCCCGTATCGAGCGGGAGCGAAGCAGCGGGACGATGGAGCTCCGGCAGCGGCGGAAGCTCAGCGGCCTTGACCGTCGGTTTCCATTCGGTCCCCGGCGTCACCCAGGCATAGCCGATCTCCTCCTCTCCCTTCTTCACCCGGGCCCAATCCTCGTCGTTCAGCGTCTCGAGGCTCATCGGCAGCAGGATCTTTTCCTCTTTATAGATCATGTCGGACATCATTTCCGCGAGGCGTCGGCCCACCGCGATCAGCTCGGAGGCTTTTTCCGTATCGAGCAACCCGCGGAAATCCCTCAGCATCGCCCGGATGTCGTCATGAATCGCCCACATGACCTTGGAGGGACCACCCACTCCCCTGGTCTCAAGGAGGGGAAAGAGCTGGTTCTCTTTCCTGAGGTAATGTTTTTCCACAGCGGCGAGCCTGTCCAGCGTGGATCGCAGGTCGCTCCGGAGGCTCTCGAGCCCGGCCCCGCCCTCCGCGGCTGAGAGACGATCCAGAAGACCCTTGAGTTCCTCCAGGATCTTCTCGAGCGCCCGGTTTTCCGCCGTCAGAGTGTGCAGGGGATGGCCCGGGATCGCGGCCGGCAGGGGCTGGCCCTCGAGCGACTCTTTGAAGACCTGGACGTGGACGTCACACAGCCGCTTGATCTCATCCTCGGGGAGGCCTTCCTCGATCAGATTCTGCTCCATCTCCGAGATCTCGGTCGGACTGACATCCTTGAGCAGCTCGGCAAAGCGTTTTTTCTGGTCCTCCAGTTTCCCGCCCTGGTGAAGCTCCCGGATGATGTCCTTGAGCACTTCTTGACGGGCTTCTTTCGTGTCGATTTTCATGACAAGCTCCTTCTTGATCCGCAGGGATGCGGGAAAGCTCAGGCCAGCTCTTTTCTCACCCTTTCGAGATCGACCACCCCCTCGAGTTCTTCGTCGACGAGGATAGAATCTTTTCTCTCCACACCCGTTGAGATGAGGCAGACCCTGGCTTCGACCGCGTCCTCGATAAGTTTGACGTAATCGAGGAAAGCGGCCGGGAGCCGCCGCCGGTCGGTGAGCTTATGGATGGGGGTTTGCCAGCCCTTCATCGTCCTATAGCGGGGGACAACATTCTCCAGAATCCATGGCTCGGTGGGAAAGGCGTCGAGCGCTTTCCCTTTGTATTCATAACTGACACACACAGGGATCTCCTGGAAAGCATCCAGGATGTCCGGCTTGGTCAGGACGAGCTTGGTGATGCCGTTGACGCGGCAGCTGTGGGCCACGGCCACGACATCCAGCCAGCCGCAGCGCCGAGGCCGGCCGGTGGTGGCGCCGAACTCATTGCCCCGCTCCGAGATCAGACGGCCGCGCTCATCCTGGATCTCGGTCGGGAAGGCGCCGCCGCCGACACGGGTCGTGTAGGCTTTGCCGACGCCGAGGACGAAGTCGATACAAGTCGGGCCCACACCCAAGCCCGTGGCGACTCCTCCAGCCGTGGAATTGGATGATGTGACATACGGGTAGGTGCCGTGATCGATATCCAGCAACGCGCCCTGGGCACCTTCGAACAGGACCGAACTGCCCTCGCGCATCTTCCGGTGGAGGAGCAACGAGACATCGCCGATATACCGGGTGATCTTCGAGGCATAGCCCGCGTACTCTTGAAAGACCGCCTCGAGGTCAAAGGCTGGAAGGCCGGACGCGCGGAAGAGAGCGTTTTTCTCTTCCAGGTTCACGGCGAGCTTCTGCCGGAAGATGGCGAGGTCGAGGAGGTCGCCGACGCGGATGCCGCAACGGGCGACCTTGTCTTCATAGGCGGGTCCGATCCCCAGGCTGGTGGTACCGATCCTCCTTGAGCCTTTTCTTTCCTCGGCGATCTTTTCGGCCTGGAGATGATAAGGGAGGATGAGATGGGCATAGCGGCTGATGACCAGGCGGCCGTCGATGGCCAGATCGTGTTTTTCGAGCGTGGCCTTCTCCTCCAGAAATGCCCGCGGACTGAAGACGACACCGTTGCCGATGACGCACAGCTTCCCCGGATGCAGGATGCCGGAGGGGATCAGGTGGAGGACGATCTTCCGGCCTCCGATGTAAACGGTATGGCCGGCGTTGTGGCCGCCCTGATAGCGGCCGATCACCTCGAATGCCGGTGTCAGCAGGTCGACGACCTTGCCCTTGCCTTCGTCTCCCCACTGGACGCCGAGAACAACAACGTTGGCCATGCGATTCCTTTCTCCGTCTTTCTATCGGTCAGAACAGAAGCGACACCTGGACTAGGAAAACATCGTTGTCGAGCTCGACCGGCTTCTCCCGGTTGAAATCGTACTCGACCTTGAGCATAAAATTGGGTTCGGGCGAGTAGACCACACCGACGGCCCAGCGGCGGATATCCTTCGCAATACCGACAGTGATGGGGATGGGATCAAGAGGATCCCAGCCGTGATAGGGGTCGTCGTATTCAAGGGTCTGGTAGCTGGCCAGAGCCGTAAAGTCGCTCACGTTCAGCGAGGCCAGGGAAAAATGCCCCTCGGCCGTGCCCCCACCGAAGCCGGCCGGGTTATCGATATCGGCCTTGCCGTATTCGTAGAGAAGGAGAAAGCCCCGGCTGCTCCAGCTGGCGTCGGCGCCATAGAGTTTCAATTCTCTTTCGGCGGCGGCGTCGTACTTGCCCCGGTAATAAGAGCCCCCGACTTCGACACCTTCTCCCAATCCTAGAGAGATCCGTCCGCCGACGGCCTTGTTGCCGTTATTGTCCTTATAATACTGCCGGCCGTCCTGCAGGTCCCTGCCTTCGCGCAGGCCGTTTCCCAAATACGCTGCATAGCCGAAAGACCCCCATCGGCCTTCCGCCAGGACTCCGATATCCCGCCAGCTCTCCGGATAGAGGTCGGCCTGCGGCAGCGGAGCCTGGATGAAGGGATTCTGATAAGGACGGTTGGCCGTGTTGTATCTGCCGAAGGGCACGAGGTAGTACCCGAGCTTCAGCTGAAAGGTCTCCGAGGGATTGACCCCGACCCAGGCTTCCTCGATCTCCACCCGGTCCTCTGATTTGAACTGGATCTCGAAATCGTAATTGAAGATGTTCGCGGCTCGTCCGGTGAACAGCAGACCGGCCCTGACCCAGCCGAAGGTCCCGTCGGGGAAATCACTCTCTGCCTTCCCGTTCTCATACCGGGCAGACAGAAAGCCGTTCAGCTTATACTGAGAGAAGGCCGGCGGGCAGAATAGCAGGCCCATAAGAACAAGAATAAGACAGACTTGCCGGGATCTCATAGCACCGAAAAATCGAAGCTGTCGTCGAACAGGGAGGTGATCCACTGACTGATCTTGGCCTTCGCCGTTACGGCGCTGGCAATCTCGTTGACGCCCTTCTTCGTGCCCATCCAGATGGCCCCCACCAGGGCGCCGTCCTGAAGAACGATCTTTTTATAGATTCCCTCTTCTTTCTTGAACTTCCTGACCTCCTCGAACCCTTCCCCTTCGGGATTCACCAGGCCCACCGATGTGACCTCCAAGCCCACGACCTTGAGGGTGTTGGCCGGGACCGTTCCTTCGTACTTCTTGTCCTCTCCCATAAGATTGTAGGCGGCCGTCCGCGCCTGTTCGAAGGAGGCCGGGATGATGCCATACACTTTTCCCCGATGCTGGATGCTGTCGCCGGCGGCAAAAACTTGGGGATGGCTCGTCCGCAGCCGGTCATCCACGACCAGCCCGCGGTCCGTGGCCAGCCCGGCGTCCTGGGGGAGGCCAAGATTCGGTCGCACGCCGGCGGCAAAAACGGCCATGTCTCCGTTGACCTCATGGCCGCCCTTCAGCCTGAGCCCCTTCATCTCTCCAGCGCCGAGGATCTCTTCGGTGGCGACACCCAGGCGGATCCGGATCCCTTGACTCTCGATCTGGCTCCGAAGGAGTGACGCTCCCTGGACGTCGAGCTGGCGAGGCAGCAAGCGGTCGAAAAATTCCACCACTTCCACCTCGGCACCGCGCGACCTGATGGCCCGCGCGATCTCGAGCCCGAGCAGACCTCCGCCGATGACGACCACCTGACGATGGCCCTGGAGGTAATCCAGGATGGCCTGGGCATCATCCAGAGTCCGCAGGGAGAAGACGCCTCGTTTATCCGCTCCCTTGATCGGGGGGATGAACGAAGAGGACCCGTTGGCGATCAACAGCCTATCATAGGACTCGCGCCGGCCTTCCTCCAGCTCGATTTCCCGGGATCGCGGATGGATCTTGCGGACGGGAAACCCGAGCCGGATGTCGATCTTTTGGCGAACATGCCACCCCTCAGAAAAGGCAAAGACGCGCTCGTAGGGCATTTTGCCGGCGACATATTCGATGAGGTTAGGCCGTGGATAGTAAGGGTACCTCTCCTCGGCGAAAATCAGGACCTCCACCTCAGTGTCGAGTTCCCGCATTGTCTTGGCGGCCATGGTCCCGGCCAGGCCGTTCCCGATAATGACGACTTTCATCCGAACCCCATGATCCCCGCGGTCAGCGAACGCTCAGGAGAGCTTCTGGAAAAATTCTTTGCCCACGCCGCACTGAGGACAAACCCAGTCGTCGGGGAGTTCCTCGAACGGGGTTCCCGGAGCGACGCCGTTATCGGGGTCTCCCTTCTCGGGATCGTAGATGTAGCCACAGGCCTGGCATTCCCATTTTTCCATGTCGTGTCTCCTTGCTGGATATCGATCACAAGATGCCCGGGGAGGCGGCTCAGTCCTCCCAGAGGACATGCTTTTCGTACTCGAGTTCGAGGCGCAGCTTATGGGCTTTCTCCTGCTTGGCCAGGAATTCGAACAGCGCCTTATGGTCCTTGGCCGAGGATCTCTTGGCGAGATCGGAATAGAGCTCGGCGGCCTTTTTTTCTTTTTTGGCCGCAAAGATCAGGAGGTCCTGGAAATTCATGTCCGGGGTGAGCGGCTCTTCGACCAGATAATCACTGATCATCAGGTCCTTCAAGTTTTTGGAAGCGGCCGCCTCGATCTTGAGCTTGGTCAGCCCCTGAAGGATCTTCTTGTGGTTCCTCTCCTCCTGCTGGAGATCGGCCAAAAGCCTCTTGGCGGCTTCTTCCTTGGCGATCGCCCGCAGCTTGCCGTAGTTCCTGGCGGCTTCCTCTTCGCGCTGGATGGCGAAGTTCACGACATCCTTGAGATTTCCGAACTTCATGACCTGATTCCTCCTCTCAGAATGTCCGGCTCGGTCCGGGCCGGCGACTCCTGGTGGAGAACAGCATTAGCAATTATAACGAATGCCCCGATTCTGTCAAACTCGGCGGCGCTGGCAGCGGGGGCAGAAATGCGTGCTCCTCCCGGAGAGACGGATGCGCCTGAGCCGGCCCCCGCAGCGCCGGCAGGGTTCCCCTTCCCGTCCATAAACCCGCAGGCGATTCTGGAACAACCCCTCGAGCCCGAGGCCGTCCCGGAAGTCGCGCACCGTCGTGCCCTTGTAGGCGATCGCCTCGTCAAGAACTTTAGAAACAGCGGCATGGAGTCTTTCCAGGCGGCGGCGGCCCAGGCGTGAGACATCCGTTCGGGGATGAAGACCGGCTTCGTAGAGGATCTCGTCAGCATAGATATTGCCGATGCCCGCGAGCACCCGCTGGTTGAGGAGGAGACCCTTGAGCCGGCCGCGACGGCCCTGGAGCCGCTCGAGGAAAGCGTTCCTGACAAGCCCCAGCGGCTCCGGACCGAGAAGGCTGAGCTCCCGGGTCCGTTCCGCGTCGGCCGTCCGCACGGCCCGGATGAACCCGAACTTCCGCACATCCCGGAAGCGGAGTTCCCGTGGCGATCTCCTGAAACACAGGACGAAATGGGTATGCTTATCGGGAGGGGCGTTTCGGCCGCAGAAGATGAGCTGGCCGGTCATCTTGAGATGGACGATGAGAGTCAGCCCGCCGGAGAAATCCACCAGGATCATTTTGCCGCGCCGGCGCAGGCCGCTGACCTGACGACCGATCAGCTTCTCGAGCGGAAAATGCACCGGGTCTCGGACGATCGGCGGAAACAGCAAACAGACGGATCGGACCTGGAGGCCGCAGAGATGCGGACGGAGGCAGCGGACGATCGTTTCGACTTCCGGGAGCTCGGGCATCAGTTCGTATATTACTCCCTTTAGGTGATGAATAACTTGGGAATGGAGAAGCGACCTCGAAGGTTCAGCCTTCCCGAGGCGTTTTTCGAGGGAAGCTGCTCTGGCAGCCGGGAGGACTGTTGGCAACAAACTGGATCCGAAACGTCCCCAAGACTCTGTTTGAATTTCATTAACCGCCCCTTCCCCTTTTTGGATATTAAGGGGCGCGCGCAGCTTGGTATCTCCTTACCTTTTTTCCGGAGACACCTTTCAAGAATTTGCTTTAATTTCATTAATCCCCCCCGCCCCCTTGGAGAATCAAGGGGGATACAGGTTGATGGCTCCGGAAAGGTCGGAGCGCTGACATTCCCAAGTTATTTAGTGTGTTCATCTCGAAGGCGGATATACTCCCTATTGTTTCATTATACTTGATTTGCCTCCCCGTTTCCTTTATGATTCTTAGCTTTGAAGTCCATGAAAGAGATATCCTGTCTTATCGCCGGCTGGCTCGTTCCCGGCCTCGGGCATATTCTTCAGAAAAAGCTCTGGCGCGGCCTGGCCTTTTTCGTCTCCATCGGCGCCATGACGGCCATCGGTCTGGTCATGGGCGGCCGGATCTATCCTTTCCAAACGGATAATCCGCTCACCATCCTGGCCTTTTTCGCCGATCTCGGCAATTTCCTCGTCTACATTCTGTCCAGCCTCCTGACGTTCGGCCAGGGTTCCCTGGAGCGGGTCACCTTCGAGTTCGGGACGGCCTACATCGCCGGGGCCGGTCTGCTGAACTATCTCATCGCCCTCGATGCCTACGATATCGCCAAGGGGAAAAAGCGATGATCCTGCAGAGCCATCTCCTCTCCATGATCGTCTATGCTTTATTCGTCTCCGTCGTGCTCGCGCTTCTCCGCCGGGATGATCGGAAGAGCCGGATCAAATACGGGCTTTCGCTGTTCTTGATCATGGTCGCCGGGGCGCTGGCCTTCGGCTGGTTCATGTATCTTTTCGCCCGTTGAGGGCTCTCTCTTCCGCCCCTCTCTCTTCTATGAATCCCCCATTCGATATGCTATAATCCGTGACCGAGCTGACCGCCGCCGATCGCGCTGTCATGATCGAGTTCTACCATATCTCGAAGCAATATCAGGAAGGCCAGTGGGCCTTGCTCGACATCAACATCCATGTCTTGAAGGGGGACTTCTGGTTCATCACCGGCCCCAGCGGCTCCGGAAAATCCACCCTGCTCAAGATCATCTTCCGCGAAATCCTGCCCACCCGAGGGCAGCTCGTCGTCGACGGCATCAACATCCTGCGGCTCCCCGACCACCGGATCTACAAGCTCCGCCGGACGATGGGCATCGTCTTCCAGGATTTCAGGCTGCTTTTCCACAAGAGAGTTTTCGATAACGTGGCCATCGGTCTCCATGTGCTCGGTGTCCCCCTCAAAGAAATTCGGCGCCGCGTGTTCAACGCCTTGCGGCTGGTCAACCTCCACCAGAAAATGTGGGAGTATCCGTCCCATCTCTCTTACGGAGAGCAACAGCGGGTGGCCATCGCCCGGGCGGTGGTGAATGAGCCCCGGATCCTGCTGGCCGACGAACCGACCGGAAACCTCGACCCCGAGCTGGCCGCTGAGATCATGGGCGTCTTCAAGGAGATCAATAAACAGGGCACGTCCGTCATCATCTGCAGCCATGACAAAGAACTGATCCGCCACTTCGGCGACAAGATCCTGTTCCTTTTCAAGGGAAAGATCATCGGCAAGGAGGTCCTGCCATCCTCCAAAAGATAAGGTACTTCTCCCGCGACGCTTTGAACAACCTCTGGCAGTACAGAACGCGGAACCTCCTCTCCATCACCATCATCTGTCTCTCCTTCCTCATTCTGGGAGTCTTCTTCTCCCTGTCCAACAACCTCCAGTATATCGCCGATCAGACGTCCGAAAACATGATGGTGGTTTTTTTCCTCTCCCCCGACGCCACGGCCGCTGAGCTGAGCCATATCGAGCAGCGCATCAGGTCCTCGCCTTACGTCGTCCGGATGAACCGCGTTAGCTCCCAACAGGCCTGGGAACGATTTCAGAAGAACTTCCCCGAACTCCGGGAAATCCTCAAGAACCTGGGCACCAACCCTTTTCCTCCGTCGTTCGAGGCCACCCTGCAGAAGAAGGCCTTCATGTCCAACGAGATCCTCGGGTTCATCGAGGACATCAAGAACACTAAGGGAGTGGAGGACGTCCAGTTCAACCGGGATTGGGTGCAAAAGATGCAGTCGCTGAGCCGCTTGGCCAGGGCCATCGGCTTCTTCCTCGGAGGGATCCTGATCCTGGCCTCCTTTTTCATCATCTCCAATGTTATCCGCCTCAACGTTTTCGCCCGCCAGGGGGAGATCGAGATCCTCCGGTTCGTCGGGGCGTCCAATACCTTCATCCGGCTGCCTTTTCTCTTGGAAGGCGTCACCCTCGGGATCCTGGGCAGCACTCTATCTCTGGGCCTGCTTTTTCTTTTAGTGAGGCTTTTTCCCCTCTACCTCGGCCACTCTCTGGGGGCCCTCCAGGAGATCATTAACTTCCGCTACCTATCTCTGTCTCAAGCCCTGGGCATGGTCGTCGGCGGAGTCCTCATGGGGGGATTGGGAAGCCTGAGCTCCCTCTCCAGATTCCTTAAGATCTAGTGGCGCGTCGTCATGGATCGTTCCAGAGCCAGGTTATTTGTGAAACGCACCTCTAGAAGATCTTCCGGCTCAGGTCCCACCAGGCGGACCCTGCCCCCTCCCAATGCAGGATCAAACGGGAGGCGAGTTCTTCTTGAAGCCGAACAGCCCCGTCAAGATTCATTGGCCATGAGTATTATACGACAAAATGGATACAAGAGACGCCCTGTTTGGAGCCAATCGGCCCGAGCCATTTGTTGACACGTCCGCGGGATTGGCCTACAATTTTTCCAATGGCTTCCCTCGGGCAGGAACTCCGGCGAGAGCGCGAACTCAGGGGAATCTCTCTGCGAGAGATCGCCGATTCCACCCGGATCAGCCTGAGGTTTCTCCAGGCTATCGAGGAAGATCACCTCGACCGTATCCCCGGGGAGTTCTTTGTCCGGGCCATTCTGCGCTCCTATGCCAGGAGCATCGGCATCGATGAGCACCAGGTGCTCAACAAATACCAGGAAATGCAGACCTTCGAAGAGCAACACCCAGGCAGGGAAAACGAAAACAAAACGCCGCCCCGACAGCTTCCCCCCGTCTTCTCCCGGAAGCGGATGAGATTCGTGGCCGCGGCTATCGGCGTGATCGCCCTCGGGCTGGCCCTCCTCTATGTATTTTCCCTGTCGCCGGAGAAGGAGCCGCCGGCATTACAGGAAACCCAGCTGCCGGCCAGCCTTCCGGTCATGATCCCTGAATCGCCCCCGGCGGCGGAGGCGGTGGTCGAGGAGATCCAGGGGCTTCGCCTCCGGATCGATTTCATCGAAGAAACATGGCTCCATGTCTATGCCGATGGGGAATCTATCTGGGACGGTATCAAGGCCATGGGGGAATCGCTCGAGGTCACAGCCGAACGGGAAGTTCTCCTTCACGTCGGCAACGCCGGGGGTTTCGGCCTAACCATCAACGGGCAGAAGGCCAAGCCGCTCGGATCCCGGGGCGCTATCCGCCAGGACATCCGGATCACCCTCGGGAACTACCGCGATTACCTGGCTTCGGAAGAGCCCGACGAGAGCTAGGCTGATGGAGACACCCAAAAAGAAAGGCCCGCGCTTCATCGCGGCTTTCGTCATCCTGCTCGTCATCATCTTCTTTGCCCTCGAGTACTTCATCCGCGCCTCCCAAGAGTTTTCCCCCACCTCGGTGACCAACGTTCTCCTGTCCATGATGCAGGTCATCGTCCTGATCCTCTTCCTCGTCCTCCTCTTCGTCCTGGGCCGGAACCTGGTCAAGCTTTACCTCGAAAGAAAGCGGAATGTCGTCGGCTCCCACTTCAAGACCAAGCTCGTCCTGTTCTTCATCGCCTTGAGCATCATTCCCACCTTCCTGCTCTTCTTCTTCGCCAGCGACCTGATCAGCCGGAACATCGAGCTCTGGTTCAAGACGCCCTTCGACCGGGTGATTGCGGACACCCAGAGCGTCGCCGACGGAATCTACGCGGACGCTGAGGAGACGGCCCACCACTACGCCCTCGAGCTGAGCCGGGAGATCCGCAGCCGAAGGCTCGTCCAGGTGCAGAACAGGCTGCTCCTGCGGGATTTCATCCGCGAGAAGCTCAGCGAATACAAGCTCGACGAGATCGGCATCTACTTGGACGAGGAAGAGCTGTTCACCTATCTCAACCCCGGCCTTCCTCTCCAGGATTACAAGTCCGTCCAGGCGAATCTCGTCGAGAGAGCCCGCCGGGACGACCTCTTCCGCAGCATCGAGCCGATGGGAACCGGGGAGATGATCCGGCGGGGTGTCGCTTTCGATCTGCCCGGGGTCGGTCACGTCCTGGTGACTGCGGGGAGGTTCTTTCCCCAGAGCTTCACCCAGAAGCTCACCACGATCAACGCCTACGTGGAAAGATACCGTCTCCTCGCCCCCCAGAAGATCACCGTTAAGACCTTTTACGTCTTCATCCTGATGTTCATCACCCTGCTCATCATCTTCGCGGCTTCGTGGAGCGGACTCCATCTCGCCAAGGGGATCACCGTTCCGATCGAGAAACTCGCCCAGGCGACCAGGGAGGTATCCCGGGGCAACCTGACCGTCCGGGTCGAGGACGCGGCGACCGATGAGTTGGGGACGCTTATCGACTCCTTCAACCAGATGATCTCCGACCTCCGGGACAGCCAGCTCCATATCGCCCAGAAAACCGCCGAGCTCGAGAACCGGAAGCAGTATATCGAGACCGTCCTTCAGAATATCACCACCGGCGTGATCACGCTCGATTCCGATGGGAGGATCACGACCATCAATCCCTCGGCCCGGGAAATGCTGGCCATCGAAGACCGGAATCCCATCGGCAAGAGATTCGAAGAGGTTCTGAACGGAGAAAAATACGGGGAGATCGTCAAGAACATTGCCTGGGGAATCAAGAACAGGTACCGCCTTTCGGACAAGGAGATCAACATCCTCTCCAACGGACAGACGACAACCCTGGCTCTGGCCCTCTCTCCTTTGCCCCAGGCCAACGGCGATTTCTCGGGAATGATCGTCGTCTTCGACAACCTCACCCAGCTCATCAATGCCCAGAAGATCGCCACCTGGAAAGAGATCGCCCAGCGCGTCGCTCACGAAATCAAGAACCCGCTGACGCCGATTCAGCTCTCGGCGGAACGGATCATCAAGATGCTGAAGAAGCAGGACCCGAATTCCCCGACGGTGATCGAGGAGGGAGCGAGGACCATCATCCAGGAAGCCCGGACGATCAAGTCCATGGTCGATGAGTTCTCCAACTTCGCCCGCATGCCCAAGGTCGAGCTCCGGCCGGGCGACCTGCGCACCCTCATCGAGCAGACGGTCGGGCTCTTCCGCGGCATCTTCGCCCAGGTCGAGTTCGAGGCCGACCTGGCGCCTGACCTCCCGGCCGCACTCCAGCTCGACTCGGAGCAGATCAAAAGGGTTATGATCAACATCTTCGACAACGCCATCGAGGTCATGAACAAGAAAGGGAAGATCCGGGTCCGGGCCGTTTTCGACAAAAAACAACAGCAGGTCTCGATCGAGATCTCGGATACGGGGCCGGGCATTTCGGTCGAGGACAAGACCAAGCTTTTTCTGCCCTATTTTTCCACCAAGAAAAAAGGCACCGGCCTGGGGTTGGCCATCGTCAATCAGATCATCCGTGAACACCACGGATCGATCCGGGTGGAGAATATCCAGCCGACCGGTGCCAAATTCACCATTCAGTTGCCCGCATGACCAAAGAGAATATCCTCATCATCGACGACGAAGCCAGCATCTGTTCCTCGCTCAAAGGGATTCTGGAAGACGAGGGCTTTCTGGCCAAGACCGTGGAATCGGGAGAGCTGGGTCTGGAGATGCTGAAGAGCCAGAACGTCGACCTGGTGCTTCTCGACATCTGGCTTCCCAAGATGAGCGGCATCGAGGTCCTTAAGAAGATCAAGGCTATGGAGGAGAGCCCGCCGGTGGTCATGATCTCCGGGCACGGCACGATCGAGACGGCCGTCACCGCGACCAAGCTCGGCGCTCATGATTTCCTGGAAAAACCGCTCTCGCTCGAGAAGGTCATTCTGACCGTCCGCAACGCCCTCCGGCAGAAGAAGCTCGAGGAGGAGAATCTCCTGCTCCGCGAGCGCCAGCGCGGACGCTATTACCTCATCGGCGAAAGCCCTTCCATCCAGAAGCTCAGGAAAGAGATCGAAATGACTGCGGTCGCCGGCGGCACAGTCCTGATTTACGGAGAGAATGGAACTGGAAAGGAGCTGGTCGCCCGCCTCATCCATCAGAAGAGCCAGCGCCGGGAAAAACGGTTCGTCGAGGTCAACTGCTCGGCCGTCCCCGATGATTTGATGGAGATAGAGCTGTTCGGTTATCTCAAGGGAGCGTTCCCCCAGGCCGCCCGGGACAAGAAAGGAAAACTGTTGCTGGCCCACGAAGGCACACTGTTCTTCGATGAGGTCGGCGACCTGAGCTTGAAGACCCAGGCCATCCTTTTCCGGGCCATCAGCGAGCGGAGCTTCGAGCCGCTCGGGGCCGCGGCGCCCCTTTCCTTCGAGGGCCGCATCATGGCCGCGACCTCCAGGAGCCTCCGCGACCTTATCGCCAAAGGCCGCTTCCGGGAAGACTTTTTCTTCAAGCTCAACGTCATCCCCCTGACTCTGCCCCCTTTGAGGGAGAGGTCCGAGGACATTCCTCTCCTGATCGACCACTTCCTCAAACACTTCGCCGCGGAATACGGCAAGAAGCCGAAGACCATGAATCCGGAGGCCCTCGGGGCCTTCCTGCACTATATCTGGCCCGGAAACGTCAGCGAGTTGATGAACGTCATCGAACGGTTCGTCATCATGGTCCCCGAAGACGTCATCGACAGCTCTCATCTCACCCTACTTGTCGAAACCCGCGAGCTCGAGTACTTCTCCGATTTTTTTGAGGGGCGGGATGACCGGACGTTGGATAAGGCCAAGGAACATTTCGAAAGACGATACATCCATGGGGTCCTGATGAGAAACGGCTGGGACATCCCCCAGTCCGCTTCCGACCTCAATCTCGACGAAAAAGAGCTCCGGGAGAAGATCAAGACACTGAACATCACCTTTGTGTCCTGAGCGTCCGTCCATGCCTCTCGACCAGACCGAAGCTATCGTCCTGCGCAGCTTCAATATCGGCGACCAGGACAAGGTCGTCGTTTTCTTCAGCCGGGACAAGGGATTGCTCCGCGGCGTGGCCAAGGGAGCGCGGAAGTTCGGTAACCGCTTCGGCAGCAGCCTCGAGCCGCTGTCGCTGGTCAACGTCTTCTATTATGAGAAAGAGAGAAAGGACCTGGTGACGGTGAGCCAGGCGGACCTCATCGAATCCTTCTTCGAGGTGCACCGGGATTACCGAGCGTCCTGCACGCTCGGCTATTTCGCCGAGCTCGTCGAGGAGTTCTTCCCTTCGCGCGCCAGCGAAGACCTCGTCTTCCGCCTGCTCCTGTCCACGCTGCGGGCCATCAAGGAGAAGGGGGACCTGGGGCTCTTGAGCCGGTATTTCGAAGCCTGGTTCCTCCAGATCAACGGGCTCCTGCCCGATTTCCGGCGCTGCAAGAAGTGCCGGAAGCGGCTGGTTGAAGCCGGTTGGCTGTCACCCCGGATGGATGGCGTTTATTGCCCGACCTGCGCGCCGCTCAAAAAGGAAGCGGCCCCGGCCGAACTCCCCGCTTTCCTGGAATGGGTCAAGAAAAATGCCCCTTCCCGCGAGAACACTTCCCCCTTTTCAGCCGGTCAGCTCAAGGCCATCAGCCAAGCCCTCCAGAGCCTCATCATCTTCCATCTCGAGCGGGAACCGAAAAGCCTTCACTCCCTCAAATAGAGGACGAGGATAACCGCTCCGATCCAGAGCACGATGTTCAGGAGCATCGGCTTGTCCTGGATGATGATCTCTTCCGGGCTGCCGCCCTTGCCTTTGAGATGGACCAGGTAGAGATACCGGAAAATGCCGTAGAGGACGAAGGGGGCCGTCCAGATAAGATTCGACGTGCCGAACTTCTGCACGGTCTCCTCTGAGATCGTGTAGAGGCAGTAGGCGATCAGGGTGGACGCCGTGACCACGGCGATCATCTGGTCGAGCAGGTAGGCGCTGTATTCCTTGAGGATAGGGCGGTGCTCGGCCGCCCGGTCTTCGAGAATAGTGAGCTCGTGGCGCCTCTTCCCCATCGACAGCAAAAGGGCCAGAAGCGTCGTGCAAATCAGGAGCCACGAGGAGATAGGCACCGCGATGACCAGTCCGCCGGCCACCACCCGGATGACGAATCCCGCGGCGATCACGAAGATGTCGAGGATGACGACCTGCTTCAGCAGGAGAGAATAAGCCAGCTGCAGCAGGAAATAGATGCCGACAGCCAGGAAAAAATTCCGCTCGAGGCAAAAGGCGGCCGCCAGGCTGATCGCGGCCAGCAGGGAGAAGAGAATCAGCGCCTCAGCGGGACGGATTTCCCCCCTGGCGATCGGCCGCTTCGATTTTTTGGGATGGACCCGGTCCTCCTCGCGGTCGCAGAGGTCATTGAAGATATAGAAGGCGCCGGAGACCAGGCAGAACACGAAAAAGGCCCCGGCCGTCTTGAGCAGCAGGGGGACGGAGAAAAACCTCTGGGCGAAGACCAGGGCGGCGAAGACGAACAGGTTCTTGGTCCACTGGGCCGGCCTCACGGACCTGACGATGGCACTGACGGTCATGGCGAATTGGCGCTATTCTATACTAATAAACCCCGCTCTGGCAATATCCACGACCGGTCAAGACCATTACATTTTGTCCCGGTTCTGATAAAATGGGATTTCCCCGCGTGGGGCCGCCGACCCAATGAAGCTCCAAGCCAACGAAGAGACGAACTACCGGAAGCTGACCTCGAGGAACACCCTGCTGACCATCATCCTCTTCGTCAGCCCGTTCCTCCTCCTCTACCTGGCCGTCAACTACGAGGTTTCGTCCCTGATCAAGAGACAGATCTACGACCGCCTGGCCGAGACGGTCGCCGAGAACATCAAGACCATCACCATTTTTCTCCAGGACCGCGAGACCGACCTGAGGTCGTTCTCCCATTTCGACATCGAAAGCCTCGAGGACGTCCCGCGCCTGATCCCGGTTCTGGCCTCCCGCCTCACCGCCATGAAATGGTATGACTTCATCCTCGTCACCGACCTGGAAGGCCGCATTATCCTCTCTCTCAACACCGACCTATCCGGGACGATCGCCGACCGGGAATACTTCCGGGCCGCCCGGGCCGGGAGATTTTTCAATTCGGGAATCTTCTTTTCCGAAATCGTCGGCTCGAGCGTTATGATCCTCTCCGTCCCCCTGCTCAACCGGAGTGACGAGACCGTGGGAGTCGTGGCCGCCGGGTTGGACCTCCAGAGTTACTACAGCCTGCTTTTCGACCTGAGGATCGGAGAAACGAGCGAGCTCTTCCTGACGGACGGCCAGGGAATATTGCTTTCTCCAACCAAGCTGGGCGGACGCCCGCTCATCGACAAAGGGTTTCTGGAGAAAGAGGGGAATCCCCATGAGGGCCAAAAAGGGGTCAAGACGCACACTGACTATCGCGGCCAGCGCGTGCTCTGCGCCTATGCCAGGATCCCGGGTTCCACCGATACCCTTGTCTCGGAGATCGACCTTAAAGAAGCCCTCCTGCCCCTCCGGCAGGTCAACCGGATCATCCTCTACCTTTTCCTGCCGTTCTTCGTGCTTCTCGTTTTTATTTCCACGCTCAATTCGAGGCGGACGACGTCTCTCCTCCGTCGACTGACGGTCGACCTCCGCCGGGCTCTGGAAGAGACCCGGGGAAAAAAAAGAGAAGTGGACGAAATGAACGTCGAACTGCAGAGAAGGGCGAAAGAGAGCGAGCTCCTGGCCGAGGAGCTCCGTCTCTCGGAGGAATACATCACCAACCTCGTCGACAGCATCTCCCTGGGTGTGGTCGGTCTCGACTCCTCCGGCCGGATCACTCATTTCAACAAGGAAATCCGCCGGCTCTTCAACCTGCCGGACCTCAAAAAGGGCGAGAACATCTTCCAGGCCCTGCCTTGGCTCAACGACAAGGACATCGAACTGGCTTTCGACAACACGATCCTCAGCGGCCGGCCCAATCGGATCGATAAGAAGCGGATCGACCGCCGGCACGGCGAGGAATTTTTCAATCTTTCGTTCTTCCCGGTCGAGGATGCCCGCGGCCGGATCGTGGGCGTGAGCATCCTGATCGAGGACGTCACTGAGCGCGAGAAACTCCATCGCCAGCTGGCCGATTATGAAAAGCTTTCCGCCCTCAGCCAGCTGGCCCTCGGGGCGGCCCACGAGATCAACAACCCTCTCCTGGGCATCTCCTCCTACCTCGAAATCCTCCGGGATGAGACCGCCGAAGCCGCCAAAAAGCAGGAGATCGAGGTCGTGCTGGAGAATGTTTATCGGATCTCCGAGACGATCCGAGGCCTTCTCAACTTCGCCCGGCCGACACCCCCGCAGTTCACCAAGATCAACATCAACCAGCTCGTCGAAGATACGCTGTCCTTCCTCGGCCATCAGCCGATCTTCCGCAACGTCAGGATCGAGAAGATCCTTCCCGCGGGTCTCCCCCAGGTCACCGCCGACCTCAACCAGATCCGCCAGGTCCTGACCAATATATTCATCAACGCCGCTCAGTCCATGCCCGAGGGCGGCGAACTCAAGGCGGAGACCTCCAAGGTCAAGTTTCAGGATCGAATCCAGATCCAGATCAGCGACACCGGCATCGGCATCCCCCCGGAGAATTTAAAAAAGATCTTTGACCCCTTCTTCACCACCAAGAAGAGCCAGGGCACCGGGCTCGGCTTGAGCATCAGCCTGAGCTACATCAAGAACCATGACGGAGAGATCTCCGTCCGGAGCGAGGCGGGAAACGGCACGACTTTCTCGATCCTTCTGCCCGTCCGCCAGAAAGGCCGGATGTCTCTCAAGCATGAGGAGGTGATCTCTTGAGCACGTTCTCCATCCTGATCGTCGACGACGAGATTCTGACCCTGAACAACCTCAAGAAGGCGCTGGAGAAAGAGGATTACGAGGTCCTGGTCGCCGATTCCGGTGAGGCGGCCCTGGAGATGGTGGGCCGCTACAAGCCCCAGCTCATCCTTCTCGACCTGATGCTCCCCGGCATCTCGGGGATCGAGGTCCTGCGCCGCGTCAAGGACATCGACCGGGAGACGATCGTCATCATGATGAGCGCTTATGAGATCCTGGAAAAGGCGGTCGAATCGATGAAGCTCGGCGCCTATGACTACCTGCTAAAGCCGTTTCGGATCGGCGACCTGAAGCACACCATCCGCCGCGCTCTGGAAACCCTGGCTCTCCGCATCCGGGTCCTTGAGCATCTCGAATCCGAAAAGGGCCGCTACTACTTCGGAAGGATCATCGCCGAGAGCAGGAAAATGAAAGAGGTCATCAGCCTGGCCAAACGGGTGGCCCGCGCCGACAGGACGACCGTCCTCCTCCAGGGAGAGAGCGGGACGGGAAAGGAACTCCTGGCCAAGGCCGTCCATTATCACAGCCCGCGGGCGGAAAAGCCGATCGTCGAGATCAACTGCGCCGCCATTCCGGAGAACCTGTTGGAGAGTGAACTGTTCGGCTACGAGGCCGGAGCTTTCACCGATGCCCGTAAGAGGAAGATCGGGCTTCTGGAAAAGGGCGACGAGGGGACGATCTTCTTCGACGAGATCGCGGATATGTCGCCCAACCTCCAGGCCAAGCTGCTCCGGGTGTTGGAGGAAGGGACATTCAACCGCCTCGGAGGGACCCAGCCGATCAAGGTCAACATCCGCGTCATCGCGGCTACGAACATAGACCTGACCAAGGCCACGGAGAGCGGCAAATTCCGCTCCGATCTGTTCTACAGGCTGAACGTCGTGCCCATCGTCATCCCGCCGCTGCGGGAACGCCAGGAGGATATCCTCCCCTTGGCCCTTCAGTTCATCCGCGAGCTCAACCAGGAGCTGAAGCGAGCCTACAAAGGGATCTCCCAAGAAGCCGCCAAGGCCGTCCTCGCTTATCCCTGGCCGGGCAATGCTCGGGAGCTCCGCAATATTATCGAAAGGGTTCTTTCCCTCTATGCCGATGAGGAGGTCCGATATAACTATCTCCCCTCGGAAATCAGAGACTACCGGGAGATACCCGACTCCCCCGGATTCGAGGATATCGTTCCGGTCGACTCGCTTCCGACTTTGGAGAAATTGGAGAAAGCCTACATCAAGAAAGTCCTGGCGGCCGTCGACAAGAACAGGACTCAGGCCGCCAAGGTACTGGGGATTCATCCTTCCTCTCTCTTCAGAAAAATCAAGGCCTGGGAAAAGCAATAAAGTCCGGGCTCGGGGGGTATCGCTGCATTTTGCAATAGCGCAAAACGCAATATCCTTCAGCCATTTTTAGCATATATTATTTCATATCAATAAGTTAGCTTCTGGCACAGAAATTGCTTTAATGTTGCCCTGCTCTAATAAGGAGGTCGACATGAGCAATCATTCAAAATCCGGCAGCGCCGTCAGGGACATCCGGGAAGAATCCCTTCCCGAGGCGGCCGAAGGCCAGCTGGCTGAAATCATCCCCTGGCCCGATGTCCACAAGATCGTCGCCCAAAAGCCGAAGACGAAAAAAAGAGTCCGGCTCGAGGGCAAATACCTCTATCATCATGGCAAAAAAGTGCCCATCTTGCAGTTCCAGAAATCGGGTTATGACCGGCTGTTGAAGCTGCTGGTCAAGGAAATCGGCTGAGGGGGGAACGACGATGAAAGACGAAGCCAAGATCAGGTATATCAGCCCTCTTCCGGAATTAAGAGAAAAGGAATATGACCCGTTCCTGGAGGCGACTCTCCAGTTCGAGCAAGCCGCCAATTTCCTCGACCTCGATCCCTGGGTCTATCAGAGGCTCAAGCATCCCGAGCGGGAACTGACGGTCCATCTGGCCATCACCCTCGACAGCGGGGTGGCCGAGACCTTCACCGGCTTCCGGGTTCAGCATTCCAGGGTCCGCGGACCGGCCAAGGGCGGCATCCGCTACAGCCCGAAGGCGTCGCTGAACGAATGCAAGGCTTTGGCCTCCTGGATGACCTGGAAATGCGCGGTCCTCGATCTTCCCTTCGGAGGAGGCAAAGGGGCCATTATTTGCGACCCGCTGAAGATGTCGGAGAATGAACTCAGGAAGCTGACCAAGGAGTACACCTTCGCCATCAGGGACTTCATCGGCCCTTACTTGGATATCCTGGCGCCGGACATGTTCACCAACGCCCAGACGATGGCCTGGATTGCCGACGCCTACAGCCAGGGCCAAGGATACCTGGAGCCCGCCGTTGTCACCGGCAAGCCCGTCAATCTCTGGGGTTCTCTGGGAAGAGCGATGGCCACCGGCACTGGACTGTTCTTCGTCCTGGAGGAAGCCTGCAAGCACCTCCAAACCCCGCTCAGCGGCAAGACCGTGGCCATCCTCGGGTTCGGCAACGTCGGCTCATCGATCGGGAAGCTGGTCCACCAGGCCGGCTGCCGGATCATCGCCGTCACCGACATGTTCGGCGGCATCCGCTCGGACAAGGGTATCGACCCGCTTGAACTGGAGAAGCAGGTCGCTCAGACGGGCAGCGTCGTCAACTTCCCCGGGACCGAGGCGATCGACAACGACGGCCTGATCGCCCTGAATTGCGACCTCCTCATCCCGGCGGCCATGGAAGGCCAAATCCACAGGGACAACGCCGACACGGTCAAGGCCAAGATCGTCCTCGAGGGCGCCAACGGCCCGACCACCCTGGAGGCGGACGAGATCCTGAAAGAGAGGAAGGTCCTCGTTGCCCCCGACATCCTGGCCAATGCCGGCGGGGTCACCGTTTCCTACTTGGAGTGGGTGCAGGACCTGCAGCGCTACTTCTTTTCCGAGGAAGAAATCCGGGAAAAAACCGAAAAAAAGATGAAAAAAGCTTTCTGGGAGGTTGTGGCCGTGATGCAAAAGCACGATGTCACCATGAGGGAAGCCGCTTATATCGTGGCCGTCGGCCGGGTGGCGGAATCGCTGACCGCCCTGGGCCGGGCAGCCTGAGACGGAATTCCTTCCTATCAAGAAGACCGGAGGGGGCCAGGGCTATGTCCCTCCCCCTCCCCTTTCTTTTCTCCCCCCTCCTTTTTCCCGTCTCATTGACCGCGTACGGCGGCTGTGATATAGGAGGATAATCTAAGCATAAAACGGGAGAGAGAGGATGAACGAAAATATCAAAATAAAACAGGATTATCATCCCAAAATAACGGGAGGACTTATTCTCATCCTGCTCGGCGTCCTCTTCCTCCTGACCGAGATGGACCGCATCTCCTGGGCGGACTGGTGGGCCTATTTCTTGGTGGGGTTGGGGGGCATTTTCCTGATCGAAGCGCTCCTGCGGGCATCCTCTGCCGAAGGCCGCCGCGGTCTCGGAGGTCGGCTTATCGCCGGGCTCATCCTGGTGATCATCGGCAGCGCCCACCTCATCGGGTTCATGGAATGGTGGCCGCTCATCCTGATCGCCGTGGGAGTCGTGGTCCTGCTATCCGCTTTCCTGAAGAAGTGAGGTTCCGATGTCCGGACTGATTCCAACCCTCTGCGTCCACGGAAAGACCTTGCCCGAGGCCTGGGAGAAGGCCGTCCTGGCCTGCTGGGAGAAAGGGGTGGCCATCGAGACCGAATACGACAAGCCGGGCGACCCGCCGAGCAAAGACTGCACGATGATGTGGGTGGTCGAAGACCCCTTCCTGGAGCCGCGCATCCACCGCGCCTTCCCGGGCGGCTTGGAAGACCTCGAGATCTATCGGCAGGAGGTCGTGGACGGCGTCCATGATCACTGGATCGCGCCCGAAGAAGGAAAATGGACATACACTTACCACAAGCGCCTGTTCGCCTATGAGATCGAAGGCATCGTCATCGACCAGGTCAACTATATCGTCGACAAGCTCAGCCAGGCAGGGCACTCCCGGCGGGCCCAGGCCATCACCTGGAACCCCAAGCTCGACCCCCCGACCTACGACCCGCCCTGCCTGCAGCGGATCTGGTGCCGGCTGCTCCCCGATGAGAAGGATAGCCTTGTCCTTAACATGAACACGCATTGGCGCTCAAGGGATGCCTACAAAGCCGCCTATATGAACGTCTTCGCCCTGACCGACCTGCAGCGCGTGATCGCCGGAAGGATCGCGGAAAAGACCGGCCGTCCCGTGCGCGTCGGCCGCTATGCCGACCTCGTGGACAGCTTTCACATCTACGGTTCGTACTTCGAGGAGTTCAAGGGCTTCCTGACGCTGATCGAGAAGCGGAGTTTTGCGGACCGCACCTGGCCGTCTGAGTATGCCGAGCCGATGTTCGCCGAAGCCCGGGAGAGACTGAAGCGAGAAAAGG
>DATKXS010000095.1:0-12025 GCA_035528895.1 Candidatus Desulfaltia sp.
TGGACATCGGGCGGCATCGAGCTCAACTTCGGGATCATCGGACACGCCCCGACCACGGCGACACCGGTGGATTATCTGATCCAGGAGAATGCCGACGGAAGCGTCGGCTGCATCGTCGGCGCTATTGATCTCCCGAGTCGCACGGTCTGGAGGGTGAACGTCCGCCTGCCCAAAGACGCCGCCTATTTCGAGACCGAATGCTTCTGGTACAACCCGACCTCACTCCACGACTCCCTCTACAACTGGCTGACCTCGGCCCAGGATGCGGGCAACGACCTGAAATTCTCTTATCCTGGCACACATCACATCGGCCACGGCGGCGATGTCCATCCCTGGCCGATCGCCGAGAACGGTCGTGATGTTTCTATTTACCAAAACAACGACTTCGGCAGCAGCAAATCCTACCACATCCTCGGCGAATACGACGAGTATTTCGGCGGCTATCACGAAAGGGCGGGATTCGGCTACGGCCACTGGGCGCTCTATGACGACAAGCCCGGGATGAAACTCTGGCTCTGGTCTCTGGCCCGGGACGGCGAGATCTGGAGGGACCTGCTGACCGATCCCCCCAAGGTGCAATACGTCGAGCCGCAGACGGGCCTTCTCTACAATCAGGCCGGGAGCGACAGCAGCCTGACGCCGTTCAAGCACGCGCATTTTCCTCCCCAGTCGGTGATGCGCTGGCGGGAGGTCTGGTTCCCGGTTAAGGACATCGGTGGGCTGGTGGCTGCTTCACCCTACGCGGCGCTCAATGTGGAGCGTGATAAAGAAACACTCAAAGTCGGGATCTGTCCGCTCCAGCCGATCAACGATGAGCTTGTGGTTACGCTGGCGGGCAAGCCAGTTTTCTCCGGACGTCTGACTCTCGATCCCATGGAGACGTTCATCCGGACGTTTGAAGTCGGTGAGAAGAACGGTGAGATAAAAGTGACCCTGGGCGAGGAAAAGCTTAGGTGGACGAGCCTGGACAAGGAAATGAACCGGCTGGGCCGGCCTGTCACCTCGCCGCCGGATTTCGATTGGGCGTCTGCCGAAGGCCTCTATGTCGCCGGCGAGGAGCTGTCCAGACAGCGGAGCTATAACGAAGCCCTGAGGAAATTCCAGGCCTGTCTCGAAAAAGAGCCGGGACACGTCCGGGCTTTGACCCGGGCCGCCGAGATCCTGTATAAGCGCACCCAATACCTCAGCGCTCTTGACTATGCCAGGAACGCGCTGTCCATCGACGCCTATGATCCCGGCGCAAACTTCATCTACGGTGTGATCAATCGTTCGCTCGGCAACCTGGCCGACGCCAAAGACGGGTTCGGCTGGGCCGCCCGCTCCTTGGAGTTCCGGTCGGCAGCCTACGAGCAACTCGCGGAAATAGGCATCGCCGAGAGGCGCCCGGAAAGGGCCGCCGAGTACGCCCGGCGCTCACTGGATTACAACGCCCACAACCTGAACACGCGCCGGCTCCAAGCGATTCTACGTCGGCTGGAAAAGGATGCGGCGGCCGCGGCGAAGGAGCTTGATGAGATCGCGAAGGTCGACCCGCTCAGCCATTTCGCCCGCTTCGAACGCTATCTTCTTAACCCGAGCGAAGCCAACCGCGAAGCTTTCCGTTCGCTCGTCCGCGGCGAACTTCCTCATGAAACCTATCTCGAGCTGGCCATGTTCTATTTCAACCTGGGCTTGACAACGGAAGCGGTCCAGGCTCTGGAAATGGCGCCGTCCCATCCTCTGGTTGATTACTGGCTGGCTTACCTCCATAGAGAAGATGATCCGGCGGGAAGCCGGGAGTATCTCGATCGAGCCACGACGGCGTCGCCCGCTCTTGTCTTTCCCCACCGCCGGGAGACGATCCCCATGCTGCGCTGGGCGGCCGCCAAGGACGGTGGTTGGAAGTCATCTTATTATCTCGGCCTTGTGCTGTGGAACATCGGGCAACCGCAAGAAGCGAAGGGATTGTTCGAGCGCTTGGAATCGGCACCCGATTGGGCTCCGTTCTATCTGACCCGCGCCAAGCTGCGGAGCGAAGGGGAAGACGACAGCCGCGTCCTGGAGGATATTCAGAAGTCCATCGGCCTTGACAGAGGCAATTGGAGGGCCTGGCGCGCCCGGACGGGGTTCTATGAGAAACACGGGGACTTTGATCAGGCTTTAAGAAGCGCCGGAGCCGTTTACAAGCTGCGGCCGGAAAAGCCCGCTCTGGCTATGGACTATGCAAAGGCCCTGCTCCACAGCGGGAAGTATGAGGAGTGTCTCAAAGTTCTAGAGAGGACGAGCGTCCTTCCCTACGAAGGAGCCTGGGAAGGCCATGACCTTTACCGGCAGGCCAACCTTTTCTTGGCCGCGAAAGACTTCCAGAAAGGGAACGATCGGAAGGCCATGTTGGGAATCGAGAGGGCCCGGCTCTGGCCCGAGAACCTGGGCGTAGGAAAACCCTTCGGTGTTGACGAGCGGTTGGAGAATTTCCTGGCCGCCGCGGCCGCCGAAAAAAAAGGTGATCATAAAAAAGGGGAGGCCTTGTACCGGGCTGTTTGCGCCGACACTGAGAAATTCGAGGCGAGCCGGGACGCGTTGCAGTTGCTCAGTGCCATGGCCTTCAAGAAATGCGGACGGGAAGACCAAGCGCTCCGGCTTTTCGATGGATGGCGGACGGCTCGCGGGGAGGAGGATCCCGTCTATAGCTGGGCCGCGGCGGTGTTCCAGGGAGATGGGGTGAAAGCGAAAGTCGTTTTGACAGCGCTGAAACAGACGGCAGCCGGCGAGACCTGGGACATGGGAACCGGTGATCGCCATTTTCCCCTGGTTATCAAGATCGCCGAAAGTCTTTTTCCGGAATGAGCAAGAGAGCGGAGAAAGAAGGTTGACGAAGTTTATCCTTAGGTCCGGGCAATGGAAAAATGGACGGACCCATTTTTTCGAATATCCCTCTCCCTTGATGGGAGAGGGTGCAGGGAGAGGGTGAAAGAAAATAGGACCGTCCCCATTTTCTTGTGAAGCCGAGGTCCGATGAACAGCCGTGAAGTCGTCCGCTCCATCATCGACCGCCGGCCGGCGCCGCGCTGCGGGTTCTGGCTGGGGAATCCCCATCCCGACACCTGGCCCATCCTCCACCGCTACTTCGGCACCGCTTCCGAAGAGGACCTAAGAGGCAGGTTGGGGGATGACTACCGCTGGATATCGCCGCAGTTTTTCGACTCAACCTACCGGCATCCGCAGGACCGCAAGCTCTTCGACCTGCGCGGGGACAAGAAGTCCCATGGACAGGCCGGCCCATTGGGAGATGCCGAGACCGTCGCCGATGTCGACGCGTTCGACTGGCCCGATCTCGACCGGCTCAATTTCGAGGAGACGGTCTCCCGGCTCCGCGAGGCCGGCGGTGTCTATCGGGCGAGCGGGTTCTGGTGCCCCTTCTTCCACGACATCATGGACCTCATGGGCATGGAAAACTATATGATCAAGATGTCGACCCACCCGGAGGTCGTCCAGGCGGTCACCGACCGCGTCTGCAGCTTCTACCTCGAAGCCAACGAACGGTTTTTCGCCACGGCCGGGGAGCTTGTCGACGGATTCTTTTTCGGGAATGATTTCGGCACCCAGATCGACCTCCTCCTCAGCCCCGCCCGCTTCGATGAGTTCGTCCTTCCCTGGTTCCGCAGGTTCACCGAGCAGGGCCACGCCCATGGCTATCAGGTCATCCTCCACTCCTGTGGATCGATCTACCGGGTCATCGACCGGCTGGTCGAGGCGGGTGTCAACTGCCTCCATCCTCTTCAGGCCAAAGCCAAGAACATGGAGGCGGAAAGGCTGGCCCGTGAGTTCGGCGGGAAGATCGCCTTTATGGGAGGGATCGACACGCAGCGCGTGCTCAACCTCGGGACTCCAGCCCAAGTGAAAGACGAAGTGCGGCGGGTCAAGGAACTGCTGGGTCCCCATCTTATCATCAGCCCGAGCCATGAAGCCATTCTCCCCGACGTCCCGCCGCGGAACGTGGCCGCCCTTGCCGAGGCCGCGCATGAATAAATGGCTCGGGCAACTGGAGAAGAAAGGTATGAAAAAAAGCAGCGCTGGATGGTTGCTGTCAATTCTCGCTCTAGCGATTCCGCTTTTCATCGCTCAAGGCCAAGAAAAGCCGCCTTTGCCGCCGCCGAATGCGCCGGCGCAGGTTAAAGTCGACGGGACAGCCCTGGAAATCATCTACCACGGCCGCACGATCTTCAACTGCAGGATCGAGAATGCCGCCGACCTGGATCGTCTGACCACAAATGATTTCAAGGTCGGTGAGGCCGTCGATCAAATCATCGCCTTTAACGCCAAGACATGGGACAAGCCGGTTGTCCTAACCGGGCTCATCAGCGGGAGCGAGGAATCCTTCCCCTGTGAGTCGGACCCAAATCCGCGGTCGCCGGCGATCGTCAGGCACAGCTCCGGGCTGAGCAAGAGCCTCCTCAACCAGGCCGTCTATGACCGGAAGTGGGACTGGGTTCTGTCCGTAGACGACCAGCCGCGAACGCGCACCATCGTCAAGCCGGAGCGGACCTCGGTCGCCGGCCACGATTTCTCCCTGCGGACCCAAGGCTACGAGATTATCCTCCGTTTCCGGCCGCGCTTCTACCAGGCCCATCGGGGACTCAAGCATTTCGAGCCCTGGACATACAAGGTCTGGGAAAGGCCGGTCGTCGGCTGGTGTTCCTGGTTCGCCTTTCTTGACGACATCACCGAGCGGGATATGCTCCGGACGACCGATGTCCTGGCCGAAGTCCTCGCCCCCTACGGCTTTGAGTACGTCCAGATGGACGACGGCTACCAGCGCGATATCGGACTCCCCGAGCTCTGGCTTGAGCCCAACGAGAAATTTCCCCACGGACTCGGCTATCTCGTCTCCTACATCAAGCGGAAGGGGCTGAAACCCGGTATCTGGACCAACACGGCCTTCGCCCAGACCGAATTCGCCGAGAAGCACAAGGACTGGTTTGTCCTGGATGGAAAGGGGAGGGTGGCCAGGGGGAACTGGATCCGCCACATCCTGGACGCTTCGGTTCCGGCGGCGCTCGACGGCATCGTCAAGCCGATCTACCGGGGCCTGCGCGAGGACGGGTTCGAATATTTCAAGGTTGATGCCCTCCGCCACCTGCGTTACGAAGGATATAACGCTTTCAGCGATCATTTTCGGAAGAAGCGTCTTGATGTTACGACCACTTACCGCAAGTACGTCCAGACCATCCGCGACGCGATCGGCCGGGATTATTTCATGCTCGGCTGCTGGGGTGTCAGGCCCGAGCTCGTGGGTATCATCGACGGCTGCCGGCTGGGCACGGACGGTTTCTCGTTCGCCGGTCTGTCCCAGTACAATTCGTTTAACAACGTTGTCTGGCGGAACGACCCCGATCATATCGAGCTTTCCGGGGCCGAAGCTTTCAGGTCGACCATGGTGACGTCCCTCACCGGATCGCTGATGCTGCTCACCGACAAGCCGGACGTGTACCGGACGCCGGTCGTCGAGCCGGCCAAGAGGTCGGCGCCCGTCCTGTTCACCCTCCCCGGCCAGGTCTTCGACGTCGATCCCTCGCGCTCCCAGGACCTCTGGCGTGCCGACATAGAGGTCAGCGGCAAGGAGCCCAAGGTATTCGACGCCGGACTCGTGCCGAGATGTCATCTCTATCTCCTAGAGGTCAACAGGCCTTTCGAGGATTGGATGGTCCTGGGCCGAACGGGCGGCGAGAATACGGCGATCAAGTTTGAAGACCTGGGCCTGGATAAAGAGCGCGAGTACTTTGTCTTTGAATTCTGGAGCCGGAAGCTACGCGGCGCCTTCAGCGGGGCGTTCCCTCCGGGAGAGGTCGACCCGAAATTCAACTGCCAGGTCTTCTGCATCCGGGAACGTCGTGCTCATCCTCAAATCCTGGCGACGAACCGGCACATCACCGGCGGGGGAGTCGACCTCGTCGACGTCATATGGGAAAACAACCGGTTGTCCGGTAAGAGCCGAGTTGTGGGAGGAGATGCTTATGAGCTATTTATTTCCGTTCCGCCCGGTTATGTCTTTGATCGCGCCGAATGCGCCGCTGCATCCCTTATCAAGACCGAATGGGAAGGAGCGGTGTTGCGCGTCAGCCTGAAGTCCGATCAAAGCCGGGAAGTCGCCTGGACTGTGCATTTTCATAAGTGAACCGAGACTCGTCAATGGGCCATTTCGAGAGAATCCCCTTCTCCCTTTTCCTCTCCCACGTGTGGGGAGGAAACGGGCAGCGAACCCACATATCCTCCTCCCCGGGTGGGAGGAGGTCGGGAGGAGGGGGTTTCCATCGTTTGCATGCTTCGCAGGAGGTTATGATGATAGTGACTCATAGGGCAAGCCTGGCCTGCCTCGTCTTTATTCTTCTCCTGGCTTGGGCGGGGACGTCTCTCTTTGCTAAGACCTACGAGCTCTATTCGCCGGACAAGAAAATCAAGGTCATCATCCACGTCGACCGAGAAATTTCCTACTCGGTTTCTTGTGATGGGAAAGAGATCCTGAGCCTGTCCCCCATTTCCTTGACCATCGAAAGAGCCGGGGTCCTGGGGAAGGAGGCGCGTCTTTCCGGCGTCAAGACGAGGTCGGCCAACGAGAAGATCATCCCCCCCGTTCGGGAAAAGAGGGCGGTCATCACCGACCGTTACAATGAAGCCGTGTTCAATTTCAAAGGGAGCTATGGCCTCATCTTCCGGGCCTATGATGACGGCGTCGCCTACCGTTTTTTCACCAGGCTCAAAGGCCGGGTGAAGGTGGTATCGGAAGAAGCCGGCTTCCAGTTCGGCGGGGACCATTTTGTGTATTTCCCCGTCGTCGACTCCTTCCTCAGCTCGTTCGAGCGCAATTATTCCTATCTCCCGCTCAGCCAGATCACAGCGGAGAAGATGGCCTTTCTGCCCGTCCTAGTCGATATCCAGGACGGCCCCAAGGTGGCGATCACCGAGGCCGACCTGGACGACTATCCCGGGCTCTACCTTATGGGTTCAAAGGATGGCTCGCCGGCGCTTTCCGGCAAGTTCGCCGCCTACCCGCTGAAGGAAGAGCAGAAGCGGGACCGGACGCTGGCCGTCACCGAGAGGGCCGACCACATCGCCGAGACGACGGGGACTCGAGAGTTCCCCTGGCGCGTCCTGGCGATCGCCCGCCGGGACGGCGAGCTCGTCGAGAACGACATCGTCTACCGGCTGGCCGGGCCGTGCGCGCTCGAGGATACGTCCTGGATCAAACCCGGCAAGGTCGCCTGGGACTGGTGGAACGCCCTCAACCTCTTCGGCGTCGATTTCGAATCGGGGATCAACACCAAGACCTACAAACACTACATCGATTTTGCGGCCCGCTACGGGATCGAATACATCATCCTCGACGAGGGCTGGTCGGACCCGGCGGACCTCCTCAAGACCAACCCGGCGATTGACATGCCGGAGCTTCTGGCTTATGGGCGCGAGAAGAACGTCGGCCTGGTCCTCTGGTGCGTCTGGCTGACCCTCGACCGCCAGCTCCAGGAAGCCCTGGACCTCTTCGAGAAATGGGGCGTCAAGGGGATCAAGGTCGATTTCATGGACCGGGACGACCAGAAGGTGGTCAACTATTACAGAAGGGTGGCGGCCGAGGCGGCCAAGAGGAAGCTCGTCGTCGATTTCCACGGGGCCTTCAAGCCGACGGGCCTGCGGCGCGAATTCCCCAACATCCTGACCCGGGAAGGCGTCCTGGGACTCGAGTACAGCAAGTGGAGCAACCAGGTAACCCCCGAGCACGACCTCCTCATTCCTTTTATCCGGATGCTGGCTGGGCCGATGGACTTTACGCCGGGGGCGATGCGTAACGCCGCCGAGAAGAATTTTAAGCCGGTCTTCTCCGAGCCGATGAGCCAGGGGACCCGCTGCCACCAAATGGCTATGTTTGTCGTCTACGAGAGCCCCTTCCAGATGCTCTGCGATTCCCCCTCGGCCTATGGGCGCGAACCGGAGGTCATGGACTTCCTCGCCAAGGTACCGACCGTCTGGGACGAGACCGTGGCGCTCGATGCCAAGGTCGGGGACTACATCATCGTCGCCCGGAAAAGCGGGGAGGAGTGGTATGTTGGGGCGATGACCGACTGGACGCCGCGCGAGCTCGAGGTCAATTTCGGATTTCTGGATGGCGGGGAATATAAGGCCGAGATCTATGCGGATGGTGTGAACGCTTCGAAGTACGCGAGCGACTACACCAAGACGAGTACCGTCATCAAGGCCGGCGACCGGGTGAAAGTCCGGCTGGCGCCCGGCGGCGGCTGGGCCGCCCGCCTGGCCAAGCAAGGGGAATTAGAACTCGATTAGAAGCCGAATGCATTTCTTCTGGAATATCCCTTTCTGTTTGTCGGCTTGATTTCCTTTTCCGCTCAAGCTAAGGTCATTCATCAGGAAAGGAAAATCCACTGGTTTGACTTACCATAGGGGGGTATGGTATATTCAAGACGGAGGTCTTGGATCATGAAACAGATAACAACCCATGAAGAGGAATTGACCCGGCTCAGAAGGATCGAGGGACAAATCCGCGGCATCCAGAAGATGATCGAGGAAAAGAGGTACTGTGTCGACATCCTGACTCAGATCAATTCCATCGTCGGGGCCATCGAGGGAGTCGAGGAAAGGATCCTCCAAAGACACCTGCGAGGCTGCGTGGACCACTCGTTCGCCAAGGGGACCAAGGAAGACAGGATAAAAAAAATAAATGAGATCATCGATGTCCTGCGCAAGTTCAGAAAGTATTGACTCTAAGACAAGTGGGCCTGAGGGAATTCCGAGGCGCCGGTCAATGGTTCGGGACGATTCCGGTGCTCTGCGCAAAAAACTCAGAAGGGAGGGTGAATAATGAACAAGACCATTATTTGTTTACTGGTCCTGGCGGTCACCTTGAATGCATTCCCTGTCTTTTCTCAAAGCGGACCCGGGGAGAACTCTATTCTTTCGGGATTGATCAAAGAGGCGCTGGAAAATAATCCCAGGCTCGAGGCCGCGGTCCAGCGGACGCTGGCGGCCGAGAAGGCCATCCCTCAGTCCGGAGCCCTGCCGGACCCGCAGCTCACCCTGGGCGCGATGAACCTGCCGGTCAATAGCTTTGCCTTCAACCAGGAGCCGATGACCGGGAAGCTCGTCTCTCTTATGCAGATGTTTCCGTTTCCGGGGAAATTGGCCCTGGCTACGGATATGGCCGAATACGAAGCCGCTGCAGTCAAATTTCAGCAGCAAGAAGTCCGCAACCAGATCATCCAGATGGTCAAGCGGGCCTATTATGACTTATATGCTATCGACCGGGCCCGGGAAACGATCGAAAAAAACAAAGCCCTGATGAAGCAGTTTGTCCAGGTGACCGAAATCAAGTACGCCACCGGTTCCGGCCTTCAGCAGGATGTTCTCCGCGCTCAGGTTGAGCTCTCCAAGCTCGAAGACGATTTGATCATGTGGGAGCAGAAAAGGGTGGCCGGCACGGCCCTGCTGAATGCGCTCTTGAACAGGGACCCGGATTCGCCGTTTGAGCTAACGCCCAAAGATCTGGCTTTGCTGGAGGATCCGCTGCCTCTCGTCTCGCTGAGTGAGGTCGAGGAGAGAAGGCCGCTTTTAAGAGCCTGGAAAGAAAGGATGGGCAGAGCTGAAGCCGCCGTTAAACTCACTCGCCGCGATTATTGGCCCAACTTCACTCTGGGAACAAGCTACAATCAGCGAGATAACCTGGCCAACGGGATGATCATGCACGACTTTTTTTCCGTCACGGTTTCCTTGAATATCCCTCTTTACTATAAGCGCAAGCAGGGGGCCAAGGTGGCGGAGAAGGAACTGGATAGGGCCGCCGTGGCCGCCGAATACGAAAATGCGCGGGCCGGGGTCCTGGCCGAGATAGAAAGCCTGAAAGCGGACCTCGAACGGAATAGAAAGAGGGTTGAGCTCTATCAAGGAGGCATCCTCATCCAGGCCCAACAATCGCTGGAATCGGCCCTGGCGGGATATCAGGTGGGCAAGGTTGATTTCTTGACTCTCATCAACAATTGGATGATGGTCGAAAACTACGAGCTCCAGTATTTCTTCGCCCTGGCCGATTACCGGAAAGCCTTGGCCGGTTATGAGCTCGCCATCGGCAGGGAAGCGACGAAATGAAAACAGTATTCAAAGGAGTCGGACATGAGGTCTAAGTCGATAGTTTTTCTGTTGGTAGGGATTCTCATCGGAGCGACGGCAATATATTTTTTGATGCCGAGGCCGAAAACCGCGTCGATCACTTCTCAGGCGGAGGGAAAACAACTCTATTCCTGCGGCATGCATCCGGAAGTCATTTCGGATAAGCCAGGGAATTGCCCGATTTGCGGGATGAAGCTCACACCTATCAAAAGCACTGCTTCCGGCCAAACAGGGACGGCAGCGGGGACGCCGGAAAAGGAGCGCAAGATCCTGTATTGGCGGGCCCCCATGGACCCGACCGAAATCTACGACCATCCGGGCAAGTCCAAGATGGGCATGGACCTGATTCCGGTCTATGAAGGGGAAGAGGCGGGAGGAGCCGGGAGCATGACCATAAACGCCGCCGTGCAGCAAAACATGAACCTGCGCGTCGCCCCGGTCGAGCGCCGGGATATTTCGGCCGTGATTCGCGCTTTCGGTAAGGTCACCTATGCGCAGGATAAAGAATTTTCGGTCAACACAAAGATTAGCGGTTGGATAGAAAAGTTATACGTCAACACGGTCGGACAGAATATCCGCCGGGGCGACCCGCTCTTGGAGATCTATTCGCCCGAGCTCGTTTCCACTCAGGAAGAATACTTGCTGGCCTTAAAAAATTACAAGAAACTGATGGAAAGCCCTTATGAGAATATCCGCCAGAATGCCCAAAGGATGGTCACCGTGGCCCGAGACCGCCTCAAGTACTGGGATATCTCCGAACCCGAGATCGATAGGATTGAACAATCAGGCAAGGTGCGGCGGACCGTTCCCTTGAAATCACAGCTGAGCGGGGTTGTCACCCACAAGGCTGTGGTCGAAGGCGACAAAGTCGGACCGGGAATGGACCTGCTCCATATCGCCGACCTGAGCAAGATTTGGGTGGAAGCGGCTGTCTATGAATCAGAGATACCGCTTCTCCGGTTGGGGCAGAAAGCGCAACTCGAACTGGATTATCGGCCGGAGTACAAACTCGAAGGCAAAGTCGATTTTATTTATCCCTACCTTGACCGGAGGTCGCAGGCGAACAATGTCAGACTGATATTCAACAATCCCGAGCTGATCTTGAAGCCGGATATGTACGCCACGGTCCGGATTTTTGCTCCGACGATCAGCGCTTCCCTGGCTGTTCCTGCCGAAGCCGTCCTCCATTCTGGGACCCGGGACATCGTTTTCGTGAGCAAAGGAGAGGGAGTGTTCGAGCCCCGCGAGGTGAAAACAGGCGCTGAGTCCGATGATGGGTTTGTTCAGGTTATCTCCGGCCTTTTCGATGAGGAGCAGGTTGTGGTTTCGGGGCAGTTTTTGTTGGATTCGGAGAGCCGGACCAGGGAGGCCATAGCGAAGATGAGGGCCGCCAGCGCGGGAAAGGCCCGGGCATCCTCGATGGAAATGCAAGAATCCAAGCCCGGGACTCAGGAAGCTCCGATCGAAATGCCCATGCCCAAGCCTCCTGAAAAAACCAGCCAGGGGGAAGAACAGATTAAGCTCCATATGGATGTCTCCAAGCTCTACGCCTGTCCGATGCATCCCGATTTTATAACGACAGACCCGAAGGCGAGCTGCCCGGATTGCGGGATGGCTGTCGTCCCCGCCAAACAGCTCGGCGATAAGGTCAATCTCGATAAGGCCGAGTTCTACACCTGTTCCATGCATCCGGAATTCCTGACGACCGACCCCGACGGAAAATGTCCCGAGTGCGGCATGAAGGTGGAGAAGGTCAAGAAAAAATAATCCGGGGGTCCGCCCCTGTGTCTCAGTGAGCTGAAGACTATGCAGCCAGCCGATATCCGGAGAAAGAGATGCTAGAAAAAGTCATTGAATGGTCGGTCAATAATCGCTT
>DATKXS010000096.1:0-2494 GCA_035528895.1 Candidatus Desulfaltia sp.
CGAGCGGGCTCAGGATCCGGCCGCCCTTGAAGCTTCCCTTGTCGAGCATCATCCTGGCGAAAATGGCCAGGTCGTCGGCCGTGGAAAAAAGGCCCGCATTACCCGAGATCCCTCCCTGGAGCCGGGCCAGCGGATCATGGACGACGCCGATGAGTGGTTTCTTGTCGACGACCTCTGTAGGGACGCAGATGCTTCGGAATTTTTCAGGAAGAGTAAAAAAGGTGTGTTTCATTTTCAGGGGCTTGAAGATCCGTTCTTCGCTGAACGCGGCAATGTCCTGGCCGCTGACTATGTTCAGGATGTGAGCCAGCGTGATATATCCAAGACAGCTATAATGAAAAGCCGTGCCCGGCGGGTCGGTCTTGGGGAGCTCTGCGATGTAACCGACGAGCTGAGCGGTTGTGCAGGGCCGCCCCAACGCCTCCTCCACCTCGGGCACTTCGGCATAGGGAGGCAGGCCCGATGTGTGGGTCAGAAGATGCCAGATCCGGGCATCTTCACCGGGCTTCCCGAAAAGGTCGATGTAAGGGGCGAATCCGGGCACGTATTCCTTGACCTTTTCGTCGAGGCTGATCTTTCCCTCCTCGACCAGGATCAGGAAAGATGTGGCCGTGGCCACGGGTTTGGTGATCGAAGCCAAGTCGAAGATCATCGTCTCGTCCAAAGGCTTGCGCTCCGGCACCCACTGGCTCTCTCCGTAGGCTTTCCGGAAGACGGTCTTCCCTTTTCTCCCGATAAGGACGACGGCGCCGGGGAAATCCTTGCGGGCGATCGCGTTGTTGATCATGCCGTCGAGGAGACGTAAATGTTTCCCTGAAAGCCCGGCTTCCTCCGGTTTGCTTGTCTTGGATGAACTCGGGCCGCACCCGGAAAAGGCGAGAAGTGCCAGAGAAAAAACGAGAGCTTTTTGAACAGAAAATCTCATGTTTGGCCTCACGATTTCTCCAGGAAAGATACCATTTTCCCTCTTTCTAAGCAAAGCAGAAGAGCTTTATTCCTCCAGGGCTTATTGAAGTCTTTTGTGGAAGCGGAGGACGCTCAGGCCGAGGATGACCATTCCGAAGACGACCAAAGCCATGGTTTCATCCCAGAGAGCATCCCAGCCGGCGGCCTTGAGGAAGAGGCCGCGGATGATGACCAGAAAATAGCGCAGGGGAACGACATAGGTCAGCCATTGGATAAAGCGCGGCATGTTTTCGATGGGAAAGACAAACCCCGAGAGGATGATCTGCGGAAGGATGAAGAAGACGGCCGTCAGCATGGCCTGCTGCTGGTTGCGGGAGATCGTGGAGATGAACAAGCCCAAACCCAGGGTGGTCAGCATAAACGTCGGACTAAGACCGAAGAGGAGCCAGAAGCTTCCCTTGATCGGGACTCCGAACCAGAAGACCGCCACGGCCACGACGACACCGATCTCGATAAGTCCGATCAGGAAGAACGGCAGGAGCTTGCCCAGGATGAGCTCGTGCGCCCGGATGGGTGTGACCATGAGCTGCTCCATCGTCCCCTGCTCCCTCTCCTTAACGATACCCAGAGAGGTCAACATCATGGTGACGATCATCAGGACCATGGCCAGGACGCCTGGGATCATGAAGTTGCGGCTGCGGAGTTCCGGGTTGTACCAGACTCTGACCTCCGGCTCGACTTTCGGTGGCGAAAAAGCGGGAGAGGACTGTTCCAGCCTTTCGAGAAGAATCTGGCGGGAGTACTTCAGACCGATCATAGTTGCGTAGTTGAGTCCGACGATGGCCGTCTGGCTTTCGGAGCCGTCCACGATGACCTCGATGGAAACGGGCTTTCGGCCGGCGAGTTTCCTTCCCATTCCTCTGGGGATGATCAAAGCCAGAGAGGCCTCACCCCTGTCGATATAGGCGTCTACGTCATCGATGCGATCAAGCGTCGCCTCCACCGTGAAATAGCCGGATGAGGGGAAGCGGGCGATGAAATCGCGGCTGGCCAAAGAGGCGTCCAGGTCACAGAAGACAACCGGGATGTTCTTGATGTCCAGGTTGGCCGCGTACCCCAGCAGGATGAGCTGGAGGATGGGCGAGAAGAAGATAATGAAGAACATCCGCCGGTCCCGTCGGAGCTGGATGAACTCCTTGCGGATGATGTGTCCGACCTTACGCATCCTCCCTTCCTCGATGCTATCCTTTCTTTAGTGTTTTGCTCATCCGCACCGAGCTGAGAATCAGGGTGAGGACGGCGAAACCCGCCAGGATTGCCATCTCCCCGCCAAAGGCGCTGAGGCCGACTCCCTTGAGCATGATGCCCCGGAGTATAACTAGAAAATACCTGGCCGGGATGAGATAAGTCACGGCCTGGATGAATACAGGCATGTTGCGTATAGGGAAGATAAACCCGGAGAGGATGAAAGTCGGCAGCATCGTCGTGATGACGGCCAGCATGAAGGCCACCTGCTGGGTAGAAGCGATCGTCGAGATCAGGAGCCCGAGTCCGAGGCCACAGACCAGGAAAAACAGGATTCCCGTAA
>DATKXS010000097.1:0-7329 GCA_035528895.1 Candidatus Desulfaltia sp.
GGACGCAGGAGGCGCAGACAATGCCCTCGATGGGGATTTCGATCGTCACCGTGCCGACATCGTAGCCTATCTCCCGGATGGAAGAGATAAAGGCGTCCGGTTTGACGACGCCGGGGTCGAAGATGACGGTGGCCATGGAGTTGGCGAAGTTGACATTGGCCTTGTCTACCCCCTTGAGCAGGCCGAGGTTCTTCTGGATGTTGGCGGCACAGCCGGCGCAGCTCATCCCCCGGACGGGCAGGTCGATCCGCCGCGCCCCGGCGGCGGCCTCTTCCCCCTTCAGGGCGTCTTTATTTTCGCCGTGAGCGACGTCACCGGAATCCGGCATTTCAACAGGAATCCAGGTGGGAGAGAGATATTTTTCCGGGTCCCGGTCGAATTCCCTCTTGCAGTGTTCCGAACAGAAATAGTATGTTTTGCCGCCGTATTCCGTAGTCGCGGCGGCCTTGTCCTCATGGACCTCCATTCCGCAAACAACGTCTTTGGCCATGAATTTATTATACCATGCGGAAAGGGAGAAGCGTTGCATGCTCCCCTGTTTTTGTGTTAAAATTTTACGGGATAACTACCCAAGGAGAAACTCATGTCCGGACATTCCAAATGGCATTCAATCAAACATAAAAAGGCGGCGGCCGACTCCAAGCGCGGCAAGATATTCACTAAGATTATCCGCGAGCTAAGCGTGGCGGCCCGAGCCGGAGGCGGCGACCCCGACATCAACCCCCGCCTGCGCAAGGCCGTAACCGACGCCCGGGCGGTGAACATGCCGGCCGACAACATCAAGCGAGCCATCCTCAAGGGCACCGGCCAGCTCGAGGGCTCTTCCTTTGAAGAAATCACCTACGAAGGCTACGGCTCTAGCGGCGTCGCCATCCTTGTCGAGGTCCTCTCAGACAACAAGAACCGGACCGTTTCCGAGCTTCGGCACATCTTCACCAAGAACGGCGGCCGGATCGGCGAATCCGGGTGCGTTGCCTGGATGTTCAAGCGTAAGGGCTACATCGTCATCGAGAAGTCCAAGACCTCGGAGGAGACGCTCATGGATATCGCCCTCTCCAGCGGCGCCGAAGACCTCCAGGACGACGGTAGCAACTGGGAGATCTTCACCCCTCCGGAAAGCTATGACGCCGTCGTCGATGCCCTGAAGCAGAACAACATCGAGATCGACACCTCCAACCTCAGCTACATCCCCCAGAACTACGTCAAGCTCGAGGGCAAGCCGGCTCAGCAGCTTCTCCGACTGATGGAGGAGCTCGAGGACCACGACGATGTCCAGCACGTCTGGGCCAACTTCGACATTTCGGAAGAGGAGATCGCCAGCTTCTCGGCCTGAGACGCACCCATGAGGGTTCTCGGCATCGATCCCGGCAGTCAGGCCACGGGGTTCGGTATCATCGATTCCGACGAGATCGGCTATGGAGTGCGGACTTTCGGCGCCATCAGGCCGTCGCGGCGCCTGCCGTTTCACCTGAAACTCCACGAGATCGGACGGGAAGTGGGCAAGATCATCGCCGCCCACACTCCCGACGAGGTGGCCATCGAAAGCCCTTTCTATGCCCAGAACATCAAGACGGCCATCGCCCTCGGCCAGGTGAGGGGCGCGGTGCTGGTGGCCGTGGCTGCGAGCGGCCGTGCGCTCTTCGAGTACTCGGCCTTGGAGATCAAGAAGGCCGTCACGGGTTACGGCCAGGCCGAAAAGCAGCAGGTCAAGGCGATGGTCAAGGCGCTGCTCCACATCGAAGGCGAGGTGGAGGTCGATGCCTCCGACGCCCTGGCAGCGGCGATCTGCCACGTCAATACCCGGATGTTCCAGAAGACCGTGGAGGAGTCGGCCGGCGGAGGACGCCGGTGATCGCCTATCTCAAAGGAACGATCCGTCAGAAAACGCCGGGCCAGGTTATCATCGATATCAGCGGGGTCGGCTACTGCGCCTTCATCCCCCTCTCGACCTATCTGCAATTGGCGGAGGAAGGAAGCCCCTGCGAGCTTTGCATCTACACGCATCTCACGGACAGCTCCCTCTCTCTGTTCGGCTTTTCCACCGCTGCGGAGAAGGACATCTTCCTGAAGCTCATCAGCATATCGGGGATCGGGCCCAAAGTCGCCTTGAACGTCCTTTCGGGGATCGGCCCGGCCGAGCTCGAAGCGGCCGTCGAGCGCAGCGACGTCGCCCGCATCACCCTCATCCCCGGGATCGGCAAAAAGCTGGCCACGCGGATCGCCCTGGAGCTCCAGGAAAAGCTGGAAAAGAGGGAAAAAGTCGTCGCCGGCCGCGGCTCCAGAGAAAGGGAGGACCTCATCGCGGCTCTGATGAACATGGGGTTTCGGCGGAAAGAGGTCGAGGGCGTTGTCGACCAGACCCTCCGGGCCCTCAAGGCTGAGGCGGGGATAGAGAAGCTGCTTCGAGAGTGCTTGAGAAAGCTGGCCAGGGTATGAGAGAACAGAAAATGCCGGCCGTCCTGACCCCTGTCCGAACCAAAGAGGACATCCAATTCGAGGACAGCCTTCGGCCCCGGACATTCGACGAGTTCGTGGGGCAGGAGACGATCAAGGCCAACCTGCACATTTTCATCAAGGCGGCCAAAAAAAGGGGCGAGCATCTCGACCATGTGCTGCTCTACGGACCGCCGGGGCTCGGCAAGACGAGCCTCGCCTACCTCATTGCCAAGGAGTTGGAGGTTGCGATCAAGCCGACCTCGGGCCCGGTCATCGAGCGGATCGGGGATCTTTCGGCCATCCTGACCAACCTGCAGAAGAAAGAGGTCCTCTTCATCGACGAGATCCACCGGCTCCATCCTTCGGTCGAAGAGCTCCTCTACTCGGCCATGGAGGATTACAGCCTCGACATCATCATCGGCCAGGGCCCCAGCGCCCGCAGCCACAAGCTCCAGCTCAAGAGGTTCACCCTGATCGGCGCGACCACCCGGGCCGGCCGGATCACGGCTCCGCTGCGCGGCCGGTTCGGCATTATTTACAGGCTGGATTATTACCGGGACGAGGACCTGAACAGGATCATCCGGAGGTCGGCGGAGCTGCTGAGTGTGGCCATCGACGACGGCGGCGCCGAGCAGATCGCCCGGCGCTCGCGGGGCACACCGCGGGTGGCCAACCGGCTGCTGCGCCGGGTGCGCGATTACGTCGACGTCAAGGCGGATGGAGTCATCACCGCCAGGGAGGCCGAGACGGCGCTGGACATGATGGAGGTGGATTCCCTCGGGCTCGACGAGGTCGACCGAAAGATATTGACGACCATCATCGAGAATTTCAGCGGCGGTCCGGTCGGGATTACCACCATCGCCGCCGCGATCGACGAGGAAAAGGACACTATCGAATCGATCTACGAGCCCTTCCTGATGCGGATCGGCTTTTTGGAAAGGACCATCCGCGGGCGGAAGATCACCCCACGGGCCTACGAGCACCTCGGGTTCCCGGCGCCGAGCTCTCCGTCCCGTTCCCAGAAAAAGCTCTTCAAGGAATAAAATTCGGGGACATGGCTATAAGGGGACACAATACTTAATTCAGCGAAAAATCTGGCAGACGTCTCTCCAGTAATGAATTAAGTTTTGTGTCCCCTTATTTCCGTTCGTGTCTCAATAAAGAAGATGTTGGTCTCCGCTTTCGATTACCGACTCCCTCCCGAACTCATCGCCCAAAGACCTCTTCCCCGGAGGGACGATTCCCGGATGATGGTCATCTTCCGGCAGGAAGAAAAGATCGCCCACGACCGCTTCAAGAACCTCCCTCGGTACCTGCGGCGGGGAGACGTCCTCGTCCTCAACACCGCCAGGGTCATCCCGGCCAAAACCTGGGGAAAAAAGGACGGCCGGGAGGTCGAGTTCCTCTTCCTCCGGGAAAAAGAAAAAGGGATCTGGGAGGTGCTCTGCCGGCCGGCGAGAAGGATCCATCCGGGAAGCCGGGTGGTCTTCGCTCCCGGATTCGAGGGGGAAGTCGTGGGCGTGGAGCCGCGGGGAAAATGTTTGCTGCGTTTCTCCTCAGCCGACGTCTTGGGGCGACTGAAAGAGATCGGCTACGCCCCGCTCCCACCCTACATCAAGCGGAAAAAGGAGGAGTCCGGGCTCAGGAAGCTCGACCGAAAGAGATACCAGACGGTTTTTGCCCGCCACGAGGGGGCGATCGCCGCGCCCACGGCCGGACTTCACTTCACACCCGCGGTCCTGGGGGAAATCAAGGGAAAGGGCGCCGTGGTCTGCCCGGTCAACCTCGAAGTCGGCCAGGCGACCTTTCAGCCAGTCGAGGCCGATCGCCTCGAAAACCACCGGATGCTTTCCGAGCGGTACACAATCGGTCCAAAAACGGCCCGGACGATCGGTTCTGCCAAGGAAGAAGGCCGGCCGGTCTTCGCGGTGGGCACGACCGTCGTCCGGGCCCTGGAGAGCGCCTGGCAGGACAGCCGCCTCCTCAAAGGGACGCGGTCGACCGACCTTTTCATCCGTCCCGGGTTCGAATTCGGGGTGGTGGACAGGCTGCTGACTAATTTCCATCTCCCCCGCTCCACGCTCCTGATGCTGGTGTCCGCGTTCGCCGGCCGGGAGTTGATCCTCCGAGCCTATGAAGATGCGGTCCGAGAAAAATACCGGTTTTACAGCTACGGCGACTGCATGTTGATATTATAGAGGCTCGGGTTCAGCGTTCATCAGCCCGGTCGCTTCCCCAGCGAGGAAGCTCCCTCCGACCTCCTCCTTCGCTCTTCTCTCCTTTTAGTCGAGAAACCCTGCCCGCTCAGTCGTCGACGGGCTTCCGAACGCCAAACCCTCGCCTTGGCGTGCTGATCGGAGTGGATGGAATGGGATACACCGATCAATCCATTCTCTTGGGTGGATAGGTCAGGGTTTCAATTTTTTTTATTGATATTCGGCCTGTATTTTATTAATGATATGGTCGCTTCTCGAAACCGGTCCCCGGAAGGAGAATCCAAATGCCAGATGAACAGATGGGTCAGGCCAAGCCGAAATTCCCGCGCTCGTTCTGGACGGCTAACACCATCGAGCTCTTCGAGCGGGCGGCCTACTACTCGATGGCCCCCTTCATGGTCATCTATCTCCACGAGATCCTAGGTATGCGGCCGGTCTTCGCCACCTTCCTCAACGGATCGCTTCTCTGGGGTCTCATCTATTTCCTCCCCATCCTCTCCGGCACGCTGGCGGACAAGTTCGGGTTCAAGCGTTCGCTCACCATCTCCTTCGTGATGATCTCGCTGGGCTACGCAGTCATGGGGAACATCCAGGGATTCTGGCCGGCCGTGGCCGGAAAACTTGGCGCCCAGCCCACAGATTACGTCGTCCCGGCGGTTTTCGGGATCGTCCTTATCGGCGTCGGAGGGTCAATCGTCAAGCCCTGCATCGCCGGCACGGTCCAGAAAACAGCGGGGCGGTGGGCCACCCTGGGCTTCGGTATCTTCTACATGATCATCAACATCGGCTCGATCAGCGGCCGCGGCGTTTCCTATTTCATCCGAACCAACCTGGGCATCCCCGCCATCTTCACCTACGCCGCGACGATCTTCGCCCTCACCGGCTTGTTCGTCGTCATTTTCATTTACCGCGAGCCGGAATATGTCAGCGACGGCAAAAAGGACGATCAGAAGGTCGAGAAAAAAACCTTAGGCCAGGCGATTCTCGGCATCTTTATCGTCCTCAGTAACTTCAGATTCGTCTTCTTCCTGGTCGTCATCGGCCTCTTCTGGTTCCTCTACGTCCAACTCTACAACCTCATGCCGCTCTTCCTGCGCTACATCGACCCCAATGCTCCCGTCGAGATCTACACGCTGGCCAATCCCGTAATGATCGTCTGCTTCCAGCTCCTCATCACCCGGATGGTCAAAAAGTGGACGCCGGTCAAATCCATCCTTTTCGGAGTGGGCGTGACCACGGCCGGGATGCTGCTCAACGTCCTGCCGGCGCTCTTCCTCCCCGACCTGACTCAGAAAGTGAGCCTTCTCGGCCTGGCCCTGCCGGCCGCGGGTATGGTCCTCATCGTCTCGATCGCCTCCATGGCCGTGGGCGAGATGATGGCTTCTCCACGCATCTACGAGTACATCGGCGGGATCGCGCCGAAAGGCCAGGAGGGGCTCTATCTCGGATACGCCAACCTGCCCATCGCCATAGGAAGCATCTTCGGCGGCCCCCTGGGAGGACGCCTCTTCGAACGGTTTATCTCCGAGCCCGCCCAGGCGGGCGAGGCCGTCAACCCGCTGGCCATGTGGCTGATCATCGCCGGCATCGGCGTCGTCTCGATGGTCGGACTGTCGATCTACGACCGGGTCCTGGTCAAGACCCGGAAGTGAGAAATTCAGAGGATACGATACCGAATTCAGAAATGCGGAAGGCTCGGGATGTATGCCTCGAAGTCACGCTGCGATTTCCCCAGCGAGGAAATCTTGCTCGATTCGCTCCTTGCTCTCCGCTTCGCGGAACCCTGCCCGCTCGTCGCTCATACGGACTTCTCAGCATACATCCCGAGCCTTGGTAAAAAGAAGACAGTGGATCGAGCCCGTTTTGCTGATTTGCTCTGCGAATCAGCGGGGGTTCCAAGGGGGATGGCCCCCTTGGTCGGAGGACGAAGTCCGAGAAGGGGGGCAGTGAGCAACGCGAACGTTGGAGGGGAAGAAGCGTTGCTTTTTCCCCCCAAAAAGGCGATGGGAGAAAACGGGCGCGGTTTCGATGCCACTGCCCCGAGCCAATTTGACAAAACAGCGCGGCTGGCTTATAAATCGGGGCGATGAGCGACGACAAGGCCGCGGAAGAAAAACTGGCCGACATCCTCCATCCGAGCACCAAAGTTAAAGAGTTCAAAATCACCCTGGTATTCGGCCACAAGCCGTCGGCCGATTACGAGAAGGCGGTCGACCTGGCCAAGAGAAATCCCGCCTACACCGAAGAAGGGAGCGGCGAATGGGTCCGCCACTCGGCCACCTACACCCCTGCCCAGGCCGACGAGCTCTTCGCCCTGTTTAATCTCGTCCACGAGTGGGACACGACCGAGGTCCTGGTCAACCACAAACGGATCCCTTACGCCCATCAGCTCTGGATTCCCCTGATGTGGTTCTATCGGATCCGCTAGACTTCTTCCATCCGCACCGTGAAGTGCCTGAGCTGCGGGGCCTGCTCGACGATCCTCAGGCCGCGGACCTTGTCTCTATTCCTGTAAAGCTCTGCCAATGCCTCAGCGACATAATTCAGGTGGGACACCGTGTAGACCCGGCGGGGGATGGAGAGGCGGACCAGCTCCAGCTTGGGATAGCTCGCCTTTCCCCGGCCTTTTTTATCCTTAGCGAACATCACGCCGCCGATCTCGACCGTTCGTATTCCC
>DATKXS010000098.1:0-5911 GCA_035528895.1 Candidatus Desulfaltia sp.
TTGTGCGCATCGCACCCAAAATATCGGTTCATGCTGCAGTTCCTCCTCCCTCCTTTTATATCTCTTTTCTTGGAGGGACTGCAGCGCTTTCATATAATCAATGACAATTTCCGCGCTGGGAGAAAACGGGCGCGGTTTCGATGCCACTGCCCCGAGCCTTCGAGGTCGCTTCTCCATTCCCAAGTTATTCATCACACAGAGAAGATGCTTGCCCCTTCCCGAATCTGCTTGAATTCGAGAGCCGCCTGAGTATATTTTAGAAGCATGCCGGCAATGAAAAACCTTGGGGTTCGACTTTCTCTCCTGGTTGCTTTGCTCGCCTCTATTGGCCCATACCCGGGGATTTTGGCCAGGCCGGCCAGGGTCGGAAACAGGTCCAATCGCTGACATAAAAAAGTGATGAGGAGGGAAAAACCGATGAAAAAACGGCGGCTTTTGCTTTTTGTTATCGGCCTCGGGCTCTTGCCACATGGAGCTCTCCACGGATCAGAAGGACCCGCTGAGGAAGACTTCCGGGCCGGGAAGGGATTCCTTTCGGTCCGTGTCTATTCCCAGGAAGAGGACCAGGAGCTCTTGAAGCTCTTTTCGGGCCTGCGGGTGGCGGACGTCTCGGACGGGATGGACAAAGCCGGACTCCCCGGGATCGGACTGGTGAACCCGGCGATTCTGCCGCTCTGGACCGACACCAGGAATTTCACCCATCGGATCGTCGGCATCGCCGTGACGGCGCGCTATGTTCCCACGCAGAGGCCCCACGCGGGGAAGATGGCTCCGGAAGAGTTCGATGTTTGGGAGGGTGATTTTTATACTCACTACTCATCAGAACCGTTCGCCGACCTGATCCGCCAGGGCACGGCCCTGGTGATCGATGACGTCGAGGAGGCCGACGTCGGCACCATCGGCTCTTATAACATCATGGACTGGAAGGCGCGCGGCTGCGTCGGTGTCGTCACAGACGCTGCGGCCCGGGACACCGATGAGATCGTGATTGAGAGGGTGCCTTTATACCTGCGCCTGAGGGGGCGCGGGATCCGGCCCGGGAGAAACGAGATCGAGTCCGTCAACCGGCCGGTGGCCATCGGCGGAGTGCTGGTGATGCCCGGAGACGTTGTGGTCGCGGACGGCGACGGTGTCGTCATCGTCCCGCGGGCCGAGGCCCGGGCCGTTGCGGGTTATGCCCGCGAGGTCATGGAGAAAGACAAGGAAGGCAGACGGGAACTCTACAAAAAGCTCCGTCTGCCGCCGGATGCCTCGATCAAGAAATGATTGACCGAGGGCCATAGGTTTGAAAGATAATAGAGCCGTCTCGTACCCGAGGAGAGTGTTTATGAAAAAGAGAACGCTTGCCGTGATCCTGGTTATCGGAACCGCGGCCCTGGCCGAAGGATGCCGGAAAAAGGCGGAGGTCCAGCCGCCGGAGGCACCGCCCGCACCCAGGAACGTCGTTTTTGCGGGCGTCCGGTCATCCAATTACGGAATCAAGCCGTTCCCGGAACCCTCCGGCTGGCAGAAGGCCATCGATGCCATGAACAGCCGTTTTCCGGGCTCGACCCGCGGTGCGATCTGGATTGTCGGAGAGCTCAAGCGGCCGACGGCCTGCCGGCTCTTCTTCCCTTCCGACGGCCAAGCCTATCCCAATATAGAGTTCGCGGAGACCGACAAGCACGAGGAATTCCTGAGCCACTTCGATAAGACCGGCACTCAGGTCTTCCTCCAGGTGGAGCCGGCCCAGGCCGACCTTCCGACCCTCATCGACCTGGTGCTCGGCCGCTACAAGCATCATCCCTGCGTCATCGGGTTCGGAGTGGATGTCGAATGGTACCGGGAGTCCGACAAGCCGGGATGGGGAATTCCGGTCGATGACGAAGCGGCCCGAGCCTGGGAAGCCCGGGTCAAATCGCACAACCCGTCCTACCGGCTGTTCTTGAAACACTGGGACTTCAACTGGATGCCGCCCACCTACCGGGGAGATATCGTCTTTATCGACGACGGCCAGGAAGTCGAAAACCTGGAAGCTCTTCTGGACGCCTTCCAGAATCGCTGGGCGGACCATTTCCATCCCAGTCCCGTCTTCTTTCAGATCGGCTACAATTCGGACAAGCCGTGGTGGCAAAAGCTGGACGACCCTCCTCTGACGATCGGCCGGGCGGTGGCTCAGCGGGTCAAGCAGGACTGCGGGATCATCTGGGTGGATTTCAGTCTGAGGGATGTTTTCCGGCTAGCGCCGGAATGATCCCCCCGAGAAGGATGCAATGAGAAGGCTCAAACTCTCCATCGTTCTGCTCTTGTTCTTATCGTGGACGAGTATCTCCCTGGGCGGCGGGAGCTCTCTCCTCGATCCGGAAAGAACCAATGATCTTATGATCGGAGTTAAGATCTATGCCCATGAAGGAGCTCTGCCCGAGCTTTTCGCGGAATGGCGCGCGCTCGGCATCAACAGCGTCTTCGTCAGCCCGGCCCTGGCCTCGCAGGGTCATTTCAGGGAGCTGGCTCTGGAGCAGGGGATCGCCCTCTTCCTGATCCTGCCCATTTTTTATAATCCGGAGGAACTGGAAAAAGATCCCGGCCTGTATGCCCTGACCGATCTAGGAGAAAAAACCAAGGACGATTGGGTGGAGTTTGTCTGCCCCACCCGCCCGGAATACCTGGAGCGCCGGCTCGCCGCCGTCAAGACGTTGATCCGGGACCTCGACCCTGATGGGATCAGCCTGGATTTCATCCGCTACTTTGTTTTTTGGGAGATGGTCTATCCTGAGAGGACGCTGGACTCGATCGCCGACAGCTGTTTCGACCGAAGTTGCCTGGACCGGTTTCAGAAGGAGACAGGGATCAAGCTGCCGGAAAGGCTCACCGGGACCGCCGACAAGGCTCGCTGGATCATCTCCGAACACCGGCGGGAATGGGCGGACTGGAAATGCGGAGTCATCAGCGGAGCTGTTCGGACGATCGCCGAAGCAGCCAGGAAGATTAAGCCGGATATTGAGATCAACATTCACACCGTCCCTTGGAGAGAGAAAGACTTCGGAGGAGCTATCAGGATCATCGCCGGACAGGACCTGGCGGCCCTGGCGGCTCAGGCGGACATGATCTCACCGATGTGCTATTGGCACATGCTCAAGAGAAATCCCCCCTGGATCCACGAGGTGGTCGAAGACGTCTATTCCAAGAGCAAGGGCCGGGTGATTCCCAGCATCCAGGTGGGTAACGCCTACCTCAAAGAGAATCTCTCGGTCAAAGAGTTCGGCGAGGCCCTGGAAGAAGCCCTCAAGCCGCCGTCGGAGGGTGTGATTTTCTGGAATTGGGACGCGCTCGCCCGGGAACCGGAGAAGAAAGCCGCCCTCGCCGCCTTCCTGAAATCCCACCGCCGGCCGAAAGTATCTCCATCTATGTGATGAACATAATAATCAACTTGGGAATGTTAGCGCTCCGACCTTTCCAGAGACATCAACCTTTCTCCCCCTTGATTGCCCAAGGGGGCAAGGGGGTTTAATAAAAATAAGAACAAATTCTTGAAAGATGTCTCCGGGAAAAGGCTAAGTTCCTCGGAAAGGCTGAACCTTCGAGGTCGCTTCTCCATTCCCAAGTTGTTCATCATAGAAGAGGAGAAGCTTGCTTGGCGGCTTGCACTGGGCGTCTCTTTTTCTTAGGATAACGGGTGAACAATGCCTCGAAAGGAGGAGATTCCGATGTCCCTTTCGAAAACCAATTTTATTTTCTTGACATTTACAGCTTTCTTGATTATTGCGGCCGTCCCGGCCTGCCGGCCGCAGCCTCCGCAGACTCTCACCTACGATATGGCCCTCAAGGACGGCTGGTTCATCCAGTCGGCGGCGGAAGTCGAGGCGGATGGGGCCGTTATATCTTCTCCGGGACTCGACCTGGCCGGCTGGTGCCCCGCGGCTGTCCCGACGACCGTCCTGGCCGCCCTCCGTGGGAACGGGGAATATCCCGACCTGTTCCTAGGCAAAAACCTGGAGAGCATTCCCCGGGAACGGTTCGCCGGTGCCTGGTGGTACCGGACGGAGTTCGACCTGCCGGATGAAAAGGAGATAGCTTATTCCCGCCTGGGGTTTGATGGTATCAACTACCGGGCTGATATCTGGCTCAACGGCCAGCAGGTCGCCTCCCGGAACCAGGTCTTCGGCTCCTTCAGAACTTTCGAATTCGACGTCACCCCGACCGTCAGACCGGGCCGGAACGTCCTGGCGGTCGAAGTATTCCCTCCCCAACCGGGAGATTTCACCTTCGGATTCGTCGACTGGAACCCCAGGCCGCCCGATCAGAATATGGGCATCTGGCGGCCGGTGACTTTGCGGCTCAGCGGGCCGGTTTCTCTCGACCGCCCCTTCGTGACGAGCCAGGTCAACCTCGATACCCTGGAAGAGGCCGACCTGACCATCACCGTTGACGCCGTCAATCACACGACCCAGTCCGTTTCCGGAAAAGTGGAGGCGGAGATCGAAAACCTCATCCTCCGGCAGGACTTGGTCCTGGATCCAGGAGAAACACGGACCGTCGTCTTCGATTCCCGGCAATTCCCCGAGCTGCGGATACAAAACCCGCGCTTGTGGTGGCCCCACAACCTGGGCGAGGCGAATCTCTATGCCCTGACAATGCGATTCCAGACCGGAAAGCTCATCTCGGATGAGGGGAAAGTGACCTTCGGCATCCGCGAGGTCGCGGATTATATCAACGAAGAGAGGCATCGCGGATTCATGGTCAACGGGCAGAAGGTCCTGATCCGGGGAGGAGGCTGGGTGGACGACCTCTTCATGGTCGAGGAGCCCCGCGTCCTGGAAGCCAAGGTCAAGTACACCCGCCACATGAACCTCAACACCATCCGTCTCGAAGGGTTCTGGGGAAGCGGTCCGGCGCTGTATGATCTCTGCGATCGTCATGGGATCCTGCTGATGGCCGGCTGGAGCTGCCAGTGGGAATGGGAGAATTATTTGGGCAAGCCCGTCGACGAATTCGGCGGGGTCATGACTCCCGAGGACATGGATCTCGTGGCCCGCTCCTTCCAGGACCAGCTGGTCTTATGGCGCAATCATCCCAGCGTTTTTGTCTGGGCGCTGGGGAGCGACAAGCTGCCCCGGCCGGAGCTTGAGCGAAGATATACGCAAATATTAGAGGCCCACGATCCCAGCCGTCCGGCGCTGATGTCCACCAAAGGCCTCCGGAGCGAGATCAGCGGCGATACCGGCGTCAAGATGAACGGCCCCTACGACTATGTTCCGCCCATTTACTGGTTCGAGGACACGGAGAACGGCGGCGCTTTCGGGTTCAACACCGAAACCGGGCCGGGTCCGCAGCCGCCGCCGCTCCAAAGCCTGAAGAAGATGCTCCCGGCCGATCACCTCTGGCCGATCGACGAGATCTGGGATTATCATTGCGCCCGCGGCGAGTTCAACACCCTCGACCGCTATCTCGAAGCCCTCAACAGGCGGTACGGCAAGGTCAAGGGTCTCGAGGATTTCGTCCGCAAGGCCCAGGTCGCCAACTACGAGGCCATGCGGGCGATGTTCGAAGCCTTCGCCGCTCACCGCCCCGTGGCCACGGGTGTGATTCAATGGATGCTGAATGCCGCCTGGCCCAAGCTCTACTGGCAGCTCTACGATTATGACTTGATGCCGAACGGCGCCTTCTACGGCGCTAAAAAAGCGTCGCGGCCGGTCCACATCCTCTATCATCCCAAGAACGATGGGATCTATGTGGTGAATGACAGCCTCTCGCCGCTCGGCGGCTGGAAAGCGCAGGCCCGTGTCCTTGACTTCCACTCCAAGGAGCTTTTTCGCGATGTCTGGGACGTGGAGCTCGGGGAGAACACCGCCGCCCAGGTCGGCCGGATTCCTCAAATCGAAGGGCTCACCTCTGTGTATTTTCTCGACCTCAAGCTGGTGGACAACGCCGG
>DATKXS010000099.1:0-6823 GCA_035528895.1 Candidatus Desulfaltia sp.
TTGTGCGCATCGCACCCAAAATATCGGTTCATGCTGCAGTTCCTCCTCCCTCCTTTTATATCTCTTTTCTTGGAGGGACTGCAGCGCTTTCATATAATCAATGACAATTTCCGCGCTGGGAGAAAACGGGCGCGGTTTCGAGGCCACTGCCCCTCGCCTCCCTTGAAGGGGTCTTTCCCCTGTGGTATATTCCCAGACTCCATCATGCCCAGGATTATTGATTTCGGAGAGCTCGAAGAGAAAGATTACTTCGAGCTCGGCTTCAAATCCGGCCTCGAGATCCACCAGCAGCTCAAGACGCAGAAGAAGCTTTTCTGTCGCTGTCCGGCCGGAGAATACTACGAAGAATACGACGCCGAGGTCCTCCGCCACATGCGTCCGACCCTGTCCGAGCTCGGCGAGTACGACGGCACCGCCCTGATGGAGTTCAAGACCCGCAAGGAGATTGTCTACCAGCTCAACAAACGCAACATCTGCACCTACGAGATGGACGACACCCCACCTTTCGAGCTCAACCAGGAGGCTCTCGACATCGCCCTCGAGGTCACCCTGCTCCTCAACTGCAACATCGTCGGTGAACTCCATATCGCCCGCAAACAGTACCTCGACGGCAGCATCCCGGCCGGCTTCCAGAGGACGACCATCCTCGGGACGGACGGCTGGGTCCCCTACAAGAATAGGCGTATCGGCATCCGGCAACTGGGCCTCGAGGAGGATGCCTGCCGTGAAGTCAGCGACCGGGGACACAGACGCGTCTATAAGACCGACCGCCTCAGCATTCCGCTGATCGAGACGGTGACCTATCCCGACATGCGCGCCCCCTGGGAGGTGGCCGAGGTGGCCGAGCTGCTGCGCGAGCTGGCCCGCTCGACGGGCAAGGTCCGGACCGGGATCGGCCGGGCCCGGCAGGACGTCAACGTCAGTGTCGAAGGTGGGACGCGGGTGGAGATCAAGGGGGTTCACCGGATTCCCTACATCCCCCGGCTGACCCATTTCGAAGCCCTCAGGCAGGCTAACCTTCTCGAGCTCCGGAGTGAGCTCCAGGGCAGAGGAGTTACCAAGGAGACACTGGGATCGACCGCGGCCGAGGTCACCGACATCCTGAAAAACACGGCCTTCTCTCCGATCCGGCGCGCCCTGGAACGGGAATGGCGCGTCCTGGCCGTCGGACTCGCCCAATTCAAGGGATTGCTGAGCTTTCCTCTCCAGCCGGGCCGCGATTTCGCCAGCGAAGTCTCCGACCGGGTCCGGGTCATTGCCTGTCTGGATGAGCTTCCCAACATTGTCCACAGCGAGATGATGGACAACCCGATCACCCTGGCGGAATGGAAGAAGATCGGCGCGGCCCTCAGGGCGAAAAAGGACGACGCCATAGTGCTGGTCTGGGGGGACGTCAAGGACTCGGAGACGGCGGCGGAGGAGATCGTCATCCGCGCCCGGGAGGCAGCGGACGGCATCCCCAACGAGACCCGCCAGGCCTTTCCGACCGGCATCAACGGGTTCGAGAGGATCCTGCCCGGCCCCAACCGGATGTATCCAGATACCGACATGCCGCCGGTGCCGGTCTCCGAGGAACGGATCGAACGGGCGAGGGGCCGGCTGCCGATGCCGCCCTGGGAACGCCGCGCCTATTTCCGGAAGCTCGGCCTTCCTCCTGAGATCATCGAGGGCCTGGTGATCGACGAGCGCGCGCCCTTGTTCCAGCGGGCCGTGGAGTCTCTGTCCTTCAACCCGACCCTGGCCGGAGTCATCCTCAGCCAGACCCTGAAATCATTGAAAAGAAAAGGATTCCCTGTATCGCGTCTCGGTGATGAAGAGATCTTGGACCTGTTTACCCGCCACGTCCGCGGCGAATTCGCCAGAGAGGCCTTCCCGGACATCTTGAAGCGGATGTCGACGGAGAACCGGTCGCCGGGAGAAAGCCTTGCCAAGCTCGGCCTCGTTCCGCTCGGCGGTGAGGACGTTCGAGAGATCGTCCGGATCGTCGGGGGACTGGAAAGAAACCTCGACCCCCGGGACCCGGGGAAGAAGTTCCGTTATCTCATGGGCGTATTGATGGCCGAGCTGAGGGGGAGATTTTCCGGGGAAAAGGTGGCTTCTTTCCTCCGAGACGCCTTGGGAGCAGGCACCGGCCGCTTCTGACCGGAGGATAGGGAAAGGACATGAGCGATATTTATCAAGGGTACAGGGGTGAGGCTTTGGCCCTGCTCAAGGCGCAGGGCGTCCGGGTCTGGAGCGATGCCGAGGTGGTGACGACACGGGGCAAATTCACCGGGATCATCCTGCCCCGCTCTGAGACCGCCGACGACAAGCACATCGTCCTGAAGCTCCGCAACGGCTACAACGTCGGTATAACCGCAGATACGGTGACCGAGATCAAGGAGATCGGGTACAAGGAAGCTCACTACAAGATCCCGGAGAAAGAGTTCCCCTACGACCCCCGGAAGCCGCGGGTGAAGCTGTTCGGGACGGGCGGGACGATCGCCAGCCGGCTCGACTACCGGACTGGCGCGGTCATCCCGGCCTTCACGCCGGGGGAGCTCTACGGCTCTGTGCCGGAGCTGGCCGATATCTGTAATCTCGAGACCGAGAAACTCTACGGCGTCTTCAGCGAGAACATGGGTCCGGAACAGTGGGTCGGCACGGCCACGGCCATCGGCCAGGAGATCCGGAAAGGGGTCCAGGGGATCATCATCGGGCACGGCACGGACACCATGCACCACACGGCGGCCATCCTCTCATTCATGGTCCAGGATACACCGGTCCCGATCGTCATGGTCGGCTCGCAGCGGTCGAGCGACCGGCCCTCTTCCGACGCGGCGCTCAACCTCATCGACGCCACCAAGACGGCCGCCGAGAGCGATATCGCCGAGGTTATGGTCTGCATGTTCGGGCCGACGAGCGACCAGTACGACCTGCTCCATCGGGGGACGCGCGTCCGCAAGATGCACTCCTCGTCCCGGTCCACCTTCCGGACGATCGGCGATATCCCCATCGCCATGGTCAGCCGGGACAGGATCCTCCCTCTGCGGGAAGATTACAAGAGGCGCCGGAGCGATAAGAACGTCATCATCAACACGGCCTTCGAGGAGAAGGTCTCGATCGTCTACTATTACCCCAACATGAAGCCCGATATCATCGAAGCCCTGATCGACAACGGCTATAAGGGGATTGTCATCGCCGGCACCGGTCTCGGGCACGTCAACAAGCCCCTTTACCCGGCGTTGCGCCGGGCCAACGACAAGGGCATCGCCATATACATGACGGTCCAGACGCTCTGGGGCTACGTGCAGATGTTCGTCTATGATACCGGCCGGGACATCATGGAGCTCGGTGTCGTCCCGGCCGCGAACATGCTTCCGGAGGTCGCCTATGTCAAGCTCGGCTGGGCGCTCGGCCAGACGAAAGATTTGACGAAAGTCAAAGAAATCATGCTGACGCCCATCGCCGGAGAGATCACCGAGCGCGAGCCCCATAACGGCTATCTCATCTACCAGGGAGGCATTCCCGAGGTCGAACGCTTCGTCTCAACCCTCTGGAAGTAGACTCAGCACAGTCCATCCTGAAACCTGATTTGAGATTGGGATGAAGACGACCGGGAGTGATAGGACTTAAAAACCCTGTGCCCAACCCGGTAGGACGTGCGGCCGATCCAGAACACGAGGAAAAAGGCCAGGACGCCAAGTCCCGTCAAGCTGAGGATCCGTCCCGCCCGTGTCCGCGCCCTCGCCCGGATTTCTTGGGAGAGAATAAACAGGAAAGCAAAGTTCGAAACCCAGATCAGGGCGGAGAAAAGGCGCCATTATGAGGGGGAATCACCCTCATGATCTCTGGTTTTCTTACCGACCGCTGTTGCCGATTTCTGCTCCCATAGAAAAGGTCGAGTCAGAAGGATACGCTGAGATCTTAAGAAACTCGGCGTCCATCAGGGCCCAGAGGTCCGGGTCGAGGAGGACCGAAGCGGGGGCGCAGTCGACGGTGATCTCGAAAACCTGGCGCCGACCGGTCAACTCGATTCGCTGCCGGCGGGATTTCGGGTCTTCGTCGAAGTTGAGGCCGACTTTGATCGACAGGCGATAGAGGGCGCCGTCTCCCCGCTTTTCCGGTTGCAAACGTTCCCCGATATGAATATAATCGCAAACGTCCGTTGATGATTCCGATCAAGGAGAGACGGAATTGAGCAGCCGGGATCGGTTCGTCTCCCGCTGGGGTTTCCTGGCCGCCGCCATCGGCATGGCGGTCGGCACGGGCAACATCTGGCGTTTTCCGCGGATGGCCGCCCAGTACGGAGGCGGGGCCTTTATCCTTGCCTATAGCCTGGCGCTATTCTTGTGGTCGGCGCCGCTTCTGATGGCCGAGATGTCCATCGGCCGGAAGACCCGGCGCGGACCGATCGGCGGGTTCCGCGATTTCGTCGGCCGCCGCTATACCTGGATGGGCGCCTGGATGGTCATGGTCTGCATGCTGATCACCTTTTACTACTCGGTGGTCACTGGATGGTGCATCAAGTATTTCGTCCTGGCCATGCGGGGAGCCTTCAAGGAAGGAGTCGACACGGCGGCGCTCTGGACCACGTTTCTCCACGACCCGAAGCAGACGATCTTCTTCCATGTCCTGGCGATCGGTCTTTGCGGCCTGATCATTTATCGGGGAATCCATGGCGGCGTCGAGCGGGTCACCAAACTCATGGTCCCGGCTCTGTTCGTCTTTTTGATCGTAGCGGCCCTGCGCGCCGCGACCCTTGTCGGCGCCGGCCAGGGCCTCACCTACATGTTTGTGCCCGACTGGTCCAAGCTGGTGCTGCCGGCCACCTGGCTCCAAGCATTTACTCAGTCCGCCTGGTCCACGGGAGCCGGCTGGGGGCTGATGCTGACCTATGCCGTTTACACGAGCCGGAAAGAAGATATTCCCCAGAACTGCATCATGGTCGGTTTCGGCGACCAGACGGCGGCTCTGTTGGCCGGGCTGGCCATCATCCCGACCATTTTCGCTCTCTCGCCGTCCTTGGAGGCTGCGCACTCGGCCATGGCGACCAACAATACGGGACTGACCTTCATCTCTTTGGCCCAGCTTTTCCCCAGGATGCCGGGCGGTCTTTATATCGCTCCCGTCTTTTTCCTGGCCATGGTCTTTGCCGCTTTCACCTCTCTCATCGCCCAGGTCGAAGTCGGCGTCAGGGCTTTCATGGACGGTGGTTGGAGCCGGAAGAAGAGCACCCTGGTCGTCGCCGGGGGCACGTTCCTGATGGGACTGCCGTCGGCCATCGTCCCCGGGTTCTTCGATAATCAGGATTGGGTCTGGGGAGTCGCCCTTCTCCCCAGCGGATTCTTCGTCCTGATGGTGGTCCGGAAGTACGGGGCGGAGAAGATCCGGACGGAACTCATCAACCCCAGCGCCGATATCCGGATCGGACGCTGGTGGAACTTCGTCATCCGCTATGTTTCTCCGACGATCTTCCTCTTCCTCATCGGCTGGTGGCTCTACAGAGGTATCGTCGATAATCCCGAAACCTGGTGGAAACCGTTCAGCCCCTTCACCACGGCGACGATCATCTTTCAATGGGCCATCCTGCTGGCCGTTCTGCTTCTGGCCAACAGGGCCCTGGCCGGATGGGCCAAAGGGACTCCGGAGGAGGTGGACTGATGCTCAAGACCTACATCTGGATGGCCATTATCCTGGGGATCAACTGGGGCGGATTCATCTTTTTTTTGGTCCGGACCTCGCGGATAGAGGCCGCGCAGGCGAAGCGTCAAAAGGATGACGGCTAAGCGCAAACCAGGAATAATCATGAAGACTTGGGGAGAATGGGGCTTCCGGAAGCGGAAGTTATTATCATGTCTGGACAAGGAGGGGTGAAATGTCCGACTTTCAAAAGGCCGTGAGGAAGTTTCGAATCCCGGGACTGAAAGCTGCGGTTTTTCTTTTTCTCCTGCTGGGGATCTTGTTTTCCGGGCTCCCCGCTCAGGAGGAGGACGAGGAGGTCATCGAATTCAAAGGAGTGGGGATCCACCTGAGGTTGGGAGGAGGTTATACCCTTTTATCCGGCGGCGATTTCAACACGGGTATCCAGGGGATGTATGATTGGGGGCGCCAAAGTATCGTTTCCGCCGGGTATACTCTCGGGAAGAGTGATGAGCATCCTTTGCGTTCGGGCTACGAGCTCGGCGGGGATATCGTCTATTACTTTGCCGGCCGGTTGGGCATCGGCTTGGGAGGCGGTCTGGCGCGGGTGAACAAGATGAATAAGCAGCTCTTCAACTATGCAGCCGGTCCGCTTGATTACGCCATGACGGTCGTGCCGCAGATCGATATCCTCTCCATCCGCCTGGGCCTGTTTTATGCAATTCCCCTCAATCGTCTGCTGACCATCTGTTTCAATGCCGGCCCAGCCTACTATTCGGTCGATTACAAGTACAGCGGAAACATCCAGGAACAGAACTTTACGTATGCCCTTTCTCAGAGGGCGAAGGCCAAGGACTGGGGAGCCGAGGGGGGCATCGGCCTGGAGATCCGGATGAACCAGAGGCTGACCTTCGTCCTCGAAGCCCAAGGACGGTATGCCAAGATCTCCGGATTCGACGGCGAAGAGGAATTGTACGAGTACCTGGGAGGTCCGATCTCTAGATCAGAAAAGAAGGGCATTCTCTACTATGTGGAGGAAGAGGGATATCCCCGATTGGAAGTATTCCCGGAGGCCCCCGCCACGGGCTTCAATGTCCGCGAGGCGGTCTTCGATTTTACGGGCGTCAGCTTCCGGGCCGGGCTGAATTTCAAGTTTTAATCCGGGAACGTTTGTTTCGCGAGGCCCATCATGGGCCGGGAT
>DATKXS010000100.1:0-10078 GCA_035528895.1 Candidatus Desulfaltia sp.
GTGGGTAATCAAGGAATCCACCTCGATGGACCGGTCGGCCAGGAGACCCAAGGCCTCCTCGATATCCGGAGGACCGCAGTAATATGAGGTCAGGATGCGGATCTCCTTGGTCCAGAAATCGTTGATCGGGATGACGACGCGTTTCTCCGGCCCGGGGACGGCGAAAAAGACGACGGCGCCGCCCTTGTCAACGGAGGCCCAGGCCTGCTCCACTGCGGACATCGCCGATGTGCCCAGGATGACCACATCGACCTTCTTACCCAGATGTTTGTTCAGACCGCCCGGGACATCGTCTGTCGACAGGATGGTCAGGTACGCGCCATACTCCTTCGCCAGAGCTAGCCTTTGTGGGTTGATGTCGGTCGCTGCGACCCGACAACCTTTCGTTTTGGCCAGCTTCACCTGGAGAAGTCCCGACATCCCGCACCCCAGGATAAGGACGCTCTGCCCGCTCGCCAACCCGGCCAATCTTTGCGCCCTAACAACACAGGCCAGAGGTTCGATGAAGGTGGCTTGGTCATAGGATATCGAACCGGGCAGACGATAGGTTCCTTTTTCAACCAGCACTTCAGGCACGAGGATGTATTCGGCGAAGCCGCCCGGCAGCCTCTCCTTGACCTCCGAGCACTGAGGGAAATGCCCGGCGCGGCAGTAGCCGCAATTCATGCAGGGGACCTTCGGGGCGATAAAAACCCTGTCCCCCGGTTTGAAGCGCTCGATTGAAGGGCCGACTTCGACCACCTCGGCCCCGAGCTCATGCCCCTGGACGAGAGGCGCTCGCGGCATTCTATACCATTCGACGATGTCACTTCCGCAGATGCCGCAGGAGATCACCTTGATCAACATCTCCCGAGGACCGGGCTTGCCTAAGGGCACATCTTCGACCCGGATGTCCTGGTTGTTGTACCAGACCGCCGCCTTCATGGTCCCCGTGCTTTTCTTTCCTTCTCCCATCGTCAAGGATGATAAAATCTGATAGGCGAGGATGTCAACATGAAAAATGACGGCGCCGCTCTTCTATATGAAGTCACAAAATACACCTCTAAGCCGTGCCCGCGTATTCATCGAGGTGCACCGCGGTTTCAGGGAAGTCAGCTAGGATTTGTTTGTCCGTTGTCATCAGGGGGATGTTGAGTTCGTTGGCCAGCGCTACAAATTCGCAGTCGTACGCGGAACAGCGGCTTCCGGTGGCCAGTTTGAGAATATCCAGGGAACCGACCGAATATTCGCCGCCTTCCATAAGAAGCTCCGCTTCTCCGATGATTTCGACGGCCGTTTCGAAGTCGACAAGGCCTTTTCTGAAGCAGGCCGTCAGCACGTTCAAGAACTCGCTCCGCCAGAGCAGAGGGGCAACCCAGTTGGGATCCTTGAGGTAGACCTTCTCGGCCCGCTCGGAATGTTCACTTCGGAGATAAAAATAGACCAGCAGGTTCGTATCGACGACGATCACGGCCGGCCTTCCCGCTTGGCCCTGTCGACGAATTCCTTTTTCAATCCGTAACGTCCGACTTTTTCCCTGAGTGCTCGCGCGGTCGCCAGAAAATCCTCGGGTTTCCGTTTTTTTGCGGCCAGGCTTTCTTCCATCAGCGCTATAATCTCAGAATTCATGCTCCTGTGGTGGAGCGCGGCGCTGAGTTTAAGCCGCTCATAGAGCTCGGAAGGGATATTTTTAACCGTGATCGTCGTGCCCATTTCGGTTGCCTTATGGTTGTATTTTGGTTCCATTGTGGCGCAATCTCGTCTTCTTGTCAAGTTCCCTGGCTCCATCCAATTTGACGCTCCAAGTGGAGTGATTGTCTCGCGAGAGTCAGGAAATATGGGAATCGATCCTGCCTTGCACCCAGTCCGTCAGGGCGCCCATACTTTTTCCGGAGTCTCGTGGCGGTAGACTATGGCGAGTTCGGTCAGAAATCATTTGAAATCCCGCGGCTATCTTTTATATCATGTTGACCACGGACCTGAATAACCTAATAATCCCGCCCGGCTCCAGCGTGAGTGCGCTCCGGGCAAGGAGGAGGATCCATGAAATACGTTCCAGAGCCTTTTAAGATCAAGACGGTCGAACCGATCAGAATGACAACCCGGGAGTACCGTGAGCAGGCCATCAAAGAAGCGGGATACAACACGTTCCTGCTGCGCAGTGAAGATGTCTTCATCGACCTCCTGACCGACAGCGGCACCGGTGCCATGAGCGATGCGCAATGGGCGGCACTGCAAATGGGCGATGAGGCGTATGCGGGAAGTCGCAATTTCTATGATCTCGAGGCCACGGTCAGAGATGTGTTCGGCTACAAATACTTCGTGCCTACCCATCAGGGACGAGCCGCGGAACACATCATGTCGAAGCTGTTGATCAAGAAGGGCGACACCATTCCCGGCAATATGTACTTCACGACCACGCGGCTTCATCAGGAACTGGCCGGCGGAACCTTTGTCGATGTCATTATCGACGAAGCCCACGATCCGTCAAGCCCGCACCCGTTCAAGGGCAATGTGGATATCGGCAAGATGCAGAAGCTGGTCGACGAAGTCGGCGCCGAGAAAATCCCCTACATCAGCTATGAAACGTGTGTCAACATGGCCGGCGGACAGCCGATCTCGATAGCCAACGCGCAGGAGTTGAGGGCATTCTGCGACAAATACGGTATCAAGATCATGCTCGACAACACCCGCACCGTCGAAAACGCCTACTTCATTCAACAGCGTGAAGACGGCTACGCCGACTGGCCGATCAAGCGCATTGTCAAAGAAATCTGTTCCTATACAGACGGCTGCACCTGCTCCGCCAAGAAGGACTGCCTGGTCAACATCGGCGGATTCCTGGCGATGAATGACGAGGACTTCTTTGTGAAGGCCAAGGCGGAGGTCGTTGTTTTTGAGGGGTTGCACACCTACGGCGGCATGAGCGGCCGTGATATGGCGGCGCTGGCCCAAGGCATCAGGGAATCCGTCGCGAGCAATGACTACATCAGGTATCGGGTCGAGCAGACCAACTATCTTGGCCAGTTGCTCACCCAGGGCGGAGTTCCCCATGTGATTCCTCACGGCGGGCATGCCATATTCCTCGACGCCAGACGATTCCTCCCTCATCTCGACCAGGATCAGTTTCCCGCCCTGGCGCTTTCCGCGGCCATCTATGTGGAAACAGGCGTCCGCGCCATGGAACGCGGCAATGTCAGCGCCGGACGCGATCCGGTCACCGGCATGAACCGCCTGCCCAAGCTGGAACTTGTTCGACTGACGATCCCTAGACGCGTCTATACTCAGAGCCATCTTGATTACGCGGCCGAGGGGATTGTCAATCTGTATCAGCGGCGAGATCAGATTCCCGGATACAAGTTCGTCTTCGAGCCGAAGCAGTTGCGTTTCTTTCAGGCCCGTTTTGAACCGGTGGCATAAGGCGCCTGAGCCAGACATACCAGGCGATCTGTATGCTGTAGGAATGAGAAATTGGCTTAGGCTGCGCCGGCCGAATGGGCGTCTTTGACCTGCCTTTCCCCTCGATTATCGAGGAAAATAAGAGATCAAAAATGGCTTGACCATTATGTGGCTCTTCTTCCACTCAGCCCTGCCGGGCGAGTTCCTGGAAGAGCGCGAACGCCTTTTCCGGGGTCTCGTTGCGGTGGACGACGGCACGCACAGCCTGGATCATGGCGACAGGATGATCTGACTGGAAGATATTGCGCCCCATGTCGACTCCGGCCGCCCCTTCCTGGCAGGCTTTGTAGGCCATGGTCAGGGCGTCGAGTTCCGGGATCTTTTTCCCGCCGGCCATGACGACCGGAACGGGGCAAGAGGCGGTCACGGTCTCGAACCCGTCTTCGACATAGTATGTTTTAATGATGTGGGCGCCGAGCTCGGCGCAGATCCTGGCGGCCAACCGGAAATAGCGGGCGTCGCGCTTCATCTCTTTGCCGACCGCCGTGACGGCCAGAGTGGGGATCCCGTAGCGGATCCCTGCATCGACCATCTTCGTCATGTTGAGAATGGACTCTTTCTCATGCTCGCCGCCGATGAAGACTTGCACGGCCATGGCGCAGACGTTCAGCCGGACGGAGTCCTCAACGTCGACGGCGATCCCTTCGTTGGAGAGCTCTTTCAGGATGCTTGTTCCTCCCGAGACGCGGAGGACGATGGACTTTGGCGCGGCGGGCGGGACTATCGTCCTCAGGATTCCCCTTGTCAGCATCAGGCTGTCCGCGTAAGGGACCAGAGGGAGGATGTTGATGTCCACCCGTTCCAGCCCGCTGGTGGGCCCCTGGAAATAGCCGTGGTCGATGGCCAGCATGACCGTCCGTCCCGAGGCGGGACTGAAGATCCGGGCCAGCCGGTTTTTCATGCCCCAGTCCAGCGCCTCGGATCCCTTGAGGAAAAAGGGCGCCGCCTTTTGGGGCGTATCGATATGATATTGTTCAATCTTCTTGGAATCATCGGCTTCCGGCATGTTCCTCCTCCTTTTCAGCCAATTCGCGGTATCACCTTGAAGGCGACTGCGGGAGACTTTTGGATTTATGGGAGCCGCTGCAAACCTAGCATATATCAGAAGATAAGGTCAATAGATAGGGGGACGTTCCCCAAAGGGACACCTTTCGCCCTTCACAAGCCGAAACGAAGGGTGTCCCTTTGGGGAACGTCCCCTCCTGCTGCGTCCCCTCCTGCTTTACTTTTCAGGAAAAGTCGACTAAAACTCAGAACCGGCGAGATCAGCGGCCATGGTTCCGGCAAACGAGAAGAATCGATGAGCGAAGAGGAAAGGGCCGTCGCCGATGCCGGGCGGCCGACGCTGCTCCGGACGCTGGGTGTGGTGGACGGGATCGCCATCTTGGTCGGCATCACCATCGGCGCCGGCATCTATTCCACGCCCCAGATTATCGCCGGCTATCTCGAATCGTTCCCCCAAATAATCTCCCTCTGGATCATCGTCGGGATTTTCGTCTATGTCGGGGGCTTGATCTACGCTGAGCTGGGGACACGGCTTCCCGAGGCCGGCGGGGAATATGTCTACGTCAGCCGTGCTTTCGGTCCGTTCGCCGGATTTATCTTTGGCTGGTCCCAGCTTTTCATCATCCGGACGAGCCCAGCGGCCGGCCTGGCCATTGTGACCGCCGACTACCTGGGCTATTTTGTCCGGCTCAGCGGCCCGGCCCACAAGCTTGTCGCGGTCGCGGTGATCTTGCTCCTCGGAGCCCTGAACTATATCGGCATCAAGAGGGCCAGCCTTTTCCAGAGGGTTTTCACTTTCTATAAAACCATCGGCCTTTTTATCCTGGTCACCGCCGGTCTGATCCTCGTTCAGGGACACTCCAGCCTTCTGGGTACACGAGTGCAGCCGACCATGAACCTCGGCTTCCTCGGCAATCTGGTTGCGGCCCTGCTGATGGTCTTTTTTGCCCATACTGGATTGGAGCGCCTGGGGTATTCGGCGGCTGAGATGAGAAATCCCAGGAAGACGATACCGGTGAGCCTCTTTCTGGGCATCGCCACGATAGTCTTCCTCTATTGCCTAACGAACCTGGTCTATCACCGGACGCTGGGAATGGAAGGGGTTCGCGGAAACACAGTTGTCGCCTCGGCCACGGCGGTCAAGCTGGCGGGGTCTGCGGGCGCCATCTTCGTGGCGATCCTGGTCATCGCCTCGACCACCAGCAGCATCAACGGGACGATGATGACCGCCACCCGCGCCTATTATGCCATGGCCAGGGACAGGCTCTTTTTCCGCTGGCTGGACCACATCCACCCCCGCTTCCGCACTCCCTCCCGGGCCATCGTCGCCCACTGCGTCTGGGCGGTCGTCATCCTGTTCTTGAGAGGAACTTTTGAGGTGATCGCCGCGGGCATGGTCTTCGGCGTCCTGATCTTCTGGGCGCTGAACACGTTCGCCTTGTTCAAGTTGCGGATGAAGGATAGGGGAGGAGGGGACATCTATCGCGTCCCCTTGTATCCCCTCCTCCCGGCGGTCTACCTGGCCGGAATCCTGGCCTTTTTGGTCTTCCGGGCGGCCACGGACTGGCGAAGGTCACTCGAGGATATCGCCTTCATAGCCACCGGGATTCCCTTCTATTTCTTCTGGGCGAGGAAGCGGAAAAGCGGCCAAATAAGGCGAAATTGACATAGAACGCCGTTTTGACTATATTGAATTTTCCCCCTCCAGGGGGTCGTCCCCATGCCATATAATGACCCCAGTCCCATCGACAAAATCTGCTTCATCGCCCCCTCCACCCGGCTTTCCGCCAAGGGCAAACCTCATCTCGACAAGCTAGTCCGCCTTTTAAGCCGGGCCCTGGGCGTAACGGACATTTACCTGAGCCCCTATCTTTTTACCAGTCATAAACTTATCGAACACATAACGGCATCAGCGGAGGAACGATCGAGAGAATTCAAGGCGGTCATCCGGGAGTATGACCTGATCGCTTCGGTAGCCGGGGGGACGGGTGCAGAGGACCTTGTCTTCAAGATCGACCGGGCGGATTTCCGGGTCATCAAAGAGCGCCGGCCGGTCTTCATCGGTTTTTCTGATTTCACCTTCCTGCTGAACGAGATCTATTCCCGCTGTCGTGTCCCCGGCATTATCTTTCCGTCTTTGAGATTGACCAAGGGGAATTCCCAAAAGATCCTGGCTCTCCTGGCCGGCGGCGAGGCCACCTATACGGGGTCGTTCTGGTTGACCGCTCCGCCGGTCCGGAAGATCTCGGGGATTCCCATCGGCGGGAACCTGACCACCTTTGTCAACTTCTTGAATCGGCAAGAACCGCCCCGGCTGAACTGGCGGAAACACATCCTTTTCATCGAGGACCTCGGGATCGACCTGGAGGACCTCCACCGGCTGCTGGCGGCCTTGAGGAGGCACAAGGCTTTCAAGGGAATCAAGGCCCTGGTGGTCGGCTCATTGAGCGCGGGCGGTGGCTCTCTGCAGGTCAGGGAGTTTCAGACTAAAGCCCTGATCTTCATCAACGCCTATCTGAGCGAGGTCTTGAAGATGCGGCAAAAACAGGGCCGTCCGTTGCCGATCCTCGTCGCCCTCAGTTACGGCCACAAGATATTCCGGAACCTCCCGGCCATACCATTAGGCGGTTATGTTAGCATCACCAAATCGAAGAAGATGATCTTCCGGCTGTCGAAAAAGCCGAAAACCTGAATCGTTCGCTCTATCTTGCTTTTTTTACCCGTTGGACAGCCCGATTTTTTGACGCATCTCCGCCAGGGATTCCGCGAAGGCGCGGCGCAGCCTGTTCAGCGCCGCGATGTTGGGGGTCCGGTCGGCGTTCCGGCAGAGCTTTTCGTTGGTCTCCTGGAGGAGGGCCGGCACCCTGTTCCCTTCCCTCTTAAGGGAGTTGACCGAGTGCGCGGCGCAGATGTGACCGTAGGTCGTGTCGTATTCTGATCCGTTGACCGTAACCTTCACCTCGGGCAGGCGTTTTCGGAGGGCTTCGGCGTAGACTTCTACGATCATATCCGGGCAGAAATATCGGGGCTTGCCATCGATCTCCGTGACCTGAAAATTCATCAGGTCGATCTGGTTGTCCGACATCCCCCGGGTGGAGACGGTGGAATGGCCGTCCAGGAGGAAGAGCTTACCGCGTTCGATCTCCTCGCTGATCGCCTGGTTAAAGGGATGTAGGTATTTTTTGGACATGAATTCCCGCAGTTTTTCCTCCGGTTCCCGGCCGGGCCGGTAGACAGGGATTCCGTAGACATCTTTCAAGGGGACGCTGTCGTCCAGGATATCCGGATGCCTGTTGCTTTCGAGGATCAGGCTGCAGTAGGGGAAGACGATCTGCTTGTTGTCGAGCAGGTCGCGAAAATCGTACAGCCAGTTGGTGTACCAGTCGACGTTCCTGATCAATCCCGGGAAATCGTCGGACAGGGAGTCCAGGGGAATGTCCTCGGGAATGACGATTCCGCTGTGCGGGATGACGACGAGGAGCTCTTTGAATTCTAGGGTCATCGGCAGACCGGCGACTTTTTGGGATGAACATAACACAAGCTTCCGGAGGGGTCAACGCCGTCCGGATAAAGAGGCTGCACAAGAGGACGATGGGATCATCTCGTGATCCGGTTGTTCTTGGGCCGACTGAGACAGAAGTGGTGCGATGTGTTGAAAAAGCAAGCCCAAGGCAATAGAATACACAGGGTTTAATGGCGAGACTTGATGTTTTGGTCCGTTAAGAATGAGAATGACAAGGCTTTTATCCTTCATCCTGGCGGCAGCAGTCGTTATTTCACCCCCTGTTCTCGCCGTCCAGCTCAAAGCCGTCCGTGTCGATAAGGGACCCCGGATCGACGGCCTCCTCTCCGATCCGGTCTGGCAGTCGGCCGACGTCTTCACGGCCTTCCGGATGGCCGAGCCCGAGCCCAACCAGGACCCGACGGAGAAGACCGAACTGAGGATTCTGTTCGACGATGCGAACCTTTACGTCGGCGTCTTCTGCTACGACGGCGAGCCTGCCCGTATTGCCGCCAACTCTCTGGCCCATGATGGCGGAGGCGGCCAGAGCGGCATGGGCTTCAGGCATATCCCCCAGGGCGCGAGCGATGATGTCGTCCGCGTCCTGATCGACCCTTTCCAGGACAAGCGGACCGCCTACATCTTTTTCGTCAACCCCCGCGGCGCCCGCGGGGAGGGGCTGATCTCGGGAGGAGAAGCCAGCCTCAACTGGGACGGCATCTGGGAGGCCAAGAGCCGCATCCTCGAGAACGGCTGGAGTGTAGAGATCAGGGTCCCGTTCAAAACCATCTCCTTCAAGCCGGGCCTGACCGTCTGGGGCGTCAACGTCGAGCGCGTCATCGCCCGCAAGCAGGAGACCATCCGGCTGTCTGGGACCAACAGGGACAGCAACTTCAACAACCCGATGGAAGCGGCCGGCCTGGAGGGAATCGAGGGCATCAAACAGGGCAAGGGAATTACCTTTCGGCCATACGGACTTGTCGACAGCCTCAAGAACCACTCTGAGCCCGGCGGCGCCGGCGTCGACGCCCACGGCGGTTTCGACCTTTACAAGAACTTCACGCCCAACCTTGTGGGGGTGGTCAGCTATAACATGGACTTCGCCGAGACCGAGGTCGACGAGCGCCGTATCAACCTGACCCGGTTTCCCCTGTTCTTCCCGGAAAAGAGGATGTTCTTCCTGGAGGGTTCGGAGACCTTCAACTTCAGCTCGAGCGTCAGCTTCCGGCCTTTCTTCAGCCGGACGATCGGGCTCTACGAGGGCGAGCAGGTCCCGGTCCTGTTCGGTACCAAGCTCTACGGCAAGATCGGCCGGACGAACCTGTCCGTCTTCGACGTCCAGACCAAGAAATATGGGGAGCTTCCGAGCACGAACTTTTTTGCCGCCCGGATGACCCAGGACATCTTTGCCGAGAGCAAAGTGGGTTGGATCTTCACCAACGGCACCCCGGCGGGCGAGAAGAACTCCCTGGCCGGCGCGGATTTCCAGTATTCGTCGTCGAAATTCAGGGGGAACAAGAACATCATGCTGGCCGCCTGGGCGGCTTACAACTGGAACGAAAAGGAAGAGGGCCGTCACCACGGCTTCGGCTTCCGGGCCGACTACCCCAACGACCTCTGGAACATCCAGAGCACCTACGCCTACTATGGAGAGTCCCTGGACCCGGGGATGGGCTACATGATGAGGCAGGGCATCCAGACGGCCTACGCCAGGGTGTCCTTTCAGCCGCGGCCGGGGACAGGCCTCCTCGGCCGGGGCGTCCGCCAGTTTTTCTTCCAGGCCAGTGGCGATTACTACTGGGACCTTGCGGGCAAGCTGGAGACGCGCCGGCTCGAACTTTCGCCCCTCAGCCTGAATACGGAGAGCGGCGAGCGCGCCGGGTTCGAGATCGTCGCCAACACCGATGTCCTGCCTTTTGACTTCGAGGTGGCCGAAGGGGTTATCCTGCCCGCCGGCCCCTACGATTTCACAAGCTATCGCCTCAACTTCAACACCGCGACCTACCGGCCGTACATCCTCGACCTGAGCTACAATTTCGGCGAGTTCTACTCGGGTCACTACGACGATGTGAATATCGGACTGGAGATTAAATACAAAGGCTACCTGAACCTGGAGCTGGACACCAACCTGGT
>DATKXS010000101.1:0-29309 GCA_035528895.1 Candidatus Desulfaltia sp.
TTGATGGACTGGCCGCGCGGATTGTTGGCGGAGACCGCTGTCACCATGATGCGAGTCTCTCCCGGAGCGACCGCATCAAAGACCAGGATGGCCAGGTTTCCGCCCCCCTTCAAGCCCTGAGCAGGCTGGGGGCTGGAAAAGCCGATGGTGCAACTTCCCTCGGCGATATTTTTCAAGAAGGGAACCTGAGCCCCGGCCATCCTGACAAATCCCCCGGCGATGATGTCCTTGAGCTTGACGATCTGGGGGTTGAAGCTCAGGCTGAGAGACATGTTACCGATCTCCTGCTGGCTCCTCACATTGGCGCTGATCCGGAACTCCCGACCCTGCGGAACTTCGAAATGGGCCGGGTCGAGGGACACCTGACTGGCGCCCTGGTCCTCCTGCGGTTCCTTTTCCTCTTCCGGACCCAGCATCACTCCGGATTCCTCGGCCATCTCCATCTCCCGACTCGTTGTCTCATCGATTGGAGAACGCCCGCCTCGGCTGATCGACGAGATCCCCTCGAGCTCGATCCAAAGGGGTTTGTCATCATCGGCTGTCCTGAGCAAAGAACGGATGATGTATGGCGTTACGGTCAGGACGAGGTCGGCCTGATCGATCGTTTTGTCGGTCGAGCCGAACAAACTGCCGATGATCGGTATGCCGGCCAATCCTGCGATCCCGCGCAGAGACCTTCTCTCTTCATCGCGCAGCAAGCCGGCCAGAAGGTTGGTCTCCCCGTCCTTTAGCCGGATGACGTTCTTGATCTCCCGGTTACCGATGATCGGGATACTGGCGAACCCGGATCCGGCGATGTTGGTGATCTTGACCTCGATCTCCAGGGTGATCTCTTTTTCCAGGTGGATCTTCGGCTTGATCGTGATCTCCAGGCCGACATCCTGGTAGGTGAAGGAGGTGATCGGCTGCTGGCTAATCCCGCCGGCGGCGATCGGCGTGAATGTCGTCTGGGGGATGGGCACCTTCTGTCCGACCAGGGTTCTCATCTCCTCGTCGCCGACACCCCGCAGACGCGGCTGGGCCAGCACCTTGGTGTCGGAGTCCGCCTGCAGGAACCGGATCAGGGCGCTCGGCAGGGAGATCTGGTAGCTGGAACCCGCGCCCAGTTTGAGTTCTCCAAGGCTGTACCAACCCGCATCTTCAGTGGCTCCCGGACCGGCGTAGCGGAGGCCGACAAAAGCGTTTTCCAGGTCGACCCCGATTTCCCGCAGCTTCTGGCGGGAGACCTCCATGATTTCGAGGTCGACGATGACCTCGGCCCGGGGCTTGTCCCATTTCCGGATGAGCTTGCCGGCCAACATGATGTTCGCCGGGGTATCGCGGATGGTCACGGTATTGAGGATCTTGTCCACGAAAATATTGGGCGCCCGGATCTGCGACCGAAGCATCTGCTGCAGGGCGGCGAAGATGTCCTGGGCGTTGATGTTGGAGAGATAAAAGACCTTGATGGCGTGCTGCTCGTACTGGATGCGCTTGACCGGCTGGTCGGGAACGATGATCAGAGTCTTCTCATCGATCACCCGGTAGAAGTTCTTGCTGGCCAGGCAGAGGTAACCCACGGCTTCCTCGAACTGCTTCCCGGCGATATCAATGGTCATAGGCATGTCCTTGAATAACTCGTCGAAGATGATGCTCACCTCGCCATGCTTGCCCAGCGCCTGGAAGATCGAGCGCAGGCTGGCCTCGGTGAACTTGAGCTCGATCTTGTCCGGGGGGGCCTTCAGCTTGACCGGGTACTCGATGATCTCCTCCTCAGGTTCCTCCACGGGGGGGGCTTCCTGGGTGAGCCGGCGCATCTCCTCGAAAACGGACCTGTTCTGCGGATCATAGGTCAGGACCTTTTCGTATTCCTGGAGGGCCTCCTGGATCTTCTCCTGGACGACAAGGTTCCGGGCGGACCGGAGATGCGTCATGCTGGCCGAAAGCCGAACTCGCATCAGGGACAGCTTGTAGGAGTATTCGTTGGGTTTCTCGGCGATGGCCTTTTCGTAGTATTCGATAGCCTGATCCCAGTTCTTGTTGATCTCGGCCTCGTTGCCCATCCTGAAATATTGCGGGCCGAAGCTCACGCAGCCCCATAACGAGAGGGACAGGATGATCAAGATCCAAGCATTCTTCCTCATCTTCATTCTCCTTCTAAGGAAAACGCCCTCGTGGAAGAGTCCGGCAAGACGATCTCGACCTGCTCCCGGGTGATCTTGCCGATTCGAACCCCTTCACTCACCACTTCGCCTTCCACAACGGCCACGGCCCGGCCTTCGTACACGACCAGAGCGATCATCCGCTGCGATGATTTGATGAACCCGATATAGCGGATGTCGACGGTCATAACCGGAGGCGTCGCGGCCTCTCCTGCCGAGAGAACAGACGTATCCACAGCCTGATTATCCAGCGTCCCCGGCTGACCTCCCTGAGGGACGATGTCCGCGGGGCGGCTGGTCCGCGCTCCAGGAGCAAAGATATTCCTCTGTGGAGGAGTCATCCCCTCCTGTGGCAGCTGGAGAAGGTCCATCCGGAGCAGGCTATTTCTTTCTTCAGGGGGCGACGGTTTGGCCGGCGGACGGGTCTGGGCCGCGCAGGAGCCGACGGCCAGGACGAGCACGGCCACCGCCGCCAGAGGCTTAAGCATTCGCATAATACCCTGCCAGAACGATCCTCAATTCGAGCATGGTTCCCTCGCCGCTGATCTTCAGGAAGTCGATCTTCTCGAGAAGAAGGAACTTGGGGTACTGCTCGAGCGACTGCAGGAATCTTTTCAGGATGGTATAAGTACCGGTGAAAGTGAAGGTGACGCTGATCTTTCCGATCCTCTCTTTTTCCAGGCTGGCATAATTGTACCTGAAGGACCGGGCGCTGATCCCCGACTCCGAGAAGATCTTCCTGAGGTCGAGCCGCAGCTCGTTGATCTCTTGTCCTTCATGGTAGAAGAAGCTCTCCTTGAGGGCCTGGATGTCCTTTGAGGTCTGTTCCCATTGGTCCCACTTGGCCGCGCTTTGCGCCCGCTTGCCCTCGGCCGCGACAGCGGTACTTTCCCTTCCCTGGAGCTGATTGACGAGGAGATAATAGCTGCGGCGCCGGCCGAGGGAAAAGAAAAGGAGGACGAACAGGGCGATGAGGCAGAGAAGGCCGAGCAGCCGCAGCCTCGTCCTTTCTTTTTCATCCAGCGCGCTAAATAATTCTTTCATAGGTCACCGAGATCTCCGAGACGAGCTGCTCCCGGTCGTTTCTCTCTTCGGTCTCCACCCGGGGCCGGCTGAAATTCAGGTCCTGGAGCCTGTTGATAAGCGCCAGGAGGTCGTCCAGGCTCTGGGACGCGACCTTGACGCTAAACTGAACCCGGGTGTTGTCGATCAGCGTGGGTGCCAGGGAAAGGATATAGCTGGAATCGGGCAAACATTCCTCCAGCTTGGAGAGGAAATCCGTCCAAGAAAAGCTTTTCTTCAGGATGATTCCGTTGATCGTGTCGATGATGTCCTGGTCCCGGTCGGCCGTTTCCTTGACTCTGGTCGCCAGGCGCTTTTCTTCCGTCTGGGCCGTTCTGATGGACGCGTCGGCTTTTTGCAAGCCGGCCTTGGCCACGTTTTTCTTTATGGTGAACTGGAAAAAGATGATGACCGCCACCAGGATCGTCACCAGGAAGGCCAGCCCCAGCAGTCCCCCCAGCAGCAGAAACAGCCGGCGGTTGCGGAGTGGCCGCGTCGCCAGGTTCACGTTCAATCGTCGCATTCGGGTCGATATCCTCACAGAGCGGGCCTTCGCCTCAACCCTTTCATCTTGACCCTGAGGCATGGTCTCTTTACTATGGAATCTGGCCGACAAGAGGAGCCAGAAAATCGCTGACCTCCGCTGCCAAACCGAAAGAGGCCGGGACCTGGACCGGATGGATGTCAAGGGAAAGTTCCGTCCTCAGTGCTTCCAGGATGTCCGCCCGGCTTTCTTTCAATCCGGAGCGGAACCAAAGAGAGCGAATCTCCCGCTTCTCTCGGTCCTCGATAAAATGGGCTGTGTTCTCGATCTCTTTAACGATGGTCTCGACCTTGCGGGAAAAATCCCGGATGTTTCCCCGCTCCACGGCGAACATCTTCAACCGGTAGAGGGCCAGCTCCGCCCGGGTGACGGCCGCCAGGCCCAGCGAATCGTCTTCGATGTTGACCACCAGCAAGTCACTTTCTTTCTCCCCATCCAGCAGGTTGAGAAGGCTGAGCGTCGGGACGGTGATGATGCCGACCTCCAGCCCCAACCCCGCAAACAGATCTTCATACTCTTTGATAACGGGCGTCCGCGCCAACGCGGCCAGGACTTTGATCGAAGAGGAGGAAGGCCTGGCCTCGTAAGACAAGCGGACGTCCTCGGGCAATACGGGCATCTGCTTTTTCGCCCGCCAGCGGATGAGCTTCTCCCGCTCCCGCTCGGATGCCGGGAGAGAGTCGAAAGCCAGGACAAAAATCTTGAGGCAGGCCTCCGGGACCAGGCAGGCGATCTTCTTTCCGGAGAAATGAAGTTGTTTCAGGCCGTCCTTCAGGATTCCCGCCAGGGCGGTTGTGTCGGCCATGTTCGGGCGGTCGAAATGCGGCTCGATAAGCCCACCGGGAAGATCGAGGACTAGATGATGCTTGACCTGTCTCTCTTTCACATCTACATGGATGCCGCTGACGTAGGCGGAGGACAGCTGGATGATGGCCGATGGACAGAGAGGGGCGGCGAAATAATCCTTGAGACTCCCGGGGTGACGTGTCATGCGTTCATTCGACAAAGGTCACTTTGTTGAGATCCTTCAAGCTCGTGATCCCATTGAAGACCTTCTCCAGCCCGACCTCTCTCAAGAAAACGATCCCTTCGTCCTTGGCCTGCTTCTTGACTTCCGAAAGCGGCTTCCTCGCCAGGATCATCTCCCGGATGGCGTCGGACAATTCGAGCAGCTCGGCGATGGCCGTCCGCCCCTGGTATCCCGTCTGGCCGCAGTCCGGACATCCCCGGGCTTCGTAGAAGGCCTTGTTCCGGTATTCGTCCGGCGAGAGTCCGGACTCGAGGAGTTGCTCCGGGCCGTATTTGACCGCCTCTTTGCAGCGCGGACATAGAACCCTGACCAGGCGCTGGGCCAGGATGCAGTTCAGGGCGGATATGAAACTGTAAGGGTCGACCTGCATGTGGAGGAAACGACCGATGACGTCAAAGACGTTGTTGGCATGGACGGTGGTGAAGACGAGATGGCCGGTCAAGGCGGACTGGATGGCGATCTGGGCCGTCTCCGGGTCCCGGATCTCGCCGACCATAATCTTGTCGGGGTCGTGTCTCAGGATCGAGCGCAGGCCGCGGGCGAAGGTAAGCCCCTTTTTCTCGTTGACCGGGATCTGGGTGATGCCGTCGATCTGGTACTCGACGGGATCCTCGATGGTGATGATCTTGTCTTCCGGCGCCTTGATCTCGGTCAGGGCGGCGTAAAGAGTGGTCGTCTTTCCGCTCCCCGTCGGCCCGGTGACCAGGATCATGCCGTAGGGCTGGGTGATGTAACGGCGGAACTTCCGCAGCAGGCTGTCGGAGAAGCCGAGCAGGTCCAGCCTCAGTTCGGAAATGGCCTGGGTGATCATCTCCTTGTCCAGGATGCGAATGACCGCGTCCTCTCCGTAGATGCTGGGCATGATGGAGACCCGGAAATCGATGGTCTTGTCCCTGATCTTGAGCCGGAACCGTCCGTCCTGGGGAACGCGGCGCTCGGCGATGTCCAGGTCGGACATGACCTTGATGCGGGAGATGATCGGCGACTGGAACTTCTTGCTGATCGGCTCCATGGCCTCACTGAGGACGCCGTCGATGCGGTACTTGATCCGGACGCCGTCGTCGCGCGATTCGACATGGACGTCGCTGCCCCGTTTCTGGACGGCGGTGAAGATGATGGTATTGACCAGTTTGATGATCGATCCGTCCTGATCGGCCAGCTTTTCGAGAGAGATGACCTCTTCCCCTTCGCCGCTCTCCTTCTCCACGACCTGGACGATGAACCCTTCGGTCGCATCCTTCAGGACCTGGAGCGCCGTCTCGCTCTTGCGCAAGGCCTCCTGGATGGCCCGCTTGGAGGCGGCGTGCACCTGGACCTTTTTTCCGAGGAAGGACTCGATGGCATCGATCGTCCCGATATCCGAGGGATCGGAGATGGCGATCTTGACGATATTGTCCTCGACCTCGAGGGGGATGAAGTTGGCCCGATAAAGAAAATCGGGCGGAAATGACTGGACGAGATCCCGCTTGACCGCATAGCTCGAGAGGTCGATATAGGGGACCCGGTAGCGTTCGGCGATCTTGCGGGTTTCGGTCTCTTCCGAAAGGACGGTTTTTTTGGCTTCCTCTTTGCTCATCGCTATCTCGTTATCTGAATGATGTTGAAAATGGGCAGATAAACGGCCAGCAGCATCAGGGCGACGAGGAGCCCCATAGCGATGATGATGACCGGCTCGATCAAGGAGACGAAGGTGTCGATCCTGGCCTGGATCCTCTGATCGTAGACATCTGCGACTTCCCTCAACATGCCGTGCAGGTTGGCGGAGTTCTCGCCGATGCGGATCATGTCGGTCGCCAGAGGAGTGAAGAATCCGGTCTTGCCGAGGGAGTCGGAAAGGGTCTCCCCATTCCGGATTCCCTCCGGGAGATGACGAGTCTGCTTCATCAAGAACTTATTGGGAATCGCCTGACAGGCGATGGGAAGCCCGGGGAGAAGGGTGATCCCCGCTTCGAGCAGAAGGCTGAGCGTCCGGCTGAAGAGCGAAATCGCCGTCTCCACCCGGATGCGGTTCGCGTAGGGAATCCTGAGTTTGCTCTTTTCCAGGAACATGAGGATCTTCTCGTTTTTCTTGAGCCGCGGAAGGAGCAAGGCCAGGACGACCAATAAAGCCAGCAGGAAGGGCGTGACCAGGCGGAAGCCGCCGGCCGCGGCGATAAGCAGCATACTGATCCTGGGGAGCTGAGCTCCGAAGTCGGCGTAAAAGCCGGTGAAACGGGGCAGGATGAAGTTGACCAGGATGGCCATGAGGACCAGGGAGAAGACGACAAGAAGTGTGGGATAAAGCAGGGCGGCGCGGATTCTCGATCGGGTCTGGGCGATGACCTTGGCATAATCGAGATACCGCCCGATGGTCCCGGGCAGGTTGCCGCTTTGCTCTCCGGCCATGAGGGCGGCGGTATAGACCTTGCCGAAATCCTTCTCAAAAGAGACGAAGGATTCGGAAAGGGCCTTGCCGCTTCGCACATCGGCCTCCACTTTTTGCAGCAGCTCTTTGAGATGAACGTTCTTGGTCCGGCCGGAGATGAGCTCCAGGCTTTTGAGGATCGGAGAGCCGGCCCGGAGGAGCGCCACCAGCTCCTGGTTGAACATGATAAAATCCTTGTCCTTGATCCGTTTCTCGAAGGGCAAAGTCGGAGTGGAGGTTTTTTTCCAGTCTTTCCGGACGGAGAGAATGCAGAATCCTTCCGTCTCGAAGTGTCTCCGGCATTCCTCGGCCGAAGAGGCTAGAAACGACTGGGAGAGGTGCTGACCGTTTTCCGTGGCCAGCCGACAGAGAAAGTATGGCATGTCCTTATGCGTACAACTCCAGTGGTCTTCCGAAAGATACGCTCATCTTAGGGTATCCGTCTTTTTTTGTCAATGAAACCCCAGGGGAAAACCCGTCCTGGAAGCAGGCCTTCTCCCCTAATTTAGTCAGACCTGACCCCCAAAGTTGACAAAAACTGACGAAAGTTCTATGTTTGAACCGATGATCAAGAGACTTCTTGCGGGAGTTGGGTTTGTTGTCCTCGCTTTGTCCCTGGGTTCGTCCATGCCCCAGGAAACGAAACCCGCTCCCCCGAAAACGCCCCCTCTCGATTCCCCCCTGCCCCCCCAGGAGTACCCGGCAAAAAAGCCGAAATACGACTATATGAGCTCATTCTTTTCGAGAAACACCAAACCTCTCGGCCTGAAAGAGGACCTGGCCGTGAAAAAACTGTTGAAGCAGTCAGCCATAAAATGGGCCGTTCGGACCGGCCAGAGGAATATTCTGAACTGACCTCGAAATGTCGGATAGTGTCTGAGCATGATTCAATTTTTTGAATTTCCCGCCGATGAATAAAAGGGTCCCGCTCGTCCTGGGATTGATCTGTCTCCTGCTCTCTCTCGGGGGACTGAATATCTACCACAAGATCGTCTGGCGGGAGCCGACAGACGGGGTTGTCTGGAAGGAAAAAAACGGCCGGTTCGTCGCCGACCAGGTCGTGGTCAACGGCCCGGCTTACCTGGCGGGCGTCAAGAAGGGGGACATTCTCTTCTCCATTAACGACCTGCCGGTCGAAAACAAGATCGACATCGTCAGGAGTCTCTGGATCGCCAGAACGGCCGGTCAAAAGGTCAAATACCAGATCGGCCGGCCGGCGGAGATCCTTTCCCCCTCGTTTTTTCTTTCGCAGAGGGGACCAAACCTTCTTTATTTTTACCTGGCTCTGATCGGCCTCACCACGCTGGTCATCGCGGTGGTGATTTTTTTCAACTCCCGCCGAACGTTCGCCATGCCCTACCTCTCCTTCTATCTTGTCAGCCTGATGCTCTATTCCTTCTACGTCTTCTCCCCGACCGGCGAGATGGACGCGCTCGACGCCCTCTTCTTCTGGTTGGACACGGTCGCCCTGCTGGCCTTTCCCCCGCTTCTTCTTCACTTCTTCCTCATCTTCCCCCAGAGAAAGAAAGTTCTCAAGAAGAAACCGTCTTCGCTCTTTCTCCTGTATCTCCCCGGCCTCATGCTCCTCCTGGCCACGATAGTTCTGCACTCGCCCCTAACAAGTCAATGGGAAGACAGCCTGGTCCTGTCCATTCACGGCACACTGGAAAAGCTGGGGATGCTGCAATTCGTCCTCTTCGCCGTCGTTGCGCTCCTAAGCATTGCCCAAAACATGCGCCATCCGGCCGACCTGCTGGTCCGGCGGCAGCTGCGCTGGATCCTCTCCGGGTTGATGATCGGGTTTCTCCCTTTTCTCATCTTTTATGCCCTCCCCTTTTACCTCGGCCGGAGCCCCTCCCAGTTCGCCGAGCTCACCGTCCTGCTCCAAGCTCTCATCCCGCTGACCTTCGCTTACTCGGTCTCGCGTTACAAGCTTATGGATTTCGAGGTCCTGCTCAAGAAAGCCGCCACCCTGATCTTCTCCTATTTCTTCCTGGCCTGCCTTTATCTCATCCTGAGCTCTCAGACCAAGGTTTTTTCCGAGAACAAGCTCAACGTCCTCATCCTGGGTGTCCTGGCGATGGTCCTGGGAGCAACCCTTTTCACCCCCCTGAAAAAACTGATTTCCTCCCTTTTTGACCGCTTTTTTTATAAGCGGTCCTACAAGTACCGGAAGACGCTCCTCATCATCAGCAAGGAGCTCAGCCGGGAAAGGAACCTGGAGAAACTTTCTCAATCGCTTCTCGACCTGATCACCAACGCCCTTTCTCTGAAAAGCCTGGCCCTTCTTCTCCCCGAACGTGACGACAGCCCGGTCTTCGCCATCGTCAGCGCCAAGGGAGAGTCCCAGGCCGTTGCCCGCACGATCACTTTCGACCCGAGGTTTGTCGATCATCTCAGAGAGAAGGAATACATCGCCTTCGATTCGCTGGCCGAGAGACGAGAGCTGTTCAAAGGCGGAGAGGAGCTCGCGGCGCTCGGATTTGCTCACTTCCTGCCGCTCAAGGTCGAGGACAAGCTGATCGGCTGCCTGGGGATGGGGAAGAAGCTCGATAACACTTTCCTCAACCGCGAGGACCGGGACCTGCTGACGACGATTTCCTCGCCGGTCGCCCTGGCCATCGAGAACGCTTCTCTCTACCTGCAGGCGAGCGTTCGCGCCCTCGAACTCGAGAGACTCAAGGATTACAGCGAAAACATCATCGAGAGCCTGACCGTCGGAGTCGCCGTTCTCGACCAGAAGGGAGAGGTCATCGGCTGGAACCGGGTGCTGGAGGAAATTTTTGCCCGGGCCAAAAAGCAGGTGCTTGGCCGGGGACTCCAGGAAATCCTCGGCCCCAAGAACTTCCTGGCCCTCTTTCCCAGCGACACCCAGCAGGACTACCGGCTGCTGAGCGAGATCTCGCTGGAACTGCCGGGGGGAGAGAAGAGGATCTTCGACATCGCCAAGACCCCCCTGTTCGACAACCGGATGGTCCCCTACGGGACGATCATCGTCTTCGAGGATATCACCGACAAGATCCGCCTCCAGCAGCAGCTTGTCACCTCGGAAAAGCTGGCTTCGATCGGACTCCTTTCAGCGGGTGTCGCCCATGAGATCAACACGCCTCTGACGGGCATCTCCAGCTACGTCCAGATGCTCCAGAAGAAGCTCACCGATTCCCATTACAGCCAGATCCTGGGGAAGATCGAGGCCCAGACCGAGCGGGTTTCCCGGATCATCAAGAACCTCCTCAATTTCGCCCACAACCCCGCGGAGTCGGCCTTCCACAAGGTCTCTATCGCGGACAGCCTCCAGGAGATCATCTCCCTCATCGAGTACAAGCTCAAGGCGATGAACATCAAGTTGGAGATGGACCTGGCGCCCGTTAAACACATCTGGGGCCAGGGAGAACGCCTCCAACAGGTCTTCATCAACATCATCCTCAACGCCATCGACGCCATGCCCAAGGGAGGCTTTCTCCGCATCCGGGCGGCCCAGGAAGGGAGGGATGTGATCGTCAAGATCGCCGACACCGGAACGGGGATCCAGCCGCAGTATCTGCCCCACATTTTCGACCCCTTCTTCACCACCAAAGGCATCGGCAAGGGAACAGGCCTGGGCCTGTCCATCTCCTATGCCATCATCAAGGAGCACGAGGGGCATATGACCGTCGAAAGTGAAGTCGACAAAGGGACCTGCTTCACCATCTTCATCCCCGCCGACCTCGACCTGAAAAAATTGGGACATAAAAACTCCTTTGTCCGAAACTGACCATGGCTGAAAAAAAAGGGACCATCCACGTCATCGACGACGAACCGATCATCCACGAGGTCCTGAGTCAGCTCTTGACCGCGGAGGGATATGAGGTGGAGCTCTCCTCATCGGGGGAAGAAGCCCTGGAGAAGCACTCCTCCCAAGCCTTCGATGTGACCTTGCTCGATCTGTTGATGCCCGGGCTGGACGGGATCGAGGTCCTCAAGAATATCAAGAGGATCGACCCCCGGGCGGTGATCATCATCATCACAGCCTACGCTTCGGTGGAATCGGCCATCGCCGCCATGAAGATGGGAGCCTACGACTACATCCAAAAGCCCTTCAAGCACGACGAGCTGATCCTGACCATCGAGAAGGCCCTGGAGCACAAGAGCCTGCAGGATGAGAATCTCCGTCTCAAGGCCGAGCTCGACCGCAAGTTCAGCTTCGAGAACATCGTCAGCCGGAGCCGGCCGATGGAGCGGGTCTTCGACCTGATCAAGGCCACCGCCCCGACGCGCTCGACCATCCTGATCCAGGGCGAGAGCGGAACGGGCAAGGAGCTGGTCGCCCGGGCGATCCATCAGAACAGCGACCGCCGCCATTTTCCGTTCGTCGTCGTCAACAGCGGGACGCTCCCTCCCGACCTCCTGGAGAGCCACCTCTTCGGCCATGTCAAAGGGGCCTTCACCGGCGCCGTGAGCCAAAAAGAGGGGCTCTTCGAGGCGGCCGACCGGGGAAGCATCTTCTTCGACGAGATCTCGACCGTGAGCCTCGAGACCCAGGCCAAGATGCTCCGGGTGATGCAGGATAAGGAATTCATGAGACTCGGGGGAACCAAGACCATCAAGGTGGACACGCGGATCATCGCCGCCACCAATACCGACCTGGAAGAGCTCATCGCCCGCAAGGCCTTTCGCCAGGACCTCTTCTATCGGCTCAACGTCATCAAGATCGAACTCCCCCCCCTGCGGGAGAGGAAGGAGGATATCCCTCTCCTGGTGAAGCATTTCATCGATATTTCCAGCCGCGAGAACAAAAAGACGATCGAAGGCATCAGCGAGGACGTCCTGGAGATCCTGGAGAATTACGACTGGCCGGGAAACGTTCGCGAACTCGAAAACCTCATCGAGCGGGCGGTGGTCCTGACCAAATCCAAGCTCATCAGCCGCAACATGCTCCCCCCCTTCCTTCTCGACCGGGGGACGCCCGACAAGGAGATCGAGACCGGAGAGGAAAGGGGGCGAAGTTTAAAGGACCAAACTCAGGACTTCCAGAGGAGGATCATCCTGAATGCCCTCCGGCGGGCCAAGGGAATTCAGAAGCCGGCGGCCCGTTCGTTGGGGCTGAAGGCGACCACGCTCAACGAGATGATCAAGAGGCTGAAGATCGACGTGGACAACCTGTCCTGAGCGGCTCGCTTTAGGAAACGCGGAAATTTCCCGGAACGGCCATGTCGGGATTGACCGCGATCTTGCGGGCGGGTCCCGCCAGGGGAAGTTCGAACTCCTGGCTTTTCTTGTCGACGACCAGCTTCTCGCGGCGAAGCGCCCCGCTCTCATCCTCCCAGGCGATCCAGAGCGGAAAGACAAAGGTGTCGACGAGCTGGTTCACCCTCACTTTCAGGAAGGAACCGGCCTCTCTTTTTACGACTGAAGTGCTCACCCTGGTCTCGGGGAGGACGTGGGAATCGAACCACAGCCGGAAGAAGTCGTTCAAATCGCGTCCCGAGACCTTCTCCATCATCCTGCGGAACTGGCCTGTCGCCGCCGCCGAGTACTTGTGCGCGGCGAAGAACTCTTTCAGCCCGGTGAAGAAGACCTCGTCGCCCAAAAGATCGCGGAGCATGTTCAGGACAAGAGCTGTCTTGTCGTAGACGATCGCCTGGTAGGCTTCAAAATCGGTAAAACTGAGGCGGGATCCCATGGTGATCGGTCCCCACTTGGACTTTTTTTTGGTCCAGCGGGAGAATCTCTTGAGGATGTCCGCCAGGGCACTCTCTCCATATTTCGCTCGGATATAGAGGACAGCGGCATATTGCGCCAACCCCTCGCTCAGCCACTGATCCCGGTACCTGGCCGCGGTGACCCCCTGTCCCCACCATTGATGGGCGATCTCATGGGCGATGAAATATTCCTTCCATTTCGAGGAGAGGTCGACCGGGCTGTCCGGATTGCCGATCAATCGGCTGCGTATGCCGGAGTCCACTCGCGAGACCCGGGGGAGCTCGTTCAGGACGATGAAAGAGGCCGGGCTGTGGCCGCCGGCCGTCATCCAAAGCCTTTGGATGATGCGCAGGTTCTCAAAAGGGAAAGGACCGAACCGAGATTCATAGAACTCCAGGATCTGGCCGGCCTCATCCAGAAAGTCCTTCTTGGCCGAGCGGACCAGGGACTCGCAATAGGAAGCGAGCGGCGGGTCACCCCCTTTCTCTCGGGTCAAACTCAGCTTTCCGACAAGGAAAGAGAGATGTTTCAGCGGGCTTTTCGCCTCAAACACCGAAAAGGAACTCCCGATCTTATCGATCTCCGTCACCTTCTGGATACCGTTCAAGATACCTTGTTCGAGGAGTTGCCCGTTGGCGACCGAAGAATAATCCGGCGGGACGATGATCTTGAGCCGGGCGGTGAAATAATCTTCGACCAGAGGAGCGGGGTACCACTGGGCCGACTGGCTGAACAGATAGGTGTCATACCGAAACGGGATCGGATTGATCTCTTTTTGCAGGGCCACGACGGTATCCGTCACTTGAGCCGGCGGCTCCAGTCGACCCCGGTAGAGAACCTCGAGGGTTGCCTTGGCGTCCTGGCCGATCGGCTCCAGGAAATAGACATAGAAGACACTCCCGGCCGGGTCCTGGGTGAAGAAAAGCTCCCGCCGCTCCGCGTCATAGATACGCAGGATCTCCAGCTCCGGGTGCAGCTTGAATTTGACGGCCTCGAGTCGACCCGCCTGGCTGAGCAGGGTGATCCTGGCCTTGGCCGAAAGATGAAGGCTTCGCGGCTCGAAATCCAGCTCGATCTCGTAATGCTGGATGTCGTACTTCTGGCCGAAGGTGATGACCAGGCGACTTCTTCCCTCGTCCGCTCCGGGCGAGTAGAGACTGATGAACCGTTCCCTGGAGAATTCGTAGAGACTGACTTCCTCCTCGGCGAATGAGGAATAGACATAGGACAAATCGCCCCTTTTTCTGCCCTGGAAATAGATCGCCGCGTCCTCTCTCTGGGGGAGAAAAGACAGCGGCTCCGGACTGAACGCGGTCTGAATGGTGAAATGACGGGAACGGTATTTTTCGAATATCGAGGCGGCCCGGCTCATCTCGTCTTCGCTGACCGAGGACGGGAGGATCTCGATATTGCCGTTGATCTTGACGTTCTGATTGAAGAAGGCGCTGGAAAAATGGAGGAAGGCGTGATCGATACGATCCTCCAACACCTTATTCTTATAGAGGAGTTCGAGCTGATGCTTTTCGTTGACATTCGAGGGAGAGAACGTCAGGCGCCCGTCGCCGATGATCAGGAGAGCCGTTTCCAGGTCGGGAATATTGTCATAAAAGACGAGGGCGTCGTGGAAGGTCAGGTTGATGTCGGTGTGGCTGATCTCGACCCGGGATGCTCTCTCGATGCGCTCGGCGGGCAACCGGATCTTATAGAGCCGGCTGATGTTTCCCCTGACGCTCTTCTCCTTGATCCGCCAGCGGCCATCGCTGTTCTCCAGGAGCAACTGCCATGTCTCGATCAGGACGGCGGACGCGTTTTGGTAAACGACTTGCAAAAAAATGGTCGGCTCGGCCGGGTCAACGTTTCTCTTGTTGGCCCAAGTCATGGTCACCGTTTCCATTTTCAAGAAATCGAAATAACGGGAGAGCTCTTTCCGCTGTGCGTCCCTCAGTTCCGGCGCGTAAGCATCGAGGTAGGAGTCGAAACGGCATGAAGAAAGGTCGTTCTGAAGCTGAAGGATGAACTCGGGGATGCCCTGGTCCGCCGAGGTCGCACCGGGAATGAGCAGGAGAAGAAGAAGCAGGGCAGCCCGGAGAAACGATCTCGGCTTCTTCATTGGAATATTATAGCAATAACCTCCGGATTTGAGGAAGGCGTTGCTCCCGGCTTTCCCTTGTCGCCGCCGATTCGTCCCTGCCATCACCACCTAAAAAGCAGGATTCGTGCCAACTGCCTGGCCGGAGACGGCTGCTTGATCTGACGGTAAAACCCTTCTATCGTAAAATTCCAGGTTGTCCCGTAAAGAACTTTTACATCCCCCCCAAGAAACAATGTCTGCGGTTTACTTGGAACCGCCCTTTTTGAATCGCTCTTCCCAGGTGACGAAGCTGTGGTAGTAGATCAAGTCGCCCTCGTCGAGCCCGCGGGTGATTTCGGTGATATGAGAGGTCGAGGAACCGAAGGCTTCCACGGCGAAGACGACGGCCTTCTCCGGGTCGACGTGCTTGCCGCAGGTGTAGATATCCAGGGCGACATAACCGTACTCCGGCCAGGTGTGCGTGGAGATGTGGGATTCGGAGATGACCACGACGCCGGAGACACCCTGGGGAGGAAACCGGCTGAACGAGATCGACCAGACCTGGGCTCCAGCGACTTCGGCCGCCTTAACCAGGACCTGCTGGACCTTCTCGACGCTGCCGATGATCTTAGGGTCGCAGCCCGAGGCCTCAACGATATAATGACGGCCGATGGTCTCGTGAATCTCCTGCGCCATTTCTCTCTCCTTAATCCAATCAGGCTTTACGTTAGGTCATTGTTTCCCGGCTGTCAAGAAGAAGATGGGGGCCGCCTTCAGAGAATAACCCGCTTTTCGTCCTTGACGACATTCAGAACGAGGTGGGTGACCGTGCGGTCGATGAAGGGCAGAGAGAGAATGCCCTTGATAAAGTCATTGAGGTCGTCGCGGCCTTTGAAGTAGCCGATGACGAGGGAGTCCCATTCGCCGGTGATGTCGTAGACGGCCGCAACCCGGCGGTCGGAGGATATCTTTTCCTGGGTCTCCAGGAGTTTTCCCTTGGAGATGCGCAGGGCGATGATGGCCACGAGGTCGATGCCGAAATGCCCGGGGTCAACGACCGGGACGTAGCCTTTGATGGCCCCGCTCGCTTCGAGCTTCCTGACCTTGTTGATGACGGCCGTGGCCGAAGTGCCGACTTCCCTGGCGATCTCCCGGTAGCTTTTGCGGGCGTTCTGGTTCAGCGCCCGGACGATCTTTCTGGCCAGATCATCGATCATTTGCATCTCCGTTCATGTCCATATTTGTTGACTATTTTATATCATATGAAATAAATATCAAGAAATATATTGACAATCATTTCATTTTTTGTTAATAAACAGCCATTATGTTAATATGCATCAGGTCGTTTTGCCGGTCTGATATCGATCATAGGAGAACAGCCGCCAATCGTCAATCCCTTATCCAGGACATCCAAGAAGGAGGAGGACATGGCCCTGTCCGGTAGGAACGAACACAAGCCGTATGGATTCAAAACCCAAAAAGAGGTCCTGGATTATGTCATGAATCCGGCCAACAAAGTCGAGTTCATCCGGGTCCATTTTCCCGACATCCTGGGGAGGCCGATGGACTTTTCCTTTCCCAGCGAAGAGCTGGAAAAGGCGTTCCGGGAAGGGAAAGGTTTCGACGGTTCTTCGATCCAGGGGTTCGTCCGTATCGAGGAAAGCGACCTGGTCATCAAGCCCGAGGCCCACACCTTCCGCGTCCTCCCCTGGGAATACAGGGGGTTTTCGGAGGACATCACCTGGCGGGAAGCGATCATGTTCGGCGACATCATGACGCCCGAGGGTGATCACTATGAGGGAGATACGCGCTTTATCCTCAAGAAGGCTTTGGCCCGGGCGAAGAAGGAATTCGGCTTCGCTGACTTCAAAGTCGGCCCGGAACTCGAGTTTTTCCTCTTCCCGAGCGACCGGGACACTTCGCTCAGTGACCACGGCGGCTACTTCTTCAGCGGGAAATACGGCGGGATCCGGAAGGAAGTCCAGCTTCTGCTCAAGAGGATGGGCATCGCCTGCGAATATGATCACCACGAGGTCGCCCACGGCCAGCACGAGATCGATTTGAAGTACTCGAGCGCCCTGGAGATGGCCGATATCGGGATGCTCTTCCGTTACATGGTCAAGAAGGTCGCCCGCATGCACGGCCTCTACGCCACTTTCATGCCCAAACCCATCAACGGCCAGAACGGCAGCGGCATGCACGTCCATCAGTCCCTCTGGAAGGGCGGGAAGAACGTCTTCTTCTCGGCCAAAAACTCCTATCATCTCTCCGACCTCGCCCATCATTACATGGCCGGACTGATAAGCCACGCCCGCGAGATCTCAGCCGTCTTCAGCCAGTGGGTCAATTCCTTCAAACGCCTAATCGAAGGCTATGAGGCACCCGTGTACATCGCCTGGGGGCAGAGGAACAGGTCCGCCTACATCCGCGTCCCCGAGTACCAGCCCGGAAAGGAAATGGCCACCCGGATCGAGCTGCGCTCCCCCGACCCATCCTGCAACATCTACCTGGCCTTTGCCACTATGCTCATGGCCGGCCTGACCGGGATCCGGGGCAGCTATCCTCTCCCCGACCCCGTTGAAGAAAACATCTACAAGATGTCGAACGCCAAGCAGAAGAGGTTCGAGATCCGGACTCTGCCGCGGAACCTGGAGGAAGCGGTCCGGCTGATGGAAAAGAGCCCGCTGCTCCGGGAGACCTTTAGCGATCATGTCTTCACAACGTTCATCGCCAACAAGCGCGCCGAGATCGAGGAATACAACATCAACGTCTCCGGCGAGTTCGAAAAGCAGGTCAGCGAGTACGAGGTCAAAAAATACCTCCCCTTCCTCTAGTTAACGGCACGGGCTGACGAACCACCAGCCGCGACCGGGGCGAGGGGTATTGGTAAGGAAGTCCGTCGACGACTGAGCGGGCACGGTTTCTCGACCGCAGGGAGAGAAGAGCGAAGGAGGAGTTCGGAGCGAGGTTCCTCGCCGGGGAACCGAGCGGGCTGACGAACCAATACCCCGAGCCAGTTCTTGACAAACTGGAATCCTCTTTGCTATAAAGTTCTTCTTTATTCATAATAATTCGGGTTTCTTGTTCTTCTTTGATAGGAAGGAGTCATACATATTATTTTCGCGCTTGCCTTCGCTCCCGCCCTGGTCTCGGACGGCCGGCATCATGACGGCTCGTTCCTATCTCCCTCGACCAGCCAAAACCTCCGGGATCTCGACGCGCCTGGAGAACCGACCCCATTCTGGAGGAAAACGTGGAGACCATAAGCACCAAGGTCAGCTCCGTCCTTAGTAAACACGATTTTCAAAAAAAGGCCCTCATTCCCATCCTCCAGGACATCCAGGCCGAGTACAACTATCTTCCCGAGCCGGCGCTCCGGATCGTGGCCCATTCACTCGAGATCCCGCTCATCGACGTTGTCGGCGTGGCCACGTTTTACCGGGCTTTCAGCCTTAAGCCGCGCGGCAAGCACTTGGTCACGGTTTGCCTGGGTACAGCTTGCCACGTCCGGGGAGGGCCCAAGATCCTGGCAGAATTCCAGAAGAGACTGGACCTCCAACCGGGGGAGACATCGACGGATGGCCTGTTCACCCTGGAGACGGTGGCCTGCCTGGGCTGTTGCGCCATCGGACCAGTGGTCGTGGTCGATGGTAATTACTATGCCCAGACAACGGCGCGCAAGGTCGAGACCATCCTCAAAAAGTATCTCAAGAAAGAGAAGAAAAATGGACGCTCCAAAAAAGATTGCCTCGACTAGGGATCTCAAAGCCCTCATCGCCGAGAAAAAAGCCGCGCGGGAGTCCGAGAAAAGGCCGGTCCTGACCGTCTCGGCTGGAACCTGCGGACAGGCGCGGGGCTCGCTCAAGGTCATAGACGCCCTGCGGAAGGCCCTGAAGAAAGAGAATCTAGAGGACAGGGTCAAGGTCAGAGTGACCGGCTGCCATGGATTTTGCGAGGTCGAACCCAACATCATCATCTACCCGCACAATATCTTCTACCAAAAGGTCGACGGAAAACAGGCCAAAGATATCATCAGCCAGACCATTCTCAACAACAAGGTCCTGGACGAACTCCTCTACACGGACCCGGCCACCCAGCAAAAGAGCGCCGCGGAGAGCGAGATCCCCTTCTATAAAAAGCAGAAGAGGCTTATCCTCGGGGACAACGCCCTGATCGACCCGACGGATATCGGCGACTACCTCTCCATCGGTGGTTACGGCTCCCTGGCCAAGGTCTTGAAAGGCTTGACCCCGGACGAGGTCATCGCCCAGATCAAGGCCTCGGGCCTCCGCGGTCGCGGCGGGGCGGGCTTCCTGACCGGCTTGAAATGGGAGCTGGCGAGAAAGGCCAAGGGGGACCTGAAGTACATCATCTGCAACGCCGACGAGGGAGACCCGGGCGCCTACATGGACCGGAGCCTGATGGAAGGAAATCCCCATCGCGTCCTCGAGGGCATGCTCATCGGCGCCTACGCGATCGGGGCGAAAGAGGGCTATGTCTACATCCGGGACGAATATCCCCTGGCCGTCGCGCACATCAGCCTGGCCATCGAGCAGGCCGAGAAGCTGGGACTGCTGGGCGATGATATCCTCGGCACCGGATTCAATTTCCATCTCCGCATCGCCAAGGGCGCGGGCGCCTTCGTTTGCGGCGAAGAGACCGCCCTGATCGCCTCGATCGAGGGCCGCGTCGGTGAACCCCGCCAGCGTCCGCCCTTCCCGGCGACGCGGGGCCTCTGGCGAAAGCCCACGACCATCAACAACGTGGAGACCTGGGGGAATATCCCCATCATCATCGATAAGGGAGCGGATTGGTACGCCGGCATAGGTACGGCCGGGAGCAAGGGGACCAAGATCTTCTCCCTGGTCGGGAAGATCAACAACACGGGCTTGGTCGAAGTGCCCATGGGTATCAGCCTGCGCGAGATCATTTTCGACATCGGCGGCGGGATCCCCGGGGGGAAGGAATTCAAGGCCGTCCAGACGGGCGGCCCCTCGGGCGGCTGTATTCCCAAGGAGATGCTCGACTTGCCGATCGATTACGAAAGCCTGACCAAGGCCGGGTCGATCATGGGCTCGGGCGGCATGATCGTTATGGACGAGAAGACCTGCATGGTCGATGTCGCCAAGTACTTCCTCAATTTCCTCCGTGACGAATCCTGCGGCAAATGCATCTCCTGCCGCGAGGGCACCCAGCGGATGTGGGAGATCGTCAAGAACATCACCGACGGCAAGGGCACGCGGCAAGAGCTCGCCCTCCTCGAAGAGCTGGCTGGCATCGTCAAGGACGCCTCGCTCTGCGGCCTGGGACAGACAGCTTCGAACCCGGTCTTGTCCACACTCCGCTATTTCCGCCATGAATACGAAGCTCACATCGACCAAAAGAAATGTCCGGCCCTGGTCTGCCAGGAGATCGTCTCCTCGCCCTGCCAATACGAGTGCCCGATCAGCCAGGAAGCCTCGGTCTATATCGCCCTCATCGCCAAGGGTCGTTTCGAGGATGCCTACCAGTTCATCGTCAAGGACAATCCCCTGCCCTCCATCTGCGGCCGCGTTTGCCATCATCCCTGTGAGAAGGTCTGCCGGACTGGTGAAACGGGTGATCCGATCGCCATCCGGTCCCTCAAGCGGTTCGTCACCGACTATGCGATGAAGAAGGGGCTTCGCCCTTATCGCGAGGCGGCCCCCCAGATCAAGGCGAAGGTGGCCGTCGTCGGAGCGGGGCCGGCCGGACTGACGGCCGCATATGACCTGGCCCTCAAGGGTTATCAGCCGACGGTCTTCGACTCCCTGCCCGTTCCCGGCGGCTGGCTGGCCAAGGGAATTCCCGATCACCGGCTGCCCAAGGACGTCCTCGATCGGGACATCGAACACATCAAGAGCGCCGGTGTGACCATCCGGACAAATGCCGCTCTGGGCAAGGATTTCAGCCTGGACGACCTTTTCGCTCAGGATTTCAAGGCGGTCTTTCTCGCGACCGGCGCCCACAAATCGATGAGGCTGGGGATCGAGGGGGAAAACTCTGAAGGCGTTATCCAGGGAACGGAGCTGCTCAAGGCCGTCAACCTGGACGAAAAAGTCAAGCTCGGCGCCCGGGTCGGGATCGTCGGCGGCGGAAACGCGGCCGTCGACGCCGCCCGGGTCGCAGTCAGGGATAAGAAAGTCAAAGAGGTCACCATCCTTTACCGAAGGACGCGCCGGGAGATGCCGGCCTTCGCGGAAGAAATCGAAGCGGCCATAGAAGAGGGCGTGAACATCCAGTTTTTGGTCGCTCCGATCAAGGTGCTCGCCGAGAACGGCCGGGTGAAGGGCGTCCGCTGCATCCGCATGCGGCTCGGAGACATCGATGCCAGCGGCCGGCGAAGCCCCGTCCCGATCGAGGGCTCCGAGTTCACGGTCGACCTTGATACACTCGTCCCGGCCATCGGAGAGAGGGCGGACAGCTCCATCTTCACCGCCGGGGACCAGTTGAGCATCTCCCAGTGGGGGACGATCGAGGTCGACTCCACCAACCTGACGACGGGACGGCCCGGTGTTTTCGCCGGCGGCGATGCGGTCACCGGGCCGGGCACGGTCGTCGAGGCCATGGCCGCCGGAAAGCTGGCCGCCCGGATGATCGAAAAATACCTGGAAGGCGAAAGCCTGGACAGAGAGTACACGCTTACCCGTCCGTCCATCTATATCGAGCCCGTGGAGCTGACCGAGGAGGAGCTGGCCCGGACGAAGCGTCCCAGGATGCCGCGGCTCACCCGGACCGCCCGAAAGAAGAACTTCAAAGAGGTGGAGCTGGGGTTGACCGAGGAGACGGCGGTCGCCGAGGCCAGGCGCTGCCTCCGCTGCGAACTCGAGACCGAAGAGGGAAAGAAAGCCATCGGGAGGGAAAAATGATCACCTTCAAGATGAACGGTCTGGATGTCCAAGCCGAAGAGGGCTGGACGCTCCTGGAGACGGCCAAGTTCTACGGCCTCGAGATTCCCACTCTCTGTTACAACGAGGGATTAAGCGTCTATGGAGGATGCCGTCTCTGCCTCGTGGAGATCGGTGTCAAGCCGAGGACGAAGCTCGTATCTTCCTGCACCTATCCCGCCGAAGAGGGATTGGTCGTCCACACCGACACCAAGAGGGTCATCGAAGCACGCCGGATGATGATCGAGCTGATGCTTTCCGTGGCTCCTTTTTCCAAGCAGATCCAGGATCTGGCTTCCAAGTTCGGTGTCACCAAGATGCGGTTTACCCCCCGCAACGAGGAGTGCATTCTCTGCGGCCTCTGCGTCCGGATGTGCGCCGAGCAGATGGACGGCCGGGCGATCGGTTTCCAGAACCGGGGCAGCAAGAGGAAGATCTCGACACCGTTCGACGTCCGCTCGGAGGAATGTCGGCTCTGCGGCGGCTGCATGTACATCTGCCCGGCTTGCCAGTTGCGCTGCCAGGGCCCCGATGCCGAGACCGCGGTCTGCAACGCCTGCCTGACCATGGAGCCCACCTGCCTGGACGCCTACGACGAGCTCCAGTGCTGGATGTATGACGCCGGGCGATGCGGGACCTGCGTCCAGGAGACTCCGGCCGAAAAAGAGCCGAAATGAAAAAGCGATGGAACCCATTGCTTCGAATAAAAACGCGAACCTGAGGAGGTAATCATGGCGTATACGAGACTCAACCGAAGCGCGGCGACTTTGACCAAGAACAGGACGGAAGGGTCGATCAGCCCGTTTAGCGGCATGTGCGTCACCTGTGTGGACGGCTGCATCGGCATGTGCGAGATCGGCAAATCGGCCTACCGGGGAGCGGAGGTCCTTTATCCGCAACCGTTCGGCATCATCACGGCGGCCTCGGAGAAGGAATACCCAGTCGACCTCTCCCACTTCAGCATCATGGGGACGGCCGTCGGGGCCTACGGGGTCGAGGCGGACAGCGACAAGGCGACCTTCGAAAAGGTGAACATCGAGACCGCCGTCGGACGGGACAAAGGCATCAAGCTGCGGGTGCCTTTCGTCCTCGGCGGAATGGGCTCGACCAACGTCGCCAAACAGAACTGGCCGGGCCTAGCCATCGGCGCGGCCATCTGCGGCGTCATCCTGACCGTCGGCGAAAACGTCTGCGCCATGGACGAGGGCGCCGAGATCAAGAACGGCCGGGTCGTGCGTTCGCCCGACATGGAGATGCGCGTCGGCCTCTTCCAGAAGTGGCAGGACGGCTACGGCACGGTGGTCGTCCAGGCCAATGTTGAAGATACCCGGCTAGGAGTCCAGGAGTACGCCATCAACAAGCTGGGCGTCCAGGCGGTCGAGCTCAAGTGGGGACAAGGAGCCAAGGACATCGGCGGTGAGGTCAAGATCAAGAGCTTGGCCAAGGCCCAGGAGCTCAAGAGGCGGGGCTATATCGTTCTCCCCGACCCTGAGGACCCCAGCGTTATCCAGGCCTTCGAGAAGGGAAGCTTCAAGGAATTCGAGCGCCACTCCCGCATGGGCATGGTCGAGGAAGAGAGCTTTATGACAAGGGTTGAAGAGCTCCGCAGGGCAGGCGCGAAGTACGTCTTCTTAAAGACCGGAGCCTACCGGCCCGCCGACCTGGCCCGGGCCGTGAAGTTCTCGTCCAAGGCCAAGATCGACATGCTGACCGTGGACGGAGCCGGCGGCGGAACGGGCATGAGCCCCTGGCGGATGATGAACGAATGGGGCATCCCGAGTGTCGAGATCTGGTCGCTCACCTACCAGTACGCCCATCAACTGGCCAAGGCCGGCGAGTACCTCCCCGACATCGTCTTCGCCGGCGGGATCACTTTCGAGGACCAGATCTTCAAGGCGCTGGCCATCGGAGCCCCCTATGTCAAGGCGCTGGCCATGGCCAGAGGTCCGATGGCCGCGAACATGGTCGGCAAGACCATCGGCAAGCGCATCCAGGAAGGCCAGATCCCGGTCTATGTCGAGCGGTTCGGTTCGAGCGTCGAAGAGATTTTCGTCACGGCGCCCGAGCTCAAGCACAAATACGGGGAGCGGTTCAACGAGATCCCGCCTGGGGCGATGGGACTTTACTCCTATTTCACACGCCTGAGCCAGGGCGTCCGGCAGCTCATGGCCGGAAACCGGAAGTTCTCCCTCGGTTACATCACCCGCGACGACATCGCCGCCCTGACCAAGGACGCCGTCAATATCAGCGGCATCCCCTTCATCATGGACGTGGACAAAGAGGAAGTCGAGAAGATCCTGAAGAGCTGACCTCCCGCTCTGCATGTTATTGCGAGCCTTGGCGAAGCAATCCGGTCGCGCTCCTCGCAATGACACATGAGACAATCTTGGGGACGGTCCCCGGCGGGGACCGTCCCTTTTTTTTGGGCGCCCGATATGCTATATATACGTCTGATTTGAAATGAATATCTTCAGCCTCGTCATCAGCCTGTTCGTCCTCCTCTTCGCTATCACCATCCACGAGGCCGCGCACGGCTGGGCGGCTTCGAAGTTCGGCGACGACACGGCCCGGAGCATGGGCCGGGTGACCCTCAATCCGATCGCCCATATCGACCCGTTCGGGACAGTTCTTCTGCCGCTCCTTCTCGTCATCATGAATGCCCCTGTCTTCGGCTGGGCCAAGCCTGTGCCCGTCAACCCGTTCAACCTGAGGAACCCCCGGCGGGACAACCTCTGGATATCGGCGGCCGGGCCGACAGCGAACATGCTGGCGGCCGCCTTCTCGCTGTTCGCTATCATCCTGATCAAAGCGACCAGTCCAAGCGCGTCGGCGTTTCTCGGGAACTTCCTTACGGGCCGTGGCGGACCATCGGGCGGTATCCATCCCCTGGAAGGCCTGATCATCATCTTCTTCTACGGCGCTTTGGTGAACTCTTACCTCGCTGTTTTTAACCTCATCCCTGTGCCGCCGCTCGACGGGAGCGGCGTCCTGATGGGGCTGCTCTCCGAAGAGGCCGCCCAGAAGTATGACCGACTTCGGCCCTATGGTTTCCTTATCGTCCTAGGTCTGATCTATCTTGGATTTCTGAGCCTGATCATCCGGCCCATCCAGATCCTCATCTATACAGTCGTTTTCCTCTGACCATGAGCGAACATAAGAAAAAAATCGTCCTCAGCGGAGTGCGGCCGACCGGGCCCGCTCACCTGGGCAACTACGCCGGGGCCATGCGGAACTGGCTTCGCCTCCAGGACGAGTACACCTGCTTCTATTCGATCGTCACCTGGCACGCCTTCAGCTCGGAATACCAGAATTCCAGGGTCATCAAGGACTACACCTACGAAATGGCCGTTGACTTGCTCAGCATCGGCCTGGACCCTGAGAAATGCGTCCTCTTCGTGCAGTCGGAAGTCAAGGAGCACGCCGAGCTCCACCTCCTGCTCTCGATGATCACGCCCCTCCCCTGGGTGGAAAGAGTGCCGACGTTCAAGGATATGCAGAAAGAACTGGAGGACAGGGATATCAACACCTACGGCTACCTCGGCTACCCCGTCCTCCAGACCGCCGATATTTTCATCTATCGGGCCGAGATCGTCCCCGTGGGCGAAGACCAGGCCGCTCATCTCGAGCTCGCCCGGGAGATCTGCCGCCGTTTCAACCGCCTCTTCGGCGAGGTCTTTCCCGAGCCGCAGATCATGCTGACCGAGACGCCGCGGCTGGCCGGGACGGACGGCCGGAAGATGAGCAAGTCCTTCGGCAACGCCATCTATCTCAAAGATTCTCCCGAGGTCATCAGGGAGAAAATCGCGCCGATGGTGACCGATACCAGGCGGAAGCGGCGATCGGATCCCGGAGAGCCGAACGACTGTCCGGTCTTCACCCTGCACCGGGCCTTCATCGAGAAGGAGCGCCGCGAGGAATTGGCCGGAGAATGCCGCCGGGCCGGGATCGGCTGCCTGGAATGCAAGAATGTCGTCATCGACAGCCTCATCCGCCTTCTTCATCCCTACTGGGAAAAGCGGGCCCGATATGAAAAGAACCCTGCCCAGGTCTGGGCGATCCTCGAGGAAGGGAACGCCCGGGCTCGCCGGGCCGCCCAGAAAACCATGGAGGCCGTCCGAGCCGCAGTCGGATTCTAGAAGGGACAGACGCCTGCAGACCTCGATGGAGACCTCGGAAAGTTACCAAGTCCGGCTGGAGGTTTTCGAGGGACCTCTCGACCTCCTGCTGTTCCTGATCCGCAAGAAGAAGATCGACATCCATAACATCCCGATCGCCGTCATCACCCGGGAGTACCTGGACTACCTCGGCCGCAAGGAACAGATCAACCTCGACCGGGAAGCAGAGTTCGTGCTGATAGCGGCGCTGCTCATCCACATCAAGTCCCAGTTGCTCCTGCCCCGCGAGGAACCCCTCCTCGCAGGCGAGGACCCGCGCCGCTTCCTGGTGGACCAGCTCGTCGAGTTCCAGAAGATCAAGGCCGCCTGTTCCCTCCTCAAAGAGCGGGAGGAAGAACAGCTGTCGCTCTGGACGCGCGAGATCCTGCCCCCTCTCCCCGAACCGGGGGAGCCCGACCTGGTCGAGGTCTCGCTGTTCGACCTGGCCGAGACCTTCTTCGTCCTGATGAAACGGAAAGAAGCGGAGAACTTCAAGGTCGTGCGGGGCAAGGACTATTCGCTCGAAGAAAAGATGAACGAAATCATCGCCGAGCTGGAGAAGGAAAAGGTCCTCGATTTCCTGGAATACTTCAGCCGGCAGGAAACCCTGGAGGGAGCGATCGTCTCCTTCTTCAGCCTGCTCGAGCTCATCAAGGCCCGGCTGGTGATAGCCGTCCAGGAACAGCTCTTCCAAACCATCAAAGTCTGGCTGCGCAAGCAATCCCCGATGAGGCAATGATCATGGCCCCTGACTTGAAAGAGATCATCGAAGCGCTGATTTTCGTCTCCCTGGAGCCGCTCTCGCTCGAAAAGATCAAGGAGACCCTGGCCGACCATCCTCCGGAAGAGGTCGAACAGACCCTCCAGGAGCTCCTCCGTGACTCCGCGGCTCCCGGGCGCGGCATCGCCATCATCCAGAGCGGGGGAGGCTATATCTTCACCACCCGGCGGGAGTTCGACCCCTGGGTGAGGCGGTTTTTAAAGATCGACCGCAAGAGCAAGCTGACATCGGCCTCCCTGGAGACTCTGTCCATCATCGCCTACCACCAGCCGATCACTTTGTCCGAGATCTCGGCCCTCCGCAACGTCGACTCATCCTACACGATCAAAACCCTGCTCGAGAAGAAGCTGATCAAGATCACCGGACGCAAAAAGAGCCCGGGCAATCCCTTGATCTACCGAACGACCGAACGTTTCCTGGCTTATTTCGGGCTGAACAGCCTGGAAGAGCTGCCGACCGAAGAGGAGATCGCCAGGATCCTCGGGGAGGAGAAGACGGTTGAACAGGAACAGAAGCCCTAGGGCGCTGGCGACGGCAGCATTCGGTTTGATTTTCTGGACCGTCTCTCTCATGACACCGAGCTGCCGGAAGCCGCGGGAGGATTCGCCGGCGCCTTCGGCCGACCGCCACGCGCCTTTCAACTATACCGGACGCCGGGCCATGGTCGTGGCCGCTCATCCCCTGGCCGTCGAGGCCGGGCTGAAGATGCTCCGGAACGGCGGGAACGCCGTCGATGCGGCGATCGCCACGGCCTCTGCCCTAAACGCGGCCGAACCCTTCGCCTCGGGGATCGGAGGGGGCGGGTTCATGGTCATCCATCTGGCCGGGGAAAAGCGAACCACAGTGATTAGCTTCCGGGAGAGGGCGCCGCTTCTCGCTTCGCCGCGTATGTTCAAGGACAAAGGCGAGGAAGAGAAAGATTGGCGGACGGCCAGCGGTCTGGCCGTGGCGGTGCCGGGGGCCTTGGCCGGCTGGGACTTGGCCCTGAGGAAATACGGGACGCGCCCGTTGGCCGAGGCGTTGGCCGAGGCCATCGCCATCGCCGAACATGGATACATTATCAGCCCGACCTTCAGCGACATCAGCAAGGAAGAATACGAACGCCTGATCAAGAACCTCCCCCAGGGAAGCGGCTATCTGAATGACGGACTTCCCTATGAACCGGGAGACCGCTTCCGGAATCCCGACCTCGCCCGGACGCTGCGGCAGATCGCCGCCCGGGGGGTGGAGGAGTTCTACCGGGGCAAGATCGCCCGGAAGATCGTCGCCGCGGTCCAGGATAAGCAAGGGATCATGACCCTGGAGGACCTGGCATCCTATGAAGCCGTTGAAGTGGAGCCTCTGCAAGGGACCTACAAGAACCTCACGATTGTAGCCGCTCCTCCCCCCGCCTCGGGAGGCCTGCACCTCATCCAATTCCTCAACATCATCGAGCGCTGGCCGGTCGGGGCATGGAGGTTGAACTCTGCTGCCTATGTCCATCACTTGAGCGAAGCTCTGCGTTTCATCTTCGCCGACCGGGAGCTCTACCTCGGCGACCCGGAGAGTGTCCCCGTCCCCGTCCGAGAGCTCATTTCCAAAGACCATGCGGCTGCGGTCGCCTCGCTCGTCCGGGACGATCGACCGCTCGATGCCTATCCGGCGACCGGGCTCAAAGCAAAGGAGAAGGACGCCGCCAACACGACTCATCTCTGCGTCATCGACGAGGCCGGGAACATCGTCTCTCTGACCCAGTCTATCAACGATTTCTTCGGGACGGGGATCGTGCCCGAAGGAACGGGTATCCTTCTCAACGACCACATGGATGACTTCGCCTCCGACCCGGAATCGATCAATGCACCGGGAGCGGGGCGCCGCCCCGTGAGCTTCATGGCTCCGCTCATCATCTTCAAGGAGGATAAACCCTTCATGGCGCTGGGTTCGCCGGGAGGAGCGCGGATCTTCTCCTCGCTCACCCAGATCATCCTCAATGTGACTGAATTCGGGATGTCGCTCGACGAAGCCATCGAGGCTCCGCGCTTCTTTTCCTTTTCGGAGGGAGGAAAGGCGGCTTCCATCGAGGTCGAATCCCGTTTGCCGGAGGCGGTCATCCGGACGCTCCGGGAGATGGGACAGGAGGTCGATGTCCTCAAGGCCTATGACAAACACTTCGGCGGCGCCCAGGGAATCATGATCCTGCGGGATAAGGGAATCCTTCACGGAGGCGCCGACTCACGCCGCGACGGCATTGGAGCCGGCTATTAAAAAATGGCTCGGGATTGGGTTCGCCCGGGTCAAAATAGGAAAAAAGATATGAAAAAAGACTGTATTGGCTCCGTCATTCTATCATGGCTCTTTTTCATGATCCTGTCGATCCCTGCTAACGGGCAGGAGACCACCGGGATCTTCGAGCAACCGCTGCTCATCACCTCCGCCGGGCAGAACGCCGAGGTCCAGATCGCCGCCGTCCTGGCCAAGCGGGCCGGCCTTGATTATTTCCTTTCCAAGCGGGCTACCCCCGAGGACCTCGAGACCGTGAAAACGCTCGTCTTTGTC
>DATKXS010000102.1:0-6705 GCA_035528895.1 Candidatus Desulfaltia sp.
ATCCAGGCTTCTCCCATCCGGAAATTCAAACCTTACGCCGACGACGCTCTGAAGAAGGGCATCAAGGTCTATTTCCTGAACATCGGCGACCCCGATGTGCCCACGCCTCAGCCCGTTTTCGACGCGTTCCGGGATTTCAAAGATCCCGTTTTGTCTTACGGGCCGGCCCAGGGATTCCTCGAGCTGCGCCAGGCCATCGCCGACTACTTCGGCCGTTACAATATCCCGCTCACCGCCGACAACGTCATCATCACGACCGGAGGTTCCGAGGGCATCCTGTTCGCCTTCTGTGTCGTGGGCAACCCGGGGGACGAGATCATCATCCCGGAGCCGTTCTACACGAACTACAACGGCTACGCCTCGATCGCTTCGCTCAAGATCGTCCCTCTCCCCTTGCGTGTCGAGGACGGTTTCCGGCTGCCTTCGCGGGCCGAGATCGAGGCCCGGATCACCCCCCGCACCAGGGCCATCCTCCTCTGCTCTCCCAACAACCCGATGGGGACTGTCTACACGGAGGAGGAGCTCGCCCGGGTGGCCGCCATCGTCAAGGAGCGGGACCTCTTCTTCATCGGCGACGAGGTCTACAAGGAGTTCGTCTACGACGGCGCGACCCACAAGAGCATCCTCGAATTCCCGGACATCGAGGACCGGGCCATCGTCGTGGACAGCATCAGCAAGCGCTTCAGCTGCTGCGGGGCGCGGATCGGCGCCTTCATCACCCGCAACTGCGAGGTCTACGAAGCGGCGCTGCGTTTCGCCCAGGCGAGACTTTGCCCCCCCAGCGTCGAGCAGATGGCCGCCCTGGCCGCCTATCAGATGGGCGCGGACTATTTCAAGCCGGTCAGGGAGGAGTACCAGCGGCGCCGCGACGTCCTCTACGAAGGGCTGAAGCGCATCCCGGGGGTTGTCGCCTACAAGCCCCAGGGCGCTTTTTACATCACCGTCAAGCTGCCGATCAAGGACTGCGACCACTTTGTCGTCTGGATGCTGACCGAGTTCAACCTCGACGGCGAGACGGTGATGGTCGCGCCGGCCTCGGGTTTCTATGCGACTCCGGGGAAGGGACTGGACGAGGTCCGAATGGCCTACGTCCTCGGGGTCGAAAAGATCAAACGGGCCCTCGATGTTCTGCGCGCCGGCCTCGTCAAGTACAAGACCTTGTTCCCGTGAGAAGAAGAAGGCGTAGCCGATGTCTATGATTATTGAAGAGCAGACTAGCTAGCATGTCTTTGCGAGGAGCAGCGCGGTTGCGAGGCGAAGCCGAAGCAAACCCGGAGATTCCTCGCTCTCCTCGGAACAGGCTCCGCAATCTCAATTCCGGGGCGGCAAGGCTCTTCGGATTGGCATGATCGGGCACCATGGACGCTAGGAAAACCTCCCGAGAAATCCTCCTCATCATCATCCTGAGCTGCCTCCTCGGCGTCGCCGTCAACATCTCCCTCCTGCGCCGGTTCGTGGCCGGCGAGTTCCGCCAGAGCTTCGTCGACGAGCGGGAATACGCGGGCATCCGGTTCATCAGCCTGGCCGAGGCGGAGGACCTCTTCGCCCGGAAGATTCAGACAGGGGAAGGAGCCGTTTTTATCGACAGCCGCAGCCGGCAGGATTTCGCGGCCGGCCATATCCCCGGCGCCCTGAACGTTCCTGTCGGTGAATTGAAAAACGAAAGAAAGACGCCATCGGGAGAGGCGTTATCCGCGGCGCTTTCTTTCCCGGTGGACCAGGTCCTGGTCGTCTATTGCGAGGGAGGGGACTGCCAGACGAGTGTCGCCCTGGCCACGCTCATCCATGAGAGAGGCTTCACGGACATCCGGATCCTGTCGGGCGGCTGGGAGGAATGGGTCGCGGCCGGACTGCCGGAGGAAGGATCGTCATGATCCGCAACAGATGGTTGCTTCTCGTCTTCCGGCTTGTCGTCGGCGGGGTCTTCATCTGGGCCGGCGTTTTGAAGGTCGTCGACCCGCTCGGTTTTGCCCAGAGCATCATGAACTACCAGACCTTCCCGCGGGCCCTGGCGTTCATCATCGCCCTGGTGCTCCCCTGGGTGGAGGTCATCGCCGGAGGCTTGCTCATCGTCGGCCTCTTCAAGCGCTCGAGCGCCGTGCTTATTTCCCTGATGCTCATCGGGTTCATCGGCCTGGTCGCCCTGGCCCTCGCCCGCGGCATCGATACCTCCTGCGGCTGCTTCGGAAGCTTCAGCCGACGCGCGGACCTCACCCTCATCCTGACCGACCTGGGCTTGCTCTATCTTGCCCTCTGTGTCTTTTTCGCCAAGCCCAAGTAGCCGGGTATATTTTACCTGCATGGTGTTCCTCCGGGTTTGTCCTTGGGCCAAGAAGATCAAGCCTCCTTCCTGGGTCCCGGTTTGACGCCGGGAACGGGGATGGGTATGCTGGGGCCGTGACCAATCCTGCATCCGCCTCGTCCGGCAAAGCCGGGAAGATCGCCGCTTATGTTCTGGTCTGGGCCGTGACGGCCTGGCTGATCTTGCCGTTGCTTTTTATGAGCAAGGTGACCCTTCAGGATGCTTCGAAGTACTTCTTCCGGTCGGCCCTGGGCATCATTCTCCTGATCCTTCTCTTCGGCAAGACCGCGACCGACCTCTTCTTCCCACTCGATACTTCCCGGAGGAAATCGATCCTCCAGGTCGTCTTCCTCACCGTCTATGCCTTGGCCATGGCCGGAGGGATCATCTTCATACTCTTCCGGATCCTGGCCCTGTATCTCAAGAGCGACAGTGCCGGCCAGATTTTTTGATCGCCGGACCGTTGCAAACCGTCATCGTTTTGGGGCATGATATTCCTGCTTTTTTAAGAGCTGGGTTTTAAGAACGCCCGGCCGAACGAATGAAAAGGAGCGATCAATGAGAAGAACGACGACCTTATTGCTTGTCCTCACCCTGGCCCTGACAGTAGGCTTTCTCTCCTGCGGAAAGAAGAAGGAGCCGACGCCGGCCGCCGGCGCCGAGACGAATCCCTTCTTCACGGAATGGACGACCCCCTTCGGGACGCCGCCTTTCCCGGAGATCAGGGAAGTCCATTACATGCCCGCCTTTGAGGAAGGCATGGCCAGACAGAAGAAAGAGGTCGAGGTTATCGCCTCGAACGCCGAGCCTCCAACCTTCGCCAATACGGTCGAGGCCCTCGAGCGCACGGGCGAATTGCTCACTCGAATCAGCAACGTCTTCTATGCCCTGACCGACAACGACACCAACGAGGCGCTCCAGAAGATCGAGGGCGCTGTCGCCCCTCTCCTGGCCAAGCACGGGGACGATATCATCCTCAACGACAAGCTGTTCCAGAGGGTCAAGACCGTCTGGGAGGGGAGGACTGAGCTTGTCCTCGACTCCGAGCAGGCCCGCCTGCTGGAAAAGACCTACAAGGCCTTCGTCCGCAACGGCGCCGGCCTCGACGAGGAGAAAAAAGCCGAGCTCCGCACGATCAACGAGCAACTGGCCGTCCTTGCGGTCAAGTTCGGCGAGAACGTCCTCAAGGAGGACAACAACTTCATGCTGGTCCTCGAGACTCAGGAGGACCTGGACGGGCTGCCCCCGGATGTCGTCGCCTCCGCCGCCGAAACAGCCAGGGCCAAAGGACTTGAAGGGAAATGGGTGTTCACCCTGCACAAGCCGAGCTGCATTCCTTTCTTCCAGTACTCGGCGCGCCGCGACTTCCGCGAGAAGCTCTTCCGGGCTTTCATCAATCGCGGCGACAACAATGACGAATACGACAACAAGGCCATCCTGTCGAAGATCGCGGCCCTGCGGGCCAGGAGGGCCATCCTCCTCGGCTACAGGACGCACGCCGACTATGTCCTCGAGGAGAACATGGCCAAAACACCGGCCGGTGTCCATAAGCTCCTCGATCAGCTCTGGGCGCCCGCCCTGGCCATGGCCGGGACCGAGGCCAAAGAACTCCAGGCCCTGATCGACAAAGAGGGCGGAGGCTTCAAGCTCGAGCCCTGGGACTGGTGGTATTACGCCGAGAAGCTCAAGAAGGCGAAATACAAACTCGACGACGAAGTCCTGCGGCCCTATTTCGAGCTGGAGGCCGTCCGCCGGGGCGCCTTCGACGTGGCCGGCAAACTCTGGGGCATCCAGTTCGAGCCGCGGACCGACATCCCTGTCTATCATCCCGATGTCGAGGTCTTCGAGGTCAAGGAGGCCGACGGCACGCACATCGGTATCCTTTATACAGACTACTTTCCGCGGCCCTCCAAGCGCGGAGGCGCCTGGTCGGGCTCTATCCGGGAACAGTCGATCCGGAACGGCCGGAAGGTGACGCCCATCAACTTCAACGTCGGCAATTTCACCAAGCCCACCGCCGAGAAACCCTCGCTTATCACTTTCGAGGAGGCACTGACCCTCTTCCACGAGCTCGGCCATGCCCTTAACGATCTCCTCTCGGACGTGACCTACGAGTCCCTCTCCGGGACCAACGTTGCGCGCGATTTTGTCGAGCTCGGCTCCCAGATCATGGAGAATTGGGCCGGCGACCCGGAGGTCATCAAGACCTACGCCAAGCACTTCCAGACCGGCGAGCCCATACCCCAGGAGCTCGTGGACAGGATCAAAAGAGCGGATCTCTTCAACCAGGGGTTCGCTACGGTGGAGTACCTGGCGGCTTGCTACCTTGACCTGGACTGGCACACCCTGGCCGAACCGGTGGAGCAGGAGGCCGTGGCCTTTGAAAATGCTTCCATGAAGAAGATCGGCCTGATCCCTGAGATCGTCGTCCGCTATCGCAGCCCCTACTTCCAGCATATCTTCAGCGGCGACTACTCGGCGGGATACTACAGCTACATCTGGTGCGAAGTGCTCGACGCCGACGCCTTCCAGGCCTTCAAGGAGACAAGCCTGTTCGACCAAGCGACCGCCCGGAGCTTCCGGGAGAATATCTACGCCAAGGGCGGTTCAGAGGACGCCATGGCGCTCTATGTGCGCTTCCGCGGCCGCGAGCCCAACGTCGAACCCCTGCTCAAGCGCAAAGGTTTTTTGAACTGACATTTCTGGGTACGGACTGAACGGACGCGTTGACATCCCCGGGCTGAATTCGCATTTTTTAGCCGGGGAGATTTGAAGCCTGTCCCCATTATTATTTATTCTTCACCCGGCCGAGAAGCTCGCCGATTTTTGCCGCCACCGGGCTCGCCCCCCGGTCGGTGTTGGACATGACGGCGACGATATAACCGGAGTCCAGGTAGATGTCGAGGTTGGAATTAATGCCGGGGAACCCGCCGCCGTGGCCGACCACCTTGCCGGCGGCACCCGTGGCGACACTGAACCCGTAGCCGTAGTTCGCGCCCAGGTGGTCCGTCCACATCTCCTTCAGGAATTCCTTGGAGACGTATTTCCCGCCGAGAAGGGCGAGGGCGAACTTATGGAGGTCCTTGACCGTCGAGAATCCGCCCCCGGCCGGTCCGCCCTTGATGACGTGCTTGTAGAGATTGTTCTGCCAGCCGTAGGGGCTCTTCGGGTCGGGGCTGTAGCCGATGGCCAGGTTTTCGACGGGATAATCCATTTCGTAACTGTCGCTGTTGGTCATTCCGGCCGGTTCGTAGATCACCTTGCGGATGTGGTCGAAATAGTCCTCGCCGGTGGCTTTTTCGATGATGACCCCCAACAGAAACATCCCGGTGTTGCTGTACTGGTATCGTTTGCCCGGCTCGAAGGACGGCCGGTCATCCTTGATCAGGGGCTTGTAGTCGTCGAGCTTGCGGAAAAGAGCCCGGGAACTCTTTGCGTAGGTGTCGTTGAAGTAGCTCCCCAACCCGGAGGAATGGGTGAGGAGATGGCGGACCGTGATCTTGTCCGTGACGTCCTTGGGAAGCCAGGTTTCGTCGATATACTTGCTGATCGGGTCGTCGAGCGAGAGCTTCCCTTTTTCGGCCAGCCGGACGACCGCCGTCGAGGTGAACATCTTGTTCATCGACCCGAGGTTGAACTTGGTATCGATGTTGTTGGGCACGTGAAACGCCCTGCTCGCTTCACCCGCGGCCATGATCAGGAGGACCTTATCTCCCTTGGCGACGAGCAATGTCCCGGAGAACATGCCTTTAGTGACGAGCTTGTCCATAAAGGCCTTGGTCTCGGCGAGGGCCTGTTCCTCGGTGAGGGGAGGCTCCTTCAAATCGGCCGGCGGGCGGGCCGAGCTGAAACCGGCGCCTCCGATGAGATAATCGGGCGCGTCCGCGAAACGGATGGTGATGCCGCGATAGCTATCATAGTTTCTGTCCTTGACGATGACGATGGTCTGGCCCTTGCGTTCGGGGACATAGGTGCGGATCACGGAGAAATCGATGCCGCCCGTTTCCTGGAGAAATCCCAGGAAGACCTCGACATGGTCCTCCATAGGGACGAAGTTGCGGAATCGTTCGGTGCAGTGGGTGGTCAGAAATTCCTTGATCTGCTCCGGTTTTCCCGAATTCAGCGTATCGATGATAGCCTTGATGCGTTCACCCCTCACTCCTTCGGGTAGGACCGGGCTGTCGCTGTAGGTTTCGGCCGGTGTCTGCGCCCAGGCGGCCTGGACGATGAACAGGCAAATGAATAGAGCGATAAAAAGCTTGTGTCTCACGGCATCCTCCTCATTTCTTTTCCTTGACCCGGCTCAGGCGCTGTTTGCCGCCGTCGCGGAAGTGACCGATGATCTCATATTCCTTCCCCTCTTTGTCAAGCACGAATTCGACCTGGATCTCGCTGTCGTCCTC
>DATKXS010000103.1:0-4770 GCA_035528895.1 Candidatus Desulfaltia sp.
TCTTTTCCGATATAAAACCCTGGTAAACCTTTTACAAGGAGGGAGATCATGAAAACAAGACCGATTGTTCTTTTGCTGGCGATCATTCTTATCGGTGCTTTTTCTTCAGGGCAGGAGCCGTATAAACTGCCCCCCCGGGAGGTCATCGATATTCTCGACGCCCCGCCACCTCCGGAGGTATCCATAAGCCCCGCCGGCGATATCATAGCCCTCATCGAAAGACAGGCCATGCCGTCTATCGTAGAGGTCTCCCAGCCGATCTTGAGAATCGCGGGAATCCGGATCGCGCCCGCGACCAACAGCCGTCAGCCCCGTTTCTTCAACACAGGAATCAGCCTAAAGGTCTTGAAGACGGGCGCGACTCAGAAGATCGTCTTTCCCGAAGGAATGAAGTTCACTTCACCCTCCTGGGCGCCCGACGGCAAATCCATGGCTTTGCTGCGCTACCTGGATGATGGCGTCGAACTCTGGGCGATCGATGTCAAAACCGGCACGGCCAAAACCCTCACTCCGGCTGTTGTCAATGCCGTCACTTCCGCCTTCGGCTGGCTGCCGGACAGCCGGCGCCTGTACGTGTCTCTTATCCCGGAGGATCGCGGTCCGGCGCCCGAACCGCCCCGGGTCCCCATAGGACCCAACATCCAGGAAACCGCCGGCCAATTCACCAAAGCGGCCACTTACCAGGACCTCCTGAAGACCGCCTTTGATGAGACCCTGTTCGACTATTATGCCACCGCCCAGCCGGCCATCGTGGACATCGCCGGCGGTCCCCTGCAAAAGGTCGGCCGGCCCGGCATCTTTTCCGACGTTTCCTTCTCTCCGGACCTGAGCTATATTCTGGTCAATCGTTTGAAACGCCCTTACTCCTATTCCGTCCCTCTCTATGATTTCGCCCGCACTTACGAGATCTGGGACGTGGACGGCGCCCTGGTTCATCTGCTGGCGGACCTCCCGCCCGCTGAAAACGTCCCCATCAACGGCGTCCCGACAGGCCCGCGCAGCGTGGACTGGATGATCCACAAGCCCTCCACCTTGATATGGGTTGAAGCCCTCGATGAGGGCGACCCGGAAAAAGAAGTCCCTTTCCGTGATCATTATCTGACGCTTTGCGCTCCCTTCAAAGATTCCCCCAAGTCTGTCCTCAAACTCAAGGAGCGAGCCTCCGGCCTGGGCTATTTCAGAAGGCAGGGCCTGATTTACTTCGCAACGCCGGGCCTGGCCCTGGCCTCGGAATACACCTGGAAGAGAAGATGGCGGACGACCTACCTTGTCGACCTTGACCACGCCGATACGGCGCCGAAGAAACTGTTCGACCTGAGCATCCAGGACCGCTACAACGATCCCGGCACGCCTGTCATGACGACCCTCAAGAACGGGGAAAGCGTCATCCTCCAGGACAAGGACTGGATCTATCTCGAAGGCTCGGGTTCCTCCCCCCAGGGAGACTATCCCTTCCTGGACCGGATGAACATCAAAACGATGAAGAAGGAGCGCCTCTTCCACTGCCAGGATTCAGCCTATGAAAGCTTCGTCGACTTTTACGGCGACTCGCGCTCCAAGATCATCACGAGCTACGAAACACAGGCTGATCCGCCCAATTACTATATTCACGATCTCAAGACCAAGACACGCAAGGCCCTGACAGAGTTCAAGGACCCGGCGCCGCAGCTCACCGGGATCAAGAAAGAGCGCATCAAGTACAAAAGGGACGACGGCGTCGAGCTCTCCGGTACGTTATACCTGCCCGCCGGCCATCGACCCGGCGAGCGCCTGCCCGTCGTGGTCTGGGCTTACCCGATCGAATATATCGACCCCTCGACGGCCGGCCAGGTCCGGGGCTCGGTCAACCGCTTCACCTTCTACCGCGGCACATCTCACCTGTTCTTCATCACCCAGGGCTATGCCATCCTGGACGGCGCCGAGATGCCGATCATCGGCGATCCCAAGACCGTTAATGACACCTTCGTCAAACAGCTCACGGCCAACGCCGAAGCGGCCATCAAGAAACTCGACGAACTGGGCGTCGGCGATCCCCACCGGATCGGCATCGGGGGCCACAGCTACGGAGCCTTCATGACGGCGAACCTCTTGGCCCGCTGCGATCTCTTCGCCGCCGGGATCGCCCGGAGCGGCGCCTACAACAGGACCCTGACTCCCTTCGGGTTTCAGAGCGAGAGGCGGACACTCTGGGAGGCCACGGAGACATACATCAAGATGTCGCCGTTCATGCATGCCGATAAGATCAACGAGCCCATTCTGCTCATCCACGGCGAGGCCGACAACAACTCGGGAACATTTCCCATCCAGTCGGAGCGCCTTTACGCGGCCCTCAAGGGATTCGGGACGACAGCCCGGCTGGTCATGCTGCCCAACGAAAGCCACGGCTACATCGCCAGAGAGAGTGTTCTCCACGTCCTGGCCGAGATGTTCGAATGGTTCGAAAAATACGTGAAGAACCGGAAATAGCGGCGACGACATAAAGAAAAACGGGAGGCCGCCATGATAAGCATTCGCAGGTTTCTGTCTCGGCACATCCTCGTCATTGCCTTGGCCATCGTCCTTACGGTTCCGGCACAGCGCGCCCTCTCCGTTCAGCAGCCCTACCGTATCCTGATCTCCAACGATGACGGGATTCAGGCTCCGGGTATCAAAGCTCTTTTCGACAAGCTCAAAGAACTGGGCGAAGTGACGGTCGCCGCGCCGTCGGCCAACCAGACCGGCGTCGGGCATGCCCTCACTTTCGGCAGACCGATCGCCGTCGAATCCTGGGAGAGCGAAAGCGGGCGCTGGTTCACCATCGCCGCTTCGCCGGCGACCTGTGTCCGGCTGGCCTTGACCACGCTTCTTCCCCAGCTTCCGGATATTGTCGTCTCCGGGATCAACAAGGGGGAGAATGCCGGCGTCGTCGCCTTCTCCTCCGGCACAGTGGCCTGCGCAAGGGAGGCCGCCTATCGGGGCATCCCGGCCCTGGCCGTATCCCTTGAGGAAGGAACTCGGATGGATTACGCCGGGGCGGCCGATTTCATCGCCCGACTCGTTCTCGAGACAAGGGAAAAGGGCCTGCGCCCCGGGACATTCCTCAATGTCAATTTTCCCGGCCGTCCGTCCGACCAAATCAAGGGAGTGCTCGTGACCCGCCAGGACAGACGCCCGCCCGATGAACATTACGCCAAGAAGACCACCCAGGAGCCGAAGACCGAATACTGGTCGATCTACAGGCCCCTCACGGGCGGGGACAAAGACAGCGACACCTGGGCGCTGACCCAGGGCTATATTTCCATAACGCCCATGACTATCGACCAGACACGCTCCGCCGGGCGTGACAGCCTGCGTACCTGGGACATTTTGAAGCTGGAGAAGGAGGTCCCGTAGCCGGAGATTGATTTTTATCGCGATCGTGCTAAAATGTGACCGGAAACAGGTTTGAAATCCATCGGGGAGGTTAAGCCTATGAAAAAAAGCGCTTTGATCATCACCCTGGCATTTATCTGCGGCCTATCGACTCTTGCTTTGGCCCATGGATCGGATCAGGCCCAAAGCGGCGCCGTCACCATCCAGACAATCGAGCCCTTCGCCTATTTTTGCATCGAATACAAAGGGCCGTTCACCCAGATCCAAGAAGCCATCGCCAGGATGTCGGAGGAGGCGCGCCACCAGAATGCCGCCCCCAGCGGCCCCTTGATGGGCATCTACTACAACAGCCCCGAGCAGGTAGGCGCCCAGGACCTGCAGTGGGAGGTGGGATTTCCCGTGACTCCCCAGACCTTGATCCAGCCGCCGCTGCTGAAGAAGGAATGGAGCTACACCCAGGTCGCCGTCTGTCTCCACCAGGGCGCCTATGAAGACACCGCTGAGACCATCAGCAAGATGCTCGAGTGGATGGATGGCAACGGCTATAGGCCGGCGGGCCCGATCATGGAACGGTACCTGGACATGAATCCTGCCGAGCTCAGGCCGGAGCAGCGCAAGACCGAGGTCTGGATCCCCTGCCAAAAAAAGACGTAGCCTCCATCCAGATCAGATCCAGCCGAGCTCGCTGAACTCGGTAAACCCGGGGTGGGCGATCCCCCAGTAGGTGAAGAGCAGCACGCTCAACAGAAAGCCCAACAGGAAAAAGAGAGCGACAGCGTTATACTCTCCACCCCGGCGGCTCTTCCGGTGGAGCCAAAAGCAGACAAAAACCATCAGGACGGCAGCGGGCAGGGTGAGGACGACGGTCTGCCCTTCGATACCGTTGACGGCGTAAGAAAACCCGAAAAAGCCGGCCCCTCCTACGAGGTAGACCCATTGGGCCGGAGAGAGACCGGAGAACCGGATCTTCATCCCTGCCAGGATCAGGCCGGCCGCGATGATCAGGACGCCGCCGTCCCAGATGAAATGGCTGATCACTTCATCGAAAAGATAGACGGCCTGATACAGGGCCGAACCCTCCTGTCCGTGAAGAAGGCGGTCGATAGCGTTGGCCGAAAGATGGATCCCGTGGCCTTCGATATAGCCGATGAGGCCGAGGATGAAGACGACGACGGCCATTCTTGATGGCCCGGTTGATTCTCCCCGGGCATCCCTCCCCGGTTCCTTTTTCATCTTCAAGAAAAGGACGACAGCCACCGGGATGACGGCCAACGGGGTCAGGAAATCCAGGGCGTCGCCCCGGCTCACCGGGCCGGCGAACCCGCCTTCGAGGAAAGCGGGCAGCACCTGGAAAAAGGCATAGACGAAGCCGTAAATAAAGAGCCAGCGACAGATGTCCATCGTGTCTGCTTTCACCGC
>DATKXS010000104.1:0-38286 GCA_035528895.1 Candidatus Desulfaltia sp.
CCTTCCGCATTTGAGGGGGATGGTCCAAGCCTATGGACCATCCCCTCCTCCCAAAAAAATTAGGGGACGTTCCCCAAAGTGACACCCTACGTTCATCAGGCGGACGTTCGCTAAGGTGTCCCATTGATTTGGAAGGAGGTAGGGTGTCACTTTGGGGAACGTCCCCTAATTTTTTTGGGAGGAGGGGATGGTCCATAGGCTTGGACCATCCCCCTCAAATGCGGAAGGAGGGATTCGAACCCTCACGGCCTTGCGGCCATAAACTCCTGAGGCTTACGCGTCTGCCGATTCCGCCACTTCCGCATAAGCGCCCCATATTATAGCCGCCCCGGATAAAAACGTAAAGCCTCTACGCGGGCGGGAATATCAATCTTTGCCACCCTTGCTTTCCTATAGAATCAAGACAGGCAAAAGTATAGCCCGTATCTCCGGGTTAATATTCCGGAGACACCTCCAAGAATTTGCTCTCATTCTATTAATCCCCCTTACCCCTTAGAGAATTAAGGGGGAGACAGGTTGGTGTCTCCGGAACGGTCGTAGCGGACATCCCTTATTTTGCCAGGGCGAGGGCTTGGATGAGGAAGTCCATCGACGACTGAGCGGGCGTCGCGAGGCGTCGCAGACGCCGTGGCGATCCGACGAAGTCGTCGCGAGACATCCAAGATGTCGTGGCGATCTCACCCTAGGATGATGAGATCCCTCGCCATGCTCGGGACGGCCCAAGGGGCCGGATTGCAGAGCCTATTGCGAGCGAAGCGAGGAATCTCCGGGTTTGCTTCGGCTTCGCCTCGCAACCACTTCGTTCCTCGCAACGACATTTCCGCGCTGGGAGAAAACGGGCGCGGTTTCGAAGCCACTGGTTCCGAGCCCACCTACTTGACAAACGGAGCTTCTGCTCTTATTTATTAAGGTGCGTGGCTATCACGACCAAGGTTTTCAACCGGGGGCAAGGAAAAGGGAACCCCGCTAGCCGAAAAGTGACCATAAAATTCTGCCTCTTCGATCCTCACGTCAATAATAAACCACCAAGGAGGTTGAATGAAACTCACTTCCCGAACCCAAATCCAGGCCCTTGCCGGGTTCAAGAGCGACAGCCTCTGGGCCATCTCTTTCTATCTGGACACAGACAAGAGCCGGCAGACCAAAAAAAAGATCGCCGTCGCCTTCAAGAACCTCCTCAGCGAAGGCCGGGCGCGGCTCGATTCGATGGACCTGAGCAAGGCCAGGAAGGGCTCGCTCCACCAGGACCTGGAAAAGATCGCCCGCTTCGGAACGCAAAAGCTCCCTTCCTTCAACGGAACCGGGCTGGCCATCTTCACCTGCTATGGCGCGAAATTTTGGCAGGACCTGGCGCTTCCCCGTCCTCCCCGGAACCATCTCTTCTTCGACCGGAACTTCCACATCCGGCCGCTCCTGGCGATCCGGGACGAGTATCACCGCATCTGCGTCCTTCTCCTCGGCCGTCAGGAAGCACGCTGGTACGAGATCTTCTTGGGGGAGATCGAGCTCATCGACGGCTTCCAGAGCGATGTCCCCAGCCGCGTGCGCGAGGGCGGCTGGAAGGGTTATGAATCGAAGCGCATCGAACGGCATATCGACGCCCACCTCCACGACCATTTCAAGAAGGCCGCCCGGAAGACCTTTGAACTATTCAAGAAAAACCAGTTCGAATGGCTCTTCCTCGGCTGCAAGGAAGAATACCGCTCGGATTTCGAGCCGTTGCTCCATCCCTACCTCAAAGAACGGCTGAAGGGATGGTTGAAGACCAACGCCAGCGACACCGAGGACAAGATCCTCAAGCAGGCGCTGGAGATCGAGAAAACACTCAAGGTGGAGGAAGAGGCCGATCTCGCCCGAACGCTAGTTTCGGAGCTCGAAAAAGGCGGTCGGGCCGTCTCCGGCATGAAGGACGTCCTCGGCAAGCTGAACGCCGCCGAAGTCCACACACTGGTCCTGACCCGGAATTTCGCCAGGGAAGGGAAGATCTGCCCGAAGTGCCACTTCCTTTACCTGGAAGCCCTCCGCTGCCCTGTCTGCCAGGTCAAGACCGAGAAGGTCCAGGATATCGTCCACGAGAGCGTCCACGCGGCCATGGACAAGAAGGTCCGGGTGCGGTATGTGACCCTGCCCTCGAAGCTCGACCGCTATGGAAAGATCGGCGCCTTTCTCAGGTACTAATCGGCCTTCACCTTCTTGAAGGACATCCTTTCGAACAGACTGTAGACGACGGGGATGATGAACAGCGTCAGGAAGGTGGTGGCCATCAGCCCGCCGAGGACGGTTATGGCCATCGGCGCCCGGAATTCCGAACCCTCCGACCGGCTGAGGGCCATGGGCAGCATGCCGAGGATCGTAGTGAATGCGGTCAAGAGAACGGCGCGCATCCGGGTGACCGCGCCCGTGATGATGGCCTCCCGCTTGTCCAGGCCGCCGCGCCAGAGCTGATTGATGTAATCGATCATGACGATGCCGTTGTTGACGGCGACGCCGGCCAGGAGGATGAACCCGATGAGCACCGGAAGGCTGATCGCTTTCCCGGCGACCAGGAGGCCGATGACGACGCCGATCAGACCGAGCGGAATCGCGAACATGATGACGAAGGGGTGCCGGAACGACTCGAACTGCGAGGCCATGACCATGTAGACAAGCAGGGAGGCCAGCAGGAAGGCGGCGGCCAGGGTTTTGAATGCATCCGTCATCTGCTCATAGGAGCCGCCGAACTCCAGGAAATAGCCTGCCGGCATCTGCTTTTCGATGGGTCCCAGCCGTCCCCGGATATCCCTGACAACGCTTCCCAGGTCGCGCCCGACGATGTTGGCCGTGACGGTCACGCGGCGAGCCTGGTTTTCGCGGGTGATCTGGATGGGTCCTTCGCCCTTCTCGATCGTCGCCACCTGCCCGACGTAGACCACTTTGTTCAGGGGAGTCACGATCGGGATATTCTCGATCTCCTTGATATTGTCCCTGAACTTCTCCTGGAAGCGGACTCGGAGGTCGATCTCTTCGCTCTCCTCACGGTACCGGGTGGCGACCCGGCCCAGGGTCGCCGTCTGGACGGTGTTGGCGATCTGGCTGACCATCAAACCGAGCTTGGCCGCCCGCTGCCGGTCCACATAGATCTGATACTCGGGCTTCCCTTGACTCAGCGAATGGGTCAGGTCCCGGAGCCCCGGTATATCCTGGATCCGATTGACGATGCTGTCGGCGATCTCCTTGAGCCTGTCGAGGTCTTTTCCGAAGATCTTGATCTCCACCGGGGCGCTGGCCCCGCCGAACATCATCTGGCTCATGTCGACAGCCTCGAACTTGACGTTCTCGAGTTGGGGAAGTTTCCTACGGATCGTTTCGAGGACCTGAACGTCGCTGGACTTCCTCCGGCTCTGCTTGATCAGCCCGACCCAAAGGAGGCCTTCATGAGGTCCGGCATTGCTCATGGCGCTGCCGGCATCGCTGGCGTCCTCTTCGGCCGCCGACCCGGCCTGGGCCGTGATGATGTCGATCTCGGGCTGTTGGGACATGATTTTTTCTACCATAGAAACGACCCGGTTCGTCTCTTCGAGGGCCGTCCCGACCGGCATCTTCACTTTGAGCAGGATCATGTTACGGTCCTGGGCGGGCATGAATTCCGTCCCCAAAAAGGGGACAATGGCCAGGGACAGGACGAAGATGCCGATGGCTCCCAAGATCATCAGGCGGCGGTGATGGAGGGCCCAGGTCAGCCATCTCCGGTAGACCTCGCGCCCTTTCTGGAACTGAGGCTCTTTTCTCTTGCGTGCCGGGAGGGGTGCCGCTCCGTTGGCCGGCCCCTTGCCGAACAGAGTATAGGACAGCAGAGGGACGATCGTCAGGGCGACAAACAACGAAGAGACGAGAGAAAAGGTGATGGCCAGGGCCAGGCCGCGGGTCATCTTTCCGGTGATGCCTTGAGCGAAGATCATCGGCAGGAAGACAACGATGGTCGTCAGGGTGGAGGCCGTGATCGCCATGCCCACTTCCGAAGCGCCCAGGATAGAGGCCGTCTTCCGGTCTTTTCCCTCTTCTCTATGCCGGAACGTGTTCTCGATGACGACGATGGCGTTATCGACCAGCATCCCGACGCCCAGCGTCAGGCCTCCCAGGGTCAGCAGGTTGAGGGTATAACCGGCTGCATAGAAGGCGATGAACGTCGTGATGACGGACAAAGGGATGGCCAGGGCGATGGTCAGGGTGGGGCGCCAGTTGCGGAGGAAGAGAAAGATGATCAGGATGGCCAGGAGGCCGCCCATCCAGGCATTGGCCACCGTCCGGGTGGCGACCATCTGGATCATGTCCGATTGGTCCATGGCCATGAAGAACTGGATGTCCGATGGAAGTGTCTCCCGGATCTCGGCCAACGTCTTTTTGACCTGGGCGCCGGTGGTCGCCGTGTTGGCGCCGGAGCGCTTGCTGACCATCAAGAAGACGCCGGGCTGCTGCTGGATCCGACCGACATAGCGTGATTCCTTCAGGGTGTCCTTGATCTCGGCGATATCGCCGAGATAGATCGGCTCTCCGATCGACGTAGCGCCGATGACGACGGACCGGATGTCGTCGAGGTTCTGGAATTCGCCCATGGTCCGAACGAGCAAGTCCGAGTGCCGCTCGACGAGAAAACCCGCCGGCAGGTTGACGTTTTCGACGGCCAGCGCCCCGATGACCCGGTCCAATGAAAGGTTCAGGCTCTCCAGCGCCGTCTTGTCGATATCGACGAGGATCTCCCGGACCTCGGTCGAAAAGACGCGGGCGGCGGCGACTCCTTCGATCCTCTCCAGCCGGGGAGCGACCTCGTCCTCGATGATCTTCTGCAGCTCCGAGGTCGGGCGGTTGCCGATGACCCCCCAGAACACGACGGGCAGCTGCGCCAGGTTGAATTTGAAGACCAGCGGGTCGGCCGCTTCCTGGGGCAGGAACTGCCGGTACAGGGCGATCTGGTCGCGAACGTCCTGGGCGGCGAAATCCAGGTTGGTGCCCCATTCAAACTCGACAGTGATGGCCGAGACTCCTTCCGAAGTGACCGAAGTCACCTTTTTCACCCGGCTGATCGAGCTGGCGATCTGCTCCAGAGGTTTGGTGACGGCCTTCTCGAGGTCCTCGGAGGAAGCCCCCCGGTAGGTGGTAATGACCGAGACCGTGGGGAACTCGAGGTCGGGGAAAAAATCCAGCCCCAGCCTGGAGAACGAAACGAAGCCCACCACGACCAGGATCATAGCCAGCATGGACGTGGTGACACGCCGGTTGACGGAGAATTCGGGCAGTTTCATTGTTTGACCTCACCGGTGATCTCGATGGGAGCGCCATCCTCCAGGCCGAAATTGCCCTCGGCGATGACCAGGTCTCCTTCCTCAACGCCGTTCAGGATCTCGATCAGGGTCGCGTTCTGGAGCCCGAGCACAACCTCCCGCTTGGCGGCCCGGCCGTCTCGGGCAACAAAAACATGCTTGTTCTCGAGGATGGCCTTCTGGGGGACGACCAGGGCGTTCTCATGAGTTTGGGTCTCGAGGATGATCTCGCCGAACGTGCCCGGCCGGAGGACCAGGTCCGGGTTGTCGACCGCCACCTCGACACCGAAGTTCTTGGTCTGGGGGTCGGCGGCCAGGTTGACCACCTGGACGGTTCCCCTGAATTCTCGTCCGGGGATCGTCGGGACTCTCAGGATGACCTCCTGTCCTTTCCGGATAAGCGGGATGTCGGCCCCGGAGATTTCCACCCGGATCTTGACGCGGGAGAAGTCCACCAGAGTGAGCACGCCGCCGCCGCTTCCCGGCGAAAACCCGCCCATTAAAGGATTGATGACATCCCCGACCTCGGCGTTCTTGGAAGCGATGATGCCGCTGAAGGGCGCTTTCATGATGGAAACATCCAGGCTGTGTTTGGCCAGGTTGACGGCGGCCTGCGCTTGGTTCAGCTGGGCTTTGGCGGAATCATATCCCAGTTTGACCTGTTCGTACTGCTGTTCGGAAACGGCCTTCTCTTTATAGAGGCGCTCCAGGCGCTCCCAATTCGTCTTGGCGTTGTTGAAATTGGCCTGAGCGACGGCCAGGGCGGCCTCGGCCTGCTCGAGCTGGAGCCGGATGGCCTGGGTATCCAGCTCGGCCAGGATCTGTCCCCTGGAGACGCGGTCGCCTTCGCTGACGTTGATGCGGTCGATCTTGCCGCCGACATCGGGCGTGATATTGATCCTCTGCCGGGCCTCGATCGTCCCGGTATAGAACAGCTTCTCGGAGATCCGCTGTCTGGCAACCTTGAAAACCTTGACCGGCGCCGCGCCGACGGTCTGGGCCTGTTGCTTGGTTTCCGTATTCTGCGGCGGCTTGCAGGAAGGCAGCAGGGCGGAGGCAAGTCCCACCAGCAGGAGCATTCTGAAGCGTTTCGTCTTCTTCATCGTCTCTCTCCTTTACATCGACTCGGACTTTTTCCAGCCCGACCCCATGGACTTCTCGATCTGGGCCAGGGAGATGACATAGTCATAGATGGCCCGGAGGTAATTGATCCTCGCTTCACTGAGGGCGACCTGGGCCGAACCGACATCCGTGATGGTGATCAATCCTTCCGCGTAGTTGAGCTCGGCCACCCGGACGCTCTCCGTGGCCGCATCGACATTCTTCTCCTGGGAGAGCAGCGATTCTTTGGCCTGGTTCAGGGTCAGACAGGCGGACTGGACTTCGAACTTGATGTTGTTGATGAGCCCTTTTTCGGTGAACCCGAGCTCCCGGATCAGGGCCTTCGACTGGGCCACCTTGGCCGGGGTTTGGAGGCCGTTGAAGATCGGGATGTTCAGGACGAGGTTGAAGGCATAGAAGCTCTGCCAGTTGTTTTTTGTGAAGACAAATCTATCTGCCCAGGTATTGTAGTTCCCGGAAATGGCGATCGTCGGCAGATAGTCGGCCTTGGCGATCTTGATCATCTCGCCGGCCATCTGTTTCTGGTAGAGCAGTTGGTTGAGCTCCGGCCGGTTGGCCAGCGAACGGGCGATGCTTTCATCCAGGTCGATCTCGACCGGAGAGTAGGTCATGTCGCCGACGATTTCAACCGGCTGGGCCACGTCCAGACCGAGGAGCGTCTTGAGGCTGAGCTCTGCCAGGTCGAGGTTGTTGCGGGCCTGGAGCAGCGGCGGCTTCAGGTTCGCCATCCGGACTTCGGCCCGAAGAAGGTCCAGGCGGGAGGCCATTCCGACCTCGTGCATGTTCTTGACGTTCTGCAACAGCTTCTCTGCCAGGTCGAGGGCTTCTTTCGTAACCTGGACCAACTGTTTAGCGAGGAGGTAATTGTAGAAGCCGCGCTTGACGTTGAAGACCGTCTCCTGAGTGGTCTGCCGGGCCGACTCCTGGGAAGAGAGGTAGTTCAACTTGGCCGACCTATAGCCGGCGGTCAGACGGCCGCCGGTGAACAGAGGGACCGTGAAGGACAGCGAAATCTGGTAGTCCCTGGTGAAGTCGATGGCCACCCGCTGCGGGCGCCCGCCCGGAATGAGAGAAGGAAATTCGAGGACGAACACCTTCTCGTCCAGGTTCTGGAGTCCCTGGGCATTCAGGCTGGGAAAAAATTGGGCGGCGGCCTCTCTCACCTTGGCCTGCGCCGCGTCCACTCTCTCCTGGGACGCCAGATAGAATGGGTTCTGGGAGAGGGCCAGGTCGATGCTTTTTTCGAGGGTGAGCGTGATCTTCTCCTGGGCAGTGGCGGCCTGTCCGCTCCCGAGGAGGAGCCACAGGGCCAGGATGGGAAGAACGTTTCTCTTCATCTTGACGCTCCTTTCGCGAGTCCTTCTTTTTTCTGAATCCCTTGAAGGAAAAAACTTTGGATGATCTCCGTTGCCTCATTGACACTGTAAGGATGTTCATGCCAGAAACGGACGTGGCAGTACCCCTGGAGGAGGGATTCCAGAAAGGTGACAGCCGCGGAGATATCGATCTTGCGGAATTCCCCGGCGGCCACGCCGTCTCTCAGGAAGCCGGCCACTCGGTCCAATATCTCTTTACGTTTGGCCTTCATTTTGGTTATGAACCGCCGGTCCATGTCCGAAGTGATCTTCTTTCCTTCGGTCACGAAGACCTTCATCTTCTCGATGAACGACCGATCCGTGATGAGCAGGCGGGAGATGTTCTCTTTTTCCTGGTGGAACTGGAGATAGAAGCGGATCCCTTTCTTCAGCTTTTCTGCAGCGCCCAGCGGGAGGAGGCTGATCTTCTGCACTTCCTCGTCGATCTCCTCGAAAAAATGGCCGAGGATCTCGAGGATGAGCTCTCCCTTGCTCCGAAAATAATGATACAGGGTCGCCTTGGAGAGCTGGGCCTCCCGGGCCACATCGTCCATGGTCGCGGCATTGCATCCTTTGCGGACGATGACCCGCTCGGCCGCCTCGATGATGGCGCGGCGAAATTGCTGCCGCCGCCATTTCTCGCGCTCTCGCTGCAGTTTTTTTCTTTCCATTTTTCGACTCTTGGGTTTAATCTCAGAACCGGAAGGTTTAAAGACTAAACTAATTAGTTTAGTCGCTCAGGATAGCGGAATCGGCCGGGCTTGTCAAGGCCGGTCGGAAGAAGTTAGAATAATGGTCTCCGGGCTGGCTGACCATGAGGGCAGGACGAAGATGCTTCCCTTTTTCAGGGCGCCATTTACTGCCCCTCCTGGCCTTCCTGTTTCTCCAGGCCCGTCCGCTTTCCCTTTTCCCGCAAGTCCCCGGGGCGCCTCCCCGGTGGTGGGAGGTCAGCCTCTATTTGAAGGCCGACGGGGAGTACAAACTGGACGAGAGAGGACCGTCGGCGGTCGGGCATTTCTCCTTCGCCGTCCAATGGACCGGCTGGCTGGAAAAGGACGACCACGATTACCTTCTCTACCGCCTCGACTGCAGGCTCTGCGACTGGGAAGCCCAGGAAACCTTCTCCCTTCCGGAAACCACGAGAGTTCTGACCACGAACGACTTCCCTGATCAACCGGGCTTCAACCTCAAATACCTCATCCGGGTCGGGGACAACCTCAACTTCGATTTCCTGGTCGACGGGATGGCGGTCCCTCAGGCTCATTCCGAGGACGCGTTCCTGCTCTTGCTGCCCTCCTCCGAGCAGAACGGCCAGAAGAAGTCCCAGATCAATTACAACGACTATGTCCTTAAAGGTTCAAACCGGGTCGAGGTTCCGGAATCTGAAATCTATTCCGGTACCGTGACCAGGGCCTACGCCTGGACATGGAAGAACCAGCAATGGTTGCCCAAGCAGCAGCGGACGGTTTTTACATCCCAGTCGCACCGGGTGAAGGTGAACCTCACCATCATCCCTCATCAAAAACGCCCCCGATAAATCCGCTGACAGCCGCTCGATAGCTCAGGCCCGCGGGTGAAATTTTTCGTAGACCTGGCGAAGCCGGTCCCGGCTGACGTGGGTGTATATCTGGGTGGTCGTGATCTGGCTGTGCCCCAGCATGAGCTGCACCGAGCGCAAGTCCGCTCCCCTCTCCAGAAGGTGGGTGGCGAAAGAATGCCGGAGGATGTGGGGGCTGACCCTGACCTCCAGCCCCGCCTTCCGGGCATACTCGCGAAGCATCTTCCAGACCCCCTGGCGCGTGAAGGGGCCGCCCAGACGGGTCAGAAAAAGGGACTCGACCGGCTCCCTCTGCAGCCGCGGTCGGGTTTCCTCGATATATCTCCTGGTCAGGGTGGCGGCCGCCTTGCCCAGCGGAACGACCCTTTCCTTGCCGCCCTTTCCACGGCAGATGAGATAGCCGTCATCCAGGTTGATATCGCCGGGCCGAAGCTGGATGAGTTCGCTCACCCTGAGACCGGTCGCATAGAGGACCTCGAGCATTGCCCGGTCGCGGAGACCGTGGAGGTCGCGTTCGTCCGGCTGGAGGACGAGATGAGCCGCTTCGTCGACGGTCAGGAACTTGGGCAAGGAGAGCCACGTTTTGGGCGAAGACAGGTTCGCCGTAGGGTCCTTGGCGACGAACCCGTCCAGGAGGAGAAAGCGGTAGAACGACTTCAGCGCCGAGATGAGCCGGGCCAGGGAGCGGGCCTGGAGTCCCGCCTGGCTCTGGCGGTGGACGAAGAAGGACAGGGTATTCTCATCGGCCCGGGCCCAATCTTTTTTCTCCCTTTCGAGAAACGGGAAGAACTTCCGGAGATCACGGCCATAGGAGAGGATGGTGTTTCGCGAAAGCCCTTTTTCGACCGAGAGATAGCCCAGGAAGAGCCGAAGGACGTCCTCAGCGGAAGAGCGGGGTACGTTCATCCGAGAAAAGGATTGGACTCCTTTTCCTCGCCGACCGTGGTCCACGGCCCGTGTCCGGGAAGGACGATCGTCTCTAGAGGAAGAGTCAGGATCCGTGTCCGGATGGATTTCTCCAGGTCTCGCGTCGAGCCTCCGGGGAGGTCGGTCCGGCCGACGCCGCCGTTGAAGAGCGTGTCGCCGGAAAAGAGGAACCCATCGCCGAGGAAGCTGACGCTGCCCGGGGTATGCCCGGGAGTATGGATGACGCGCAGGATCGACCTCCCGACGGTGATGGTATCTTCATCCTGGAGAAGGCGGTCGGGCGGCGGCGACTCCTTGGCGCCGAGAAGGAAGCTCAGCTCAGACTGCAGGTCACTCTCCAGAAGCGGCTTATCGAGCCCGTGGATACAAAGAGAGATTTTGAATTTCTCCTTGACATCCCGGTTGGCGCCGATGTGGTCGAGGTGGCCGTGGGTGTTGAGAAGAAGGGACGGTCCGAGCCCCAGCTCATAGATCAGAGGGAAGATGCGCTCCGCCTCGGCGCCGGGATCGATGATCGCGCAGTCGAGCGTTTCGCTGCAGTAGACAAGGTAGCAATTCGTGTCCAGGGGACCGACGACGACCAGCGCGTACTTGATCATTGCGCTCTTGCCGTCCATCATAATTCGAAGGCCCAGCCAAGTCAAGAAACGGCGAGGGGCAGTGGCATCGAAACCGCGCCCGTTTTCTCCCAGCGCCTTTTTGGAGGGGAAAAAGCAGCGCTTTTTCCCCTCCAACGTTCGCGTTGCTCACTGCCCCCCTTCTCGGACTTCGTCCTGCGACCAAGAGGGCCATCCCCCTTGGAACCCCCGCTGCTTTGCTCCGCAAATCAGCAAAACGGGCTCGAGCCGCTTTCTTCTTTTCCCCAAGGCTCAGGATGTATGCTGAGAAGTCCGTATGAGCGACGAGCGGACACGGTTCCTCGTAGAGGAGAGCGAGGAGCGAATCGAGCACGATTTCCTCGCTGGGGAAATCGCAGCGTGACTTCGAGGCATATATCCCGAGCCTTCCGCTCAGTCGTCCACGGACTTCCTCATCCATACCCTTCGCCTTGGCCAATAGAAGAGAACCTTGCCGGCTGCGGCATTTCTTGTCTTTTCCGCCTCGTCCCCATATAATTCTGTCAATGAGCGAAGAGCCCTGGCAGCTCCGGCTGGTCAAAAAGTCCCTCAAGAAAAAAGAGAAGCTCCGGCTCCTGCAGAAGACCATCCCCGTCCGTCCCGACCGGGCGGCCCTGGACCTGGGCTGCGCTCAGGGTATCCTCGGCTATTTCGCGCGGCGGCGCGGCGGCTTTTGGGTCCACGCCGACGAGGACCTTGTCAATCTGCAGACGGCCAAGGATCTCCTCGGAGATGACCTCGTCCAGCTCCGGGGAGAATCTTTACCCTTCAGGGACGCTTCCTTCGATCTCGTTCTCTGTCTCGACTACCTGGAGCATATCGATCATGATGACCGGGCCCTCGCCGAGATCTCCCGCGTGCTCAAGGCGGGTGGAGAGTTCATCGTGGTCACTCCTCATACCGGCGCCTTTTTTCTCCTGCACAAGCTCCGCTCCGCCGTCGGACTCCGGCTCGAAGACTTCGGCCACAAGAGGGAAGGCTATTCGTTCCCCGACCTCGAATCCAAGCTCGACCGGGCGAGCCTCCGGATCGAGAAGAAGGTTACCTACAGCCGGTTTTTTTCGGAATTTTTCGAGCTCATCCTGAATTTTTCTTATATCAAGCTCCTGGCTCCCCGGCCGACCGGGAAACGGCGTGACGGCCACATCCGGCCCGCCTCCCGGGAGGAGTTCCGGGCCCAGGAGAAATCCTTCGCCCTCTACTCGTTGCTCTATCCGTTCATTTGGATCCTGTCCCGCCTGGACACCCTTCTTTTTTTCCAGAAGGGTTACAGCCTGATGGTCTGGGCGAAAAAGAACTAAGGCGGCGTCGCCTGGGAATTCGGTTTTTGCTATAATTGGAAATATGGATGTCTATCTGAGCGACGAGGCGCGGCGTCATCTCAGCGCCCAGGCGCTCGAGAAACCCCGCGGCGGAACGGGCGGCCTCCTCCTCGGTCATCGCCGGGGTCCGCGATTTTTCGTCGAAAGGATCTATCCCTGCCCGCTCCAGCCCTTCCTGAATGTCAAAAAATACCGCGCTTTGAGCCGCATCTTCGATGACAAGATCATCGGCTTCTATTCCTCCGGCCGCCGGGCCGAAAAAAGGCAGCGAGAGTTCCCGCCTTTCGCCGTCAACAAGCTCTATCTCGAATTCGATCCTCATCCCACGAAGGGCTTGACCTTGAGGCCCGCCGTGGTCGAATACACCGGTTCCTTTCATCTCGTCCCAGTGGCGCTGGCGCCCTCGCCGAAGGAGAGAGAATGAAAGATTATCTCGACGCCGATGAGCAGCGGTTCCTTCTCGCCCTGGCCCGGAAATCCATAGAAGGATTTTTAAAGACCGGAAAGCGCCGCCGACCGGAGGCCGGCTCCGAGAAACTCTCCGCCAAGAGAGGCGCCTTCGTCACCCTGAAGGTCGATGGCCAGCTGCGCGGCTGCATCGGCTATCCTCTGCCTCACAAACCGCTGATCGAGACCGTCGCCGAAATGGCCGTCGCTGCGGCGACCCAGGATTACCGCTTCCTTCCCCTCAAGGTCGAGGAACTGCCGCGGACGAGGATCGAAATTTCGGTCCTGACCCTCCCCAAGCCGGTCAAGGAGGCGAAGGAGATCGAGGTCGGACGACACGGTATCATCGTTTCCAAGGGGATCGCCAAAGGCCTTCTCCTCCCCCAGGTCCCGAGCGAATACGGCTGGGACTTGGAGACCTACCTCCGGCACGGCTGTCTCAAGGCCGGGCTGGACGAGGACGAATGGCAGAAGGGCGTTGACATCGAGGTCTTCGAAGCGCAGGTCTTTTCAGAGTGAGGATCAAGGAGGACGGTTGTCGCGCAAGAACATTCTTCTAGCGGGCCTGATCACTCCCTTTCTGCTCATTTCCCAGGCGCAGAGGGCTGACCGGGAAGACCGCGCCGCCGGCGATCGTTTCAACCCGCCGTCGAAGATCAGTCGGCAACTGGCCGAGGAACTGGCCTCGGGACGGGGCAGCCGGGAAACGGCGCCCGTCTGGGTCTATTTCACCGACAAAGGCCTGGCCGGCGCCCGCTCTCTGGCGGCCGCCCTGACCCGGGTCGAGAGAGAACTGGACGCCCGCTGTCTCTGGCGCCGCTCCAAGGTCCTCGCTCCTCATTCTTTGGTCGGCCCGGCGGACCTTCCGCTTTCCTCGGCTTATGTCGATGGTATCCGGTGGCTGGCTGGCAGAATCAGGGCGCAATCGCGCTGGCTGAACGCGGTCAGCGCCGAAGTCCGTCCGGTCGACATCCGGAAGATCGTCCGGTTGCCCTACGTCCGGAAAGTGGACCTGGTGCAGTCGTTCACCCGCGGCGATCCGCTATCATCTCCTCCATCTCCCGCAGACTCCGACGCCGCCGATCCGGTGATCGGCTTCTACGGCCACGCCTTCACCCAGATCAATCAGATCAACGTCTGGCCGCTCCACGGCCTGGGCTACAGCGGCCGAGGTGTGGTCGTCGGCCTGCTCGACTCCGGTTTCCGCACGAATCACGAGATCTTCCGGCAGGCCCGCTTGATCGCTCAGCACGATTTCGTCAACGACGACGGCGACGTCTCCCGGGACTTCAGCGACCCGAACGATTATTCGGACTCTCATGGGACCGGGACATGGTCCATTCTCGGCGGCCTTAAGCCGGGCGAGCTCGTCGGTCCTGGCTACGGGGCCGATTTCGTCCTGGCCAAGACGGAGACGGATAACTTCGAGCGGCCGATCGAAGAGGATTACTGGGTAGCCGGGATCGAGTGGGCGGAGAGCCTGGGCGCCGAGGTCATCTCCTCTTCCCTGGGGTACACCGACTGGTACGCTTTTCAGGATATGGATGGACAGACCGCGGTCACGACCCGAGCCGCCAACAGGGCGGCGAGCCTGGGTGTGGTGGTGGTGAATGCGGCCGGCAACGAGCGCGGCAGGTCCTGGGGCCACATCATCGCCCCGGCCGACGGGTTCGACGTCATTGCCTGCGGGGCTGTGGACGCCCTGGGCCGGATGTCTTCCTTCAGCTCTCCGGGCCCCACCTCCGACGGACGGATCAAGCCGGAGGTCTGCGCCTTGGGTGTCGACAACTGGCTGGCCGCTAACAGGGAGGACCGGACCGATACCTACAGGGAGGGATCGGGGACCTCGTTTTCCACGCCGCTCGTGGCCGGCGTCGCGGCGCTTCTTCTGGAGATCCACCGCGACTGGACGCCGGCGCAGGTGCGCCAAGCTTTGATGAGTACGGCCAGCCTCAACGAGGCCCCGAACAACGACTATGGCTGGGGGATCGTCGACGCGGCGCTGGCGGCCGATATCGGCTGGCCCTCGCTCGCCCTGTTCGGCTTTGAAGTCGACGACGACTCAGCCGGCGCGAGTCTTGGCGACGGCGACGGCCGGGCCGAAGCGGGTGAGACCATCGAGATCGCGATCCGGTTGAAGAACAAGGGAAGCTCGGATGTCTCCGCTCTCCGTGGAACGATCGGCATCAACAGCCCGGACATCTCCATCATCACGCCCGAAGTGAGCTTTCCGCCCCTTCCGGCCGGCGAAATAAAAAGCGGCCAGGACTCCTTCGTGGTCAAGATCCCCTATGGATTCCTCAGTCGGCCCCTCGCCTTTTGGCTCAAGATCGTCGGGCCGCAGGGCCTGATGCTGAGCGATTACGTGACTGTTTTTGTATCCCGCTGATGTGTCCCGCTGAGCCCCGGCCTAGGCTTTCCCGCCGAACCTGAAGCCCAGCCCGAGCCGCACGGAGAATCCCGAGAGGTTGATTCTGGCCGGCCGGGACCCGGAGGAAGGCGCGGACTCGCCGAAGACCAGGATCGGGTAGGACTCCCCGGTCACGTCATCCCGCAGGTCATGTTTCCAGAGCCGGCCGTCTTCGGTCCTCTCATCCTGTCCTTCGGCTGAATTGGCGCCCCATAACCCATAGACCCACTGCCATTCGCTGGCATCACGACGGCTTCCTTCCCATCCCTTCATATTCACCCAGCGGCCAAGGACGGCGACAGACAGAAAAGTGGAGGAGGACAGCCAGTATTCAAGCCCCAGCCGGCCGTGCAGGCCGAATCCCCTGCTCGTCAACTCCTCGGAGTACTCGCCGGTCGTCCTGAGCTGATCGATATACCGGACGATCCCATTTGCTGTCGGTTCTTCGGCGACGCTTTCGGACAAGATATTGTATGATTCCTGAAGGTCAAGACGGCCCCAGTAGATGCCCCCTCCGCCGCCCAGGGTCAGCCTCCAGCGGGGGCCCAGGGCGAACGCATAATCCAGGCTGAGGGTGACGGGGATGGTCAGCAGGGTGTAGTCTGGTCTCTGCTCTGTCGTCTGCTCGAAATCGACGGCCCCTGGCTCGGGAAAGGAATCCGTGACCTCCTCGTGCCCCACCGACCGGGTGAAGATCTGTCCGCTCGTCTTCTGGGAAATATAGCCGATACCCAGGCTCAGGTTCCACTGCCGTGAAAGCGCCAGGACGGCCTCGGCCCCGAGCTCCGAGGCGCTGTGCATCGCTCCCAGATTGTACGATGAGGAAAAGCCCGCGCTTCGTCGGTCCCCATAATATTCGCGCCAGCCGGTGATGCTCTTGTTAAGGTCTCCCCCGTCCGTGTAGCTCCAACCCCCATACAGCCGGAGGCCGAAATCGGAACCCAGGGCGCCGACAGCACAGACCAGGCCGCTGATGAGGACGCCGAGGAGCTTTTTTGGCATACCGCTATTCAGATACAAGAATAGCGATTATTTGCCTTTCTTCTTCAGGGCGTCGAGCTCCGCCTGCGCTTCTTTCTTGTTCAGGGAGCATTTGGAAGTCGTGTCCGGCAGCTCCAGGGTCTTCTGGAATTCCTGTTTCGCCAGGTCGTAGTTCTTCATCGCCAGATAGGTCCGGCCGAGCTCGAGATGATGGTTGGTATATTCCGGGTTGAGCTCGATGGCCTTCTTGAGATATTTCTCGGATTCCTCGTTCGTTCCCTTGGGAATGCTCCCGTAGAGCATTCCTCCCAGGAGTCGCTTGGCTCCGCCGATCTCGGCCATGGTGCGGTGCCATATCCCGAGGGCGTGGTAGGCGAGATCGTTTTCCGGGTCCAACTCGATGGCTTTCTCGATCTCGTCCTTGATGGTCTTGGAGGCATTGATCTGCTCTTTCTTTCCTTGGGTCAAGACGTATTTGCCCTGCGCCGCGGAATAGAAAAAATGCCCCCAGGTGTCGTTGGGGTTCGCCCTGACCGCCTGCCTGGCATGCTTGTAGGATTCCGTGAACAGCTTCCGCTGTTCTTCTACGGCGTTCTTGTCCTTCGGCTCCATCAGGTCTCCCAGGTCGAAATAGGCCCGGGCCGTCTTCCACAGGGCTTCGTAATTCTCCGGCTCGAGCTTGACGGCGGCCATATATTCCTCCAAGGCTTTGGCGTCATCGAATTGAGAATAGTACTCATCACCCTGGCGGATAAGGTCCGCGGCCGTTTGAGCGGAGAGAGGAAACGAAGCGGCCATCAGCAAAGCAAGGGCAGCCACTCCGGCGAACGCTACATTTTTCATTTTTCCCTCCTATCCGGAAAGTCGATCTTGACGCCTATATAACACAAAGCCGGGGGCAAGGCAAATCCCTGCAGGAAAATTCGGGGGGAGCTAGGCCGAGCCTGAGCGGAAGCGATGATGTTCCCGCATGGCTGTCAGCAGAAATGGGCGTCGGCCTCGGCGTCCAGCGCGCTGAGCGCCTGCTCGACGCGCTGCCGTTCCCTCTCGAGATCTTCTTCGTCCAGGGCGGGTCTGACGGTCAGGGGTTTCCCGTAGATGGCCACGATCCGGGAGAACGGGTAGAAAAACAGGAAGTGGTCCCAGCTCTTCAATCGTGTTTTCCGCGAGGCCGAGTAGCTCCAGGGAACGAGCAGGGCGCCCGTTTCCTGGGCCAGCTTGAGGGCTCCCGGCTTGAGCTTCCGGTCGGGCCCCCGCGGTCCATCGGGGACGATGATGAGCTCTCCCCCCTTCTTAAGATTTTGCTTCATTCCTATCCAGGCCCGGACCATCGAGTGCGATCCCGAGCCGCGGACGATACGGAACCGCCAGCCCAGCCCGATCTGGGCGATAATCTCCCCATCCTTGCTTGGACTGACGAGCGCGGCGATCCTCCGCTTCCGGAAAAAAAAGGGGGCGAGCATCAACCGGCCGTGCCAGATAAGAAGAATGATGGATTTCCCTCCCTCCCTGGCCCTGCGGTATTCCTCTTCGCCCAGGACCGACATGCGGGAAGTTTTTGCCCATGTCCGCAGGAAGAATCTTCCCAGGACGCCGACGGCTTTCCAGCGGGCCTTTTCCCAGACCGACATTGTCCCTCAATATATCACGAAGCGGCCGCAAAATCGAATAGGCTCGGGGCAGTGGCATCGAAACCGCGCCCGTTTTCTCCCAGCGCGGAAATTGTCATTGCGAGAAACGAAGTGGTTGCGAGGCGAAGCCGAAGCAAACCCGGAGATTCCTCGCTTCGCTCGGAATAGGCTCTGCAATCCGGCCCCTTGGGCCGTCCCGAGCATGGCGAGGGATCTCATCATCCTAGGGTGAGATCGCCACGACATCTTGGATGTCTCGCGACGACTTCGTCGGATCGCCACGGCGCCTTCGACGCCTCGCGACGCCCGCTCACTCCTCATACGGGTTTCTCATGCCACTCCCCCTCGCCTTGGTTGACGCAGGTGGGTTCGTCAGCCCGTTCGGCTCCCCAGCGACTTTTTGGAGGGGGGAAGCTTTGCTCCGCAAACCAGCAACCTCACTTCCACTCTTTCTTTTTCCCCGGGCTCGGGATGTATGCTGAGAAGTCCGTATGAGCGACGAGCGGGCAGGGATCCGCGAAGCGGAGAGCGAGGAGCGAATCGAGCAAGATTTCCTCGCCGGGGAAATCGCAGCGTGACTTCGAGGCATATATCCCGAGCCTCCTCGATGGACTTCCTCACCCATACCCTTCGCCTCAGCCAATAAGAAAGGAACGGCTTATCTCGGCGCTGCTTTTTTGGGCCGAGAGCTTATAAGCCGGTCGATGAGGTAACCCGCGGCAAATCCGAAGATACTAAGAGCGACTCCGTAGGGGACGGACTCAGGCCATTGGGGAAGAGACAGGGGCCAAATTTTCAGGGCCGAGAGAAACCCGAGCATGGCGAAGCCCCCCCCGAACAGGAGGCTTAGCCCCCCCGCCAGGGGCCGTTTCTTCCGGAGGACGAACATGGCCATCCCGGGCACGAACAGGCCTTCGGCCATGATCTCGGAGGCCAGTCCGAGGGTCTGGAGGATGCTCTGAAACCGGGTGGCGATGCCAAAGGCCAGGAGGGCCACGAGACACGTGGCCAGGCGCCCGGCCTTAACGGCCGACGCAGAATCGGCCCTGGCTTGAGGCGAAACCTCGTAATAAATGTCCCTGGTCAAGGTCAGAGCGCCGGTGTTGATGGCCGTATCCATGGTCGAGAGGACGGCGGCGACGACCGCGACGAACAGCAACCCGCCGCCCACCATTCCGGCTTTCGAAGCGATGATCTCGGAAATCAAAGGATGAGAGAGGGCTCGACCGGAAAAAAGGGGCAGGGAGCGCAAGCCGATGAATACGACCAGGCCGTATAGAAAAACGAAGGCGGCGGCGGCGGCCAACAACCCCCTCCTGGCTTTCTGGACGGAGCCGGCCGCCTGGATCCTCTGCCAGGCAATGGGCGAGATCGTCCAGGCCAGGATGAAGGACAGGGCGATGAGGGCGTTCCTCTGTCCGTCATGGAAAAAGTCGAGATAACCCGATCTGCCGGTCTGGCTGACCATCTCGACGACGGCCCCAACTGGAGAGCTCCGGGCGAGATAGATGGACAGTCCGGCCATCCCCGCGCCGAGCAGGAGGCACTGCAGAACATCGGTCGCGATCACCGAGAATAGACCGCCCCTGATGAGGTAGATGAGGACGACCGCTGTCCCCAATCCCAGGCTCCAGATAGAGGATAGCCCCAGAAAGGGCTTCAGGAATTGGCCCAAGGCGACCATCTGGGAAGAAGCCAGTACGATCATATACCAGAGGATCAAGGAGGAGGCGAAGTGCCGCACCGTCTTGCCGTAGCGGGCCTCAACGAGCCCGGGCAGCGTCTGAACATCCAGGCGGCGGATAGGCCCGGCCAAGAAGGCTGCGAGGAAAAGAACTGTCGCCGCCGCCGGAACGCCCATCAGCCAGAGTGCGCTCAAGCCGACACGATATGCCTCGTCGGTGGTGACGATGATGGAGGTCGCTCCGAACCAGGAGGCGGTCAAAGAGAGGAAGACGAGAAAGGCCGACAGGGACCGGGAGGCCAGGAAGAAACCCTCCAGGTCTCTCTGCCGCCGTGAATATTTCAGGCCAACGCCGAGCAGGATGGCCAGGTAGCCGGCCAGAACGAGGAAGAACTCCGGGCGCACGACCGAGTTTATAACAGAAACGTCCCGGCCAGTAAAACGGGAGCCGATCAACGTGCCGGAGGCATCTCCGGACAATTTGAGATGGGACGCCGAATCATTTATAATTCTGGGCGGATGAAAAGGACCTTCGTTACACTCGGCCTCGTTCTCCTTTCCCTCTGTGCCGGCTCTCTACCCGCCTCTATCTCTCCCCAGGAAGCTGCCCGGAACATCGAGAAAGCCTTCGCCTCGCTTCGCTCACTCCAGGCCGACTTCGAACAATATTACTATTCCGCCTCGCTGGCGACGCCGCTTCTCGAAAAAGGAAAGCTCATCCTTCAGAAGCCGGACCTGATGCGCTGGGAATACTTGGAGCCGGAACGCAACATCTATATTTATAAAGGAGGCGTTTCGCTCGCCTATTTCCCTGAGGACAACCAGCTCTTCCGCCACACCTTGTCTCCTGAGGAGAAGGATTGGGCCGTCTTCTCTCTGCTCACGGGCAGAGCCAGGATCATCGAGACCTACACCATCGAGGCGGCCAAGTTCCCCACCGATAAAAAGGTGTCCGTCCAGCTCAAGCTGATCCCCCTGGAAGAGGGGGAGCTTTCTTACATCCTGATCGAGGCGGACCCCCGGACCTGGCTCCTGGAGAAAGTCATCTTCCTGGATTGGGCGGGAAACAAGCAGGAGTTCCACTTCAGCGGGTTCAAGCTCAATCCCCCCCTCGACGCCCGGCTGTTCGAGCTGGAGGTTCCCCCCGGCTGCGAGGTCATCGACGACCTTCCGCCGGTGAAGAACAGCTGAACCATTTGCGGCGCCGTCCGTATGAATCCTTGAGGACAGGATGTCCTCGATGAATGAAGAAAAAGACCAGGATCTCGTCAAGCGGACCCTTCGAGGAGACAAGAAGGCTTTTGAGATGATCGTCAGGAAGTACCAGCAGCCGCTCCTGGGTTACGTCGGCCGGATGGTCGGACAGCGGGAGACGGCTCTCGATTTCACCCAGGACGTCTTCCTCAAGGCTTATGCCTCCCTCCGGTCCTTTGATCCCCGGTACAAGTTCAACACCTGGCTGTTCAAGATTGCCTCGAACCTGGTCATCGACCACTGGCGGAAGAAGAAGCTCCCCGCATTTTCTTTAAGCGAACCCCTGGGCCGGGACGACGACGGCCTGACCCTCGAGGTCCCCGATGACGAGCCTTCGGTCTCCCGGACGTTCGAGCTGGCGGAGCTCCGGCAGAGGGTCGAAACGGCCATGGAAAGACTGCCCGGCCCGCTGCGCGAGCTCTTCGTCTGGAGGCATGTCAACGAACTGAGCTATGAGGAGATGGCCGAGATCAAGGATCTTCCGCTCGGAACCATCAAGAACCGGGTCTTCCAGGCCAAGGAGATGATCCGCCGGCTGCTGGAGGAGACGCCATGAGCTGTCTCAAGATCAGCGACCTCTATGACTATCTCGAAGGAGGGCTTTCTCCGGAGCAAAGGAACAGCATCGAAGAACACCTGCGCGTCTGCCGGAGATGTCGGCGGGCGGTCGAGGAGCGGAGGCTCATCGCCGAGGCTGCCTCCACCTTGCCCCCGTTCGAGGTCCCGGAGAATTTCCCGGAGCGTGTCATGTCCCGGCTCTCCCGGTCGAGGGCCCGGAACTCGGGATGGCTCATCGCCCTGGTCTCCGTTTCTTCTCTGTTCGCCCTGATCTCGGTCGCTTTGATCGCCTCGGGAAGGAGCGCCCTGGAATTCTTCGCCAGTGCCAGCCAGACCTTCTTGGAATCGGCGAAGAACGCCGCCGTGCTCACGGCTAAGCTGGCCGTTCTTGTGTCGCTCACCGGGAGAACCCTGCGCTCTCTGCTCGAGGCCGGTACCAAGAGCCTGTCCGTGCTGACGTCGTTCCTCCATCCGGGGCTCCAGATCTTGATCCTTGTCCTGGCGATGGGTCTTGTGGTCAGCCTCTTTTTCGGGTTGAGAAAGAAGTTTTCGTTGGGAGACTAGCCATGAGGAAGAGAACCTTGGTCATTTTCCTGGCGTTGTTCCTCGCCGGAGCGCTGCTCCCGCTCTGCGGCGATGAACAGATCGGCTTTAAGGAGGATATCTACGTCGCCAAGGACGAAGTCCAGGACAATATTATTTCCTTCGGCGGCCAGGTCACCGTCGAGGGCAGGGTAAGAGAAAACATCATCGTTTTCGGCGGGTCGATCACCCTGAGCGGTGAAGTCGGCGACTCGGTCGTAGGTATCGGTTCGGCCATCACGCTCAAGTCGACCGCGGTGGTCAAAGGTGACGCCGTCTCGCTGGGCGGGACACTCCAAAAAGAACCCGGCTGCGCCATCGATGGGGACACCATCTATTTCAAGGGAGGAGAGGCTCTCTCCAGGCTTTTCCGCGGGGGCATCTTTTCCTTCCCCTTGATGCCGCTTATCCTGATCATCAAGCTGGTCGGCTTTTTCATCTGGCTGCTCATCGCCCTGGTCGTCGCCGCCCTTTTTCCCCGTCAGCTGGTCCTCGCTTCCTCCCAGATCCGGACCGCCTTCTGGCCGGTCGTTGGGACAGGATTCGTCGCCATCATCCTGTTCGGCGGGCTGGTCCTCGTTTTCGCCCTCCTGTCCCTCGTCCTGATCGGGATCCCGTTCCTGTTGATCCTGGGGGCCATCGGCCTGGTCGTCAAGATCTTCGGGCAGGTGGCGCTCTTCACCTTTTTCGGTGAGAGCCTGGGCAAGTCCTTTAGCCATCGGAGCCCGGCGCCGCTGGCGGCGGTCGTCATCGGGCTAGTGGTCGTCAGCTTTATCAAGTTCATCCCCATCCTGGGTTTCCTCTTCTCGTTCTGTTTGAGCGTCATCGGCTGGGGTGTGACCATCCGGACGAAGTTCGGCACCAAGGAAAACTGGCTGAAGAGGAAGGCTTAAGAGGACAGGGATTCTAGTTCGGGGGACGTGGGATCAGCGTTCGAGGATCTCTTTTTCCTTGGCGGCGGCGACCTCTTCGATCTTCTTGGAATAATCTTCGATGATCTTCTGGAGTTGCTCCAGGCCGTTGAACTTGTCGTCCTCGGTGATCTTTTTGTCCTTCTCGAGCTGCTCGATCTCGTCTTTGGTCTCGCGGCGCATATTCCGGAGGGTCGTTTTCTCGTCCTCGAGCATCTTTCCGATCTTCTTGGCCATCTCCTGGCGTCTCTCGTCGTCGAGCGGCGGGATCGGGACTTTGAGCGTCTTCCCGTCGTTGATGGGATTGAGCCCCAGGTCGGCCGCGCGGATGGCCTTGTCGATAGTCTCAATAAGGGAGGGATCCCAGGGCTGGACGGTGATCAGGGTCGGATCAGGAATGCCCAGGCTGGCCAGCTGATTGACCGGGGTCAGCGTCCCGTAATACTCGACCTTGATGTCCTCGAAAAGACTCAGGTTGGCCCGGCCGGTCCGCAGTTTGCTGAGGTCCTTGCGGAAGTGTTCGGCCGAAACCTTCATCTTGGCTTCAAGAGCGCGCAGCGCGTCCTTGACCATACGTCCTCTCCTTTAATGGACCAGAGTCCCGATTTTCTCGCCCATCACGGCTTTCTTGATGTTGCCGCGCCTGTTGAGGTTGAAGACCACGATGGGCATGTTATTGTCCTTGCACAAGGATATGGCCGTCGAATCCATGACCTTGAGGCCTTTCTTGATGACCTCGAGATAGCGGATGGTTCCGAACTTCTTGGCTTTCCTGTCGAGCATCGGGTCGGCGCTATACACCCCGTCCACCTTGGTGGCCTTCATGATCACCTGGGCCTTGATCTCCAGCGCCCTGAGAGCCGCGGCGGTGTCGGTGGTGAAATAGGGGCTGCCGATCCCGGCGCTGAAGACGACGACCCGGTCCTTTTCCAGGTGCCGGATCACCCGGCGCCGGATGAAGGGCTCGGCCAGAGCTTTTATCTCCATGGCCGCGACATGGCGGCTGACCAGGCCCACCTTCTCCAGGGCTTCCTGGAGGGCGATGCCGTTGATGACCGTGGCCAGCAGGCCCATCTGGTCGGCGGCCGCCCGGTCCATGCCCGCCTCGGTGCCGCGGATGCCGCGGAAGATGTTTCCCCCGCCGATCATGATGGCCACCTGGACTCCCAGGTCACAGACTTCCTTGATCTCCTGGGCGATGGCCATGGCCCTTTCGAGATCGATCCCGTAGGAGTGCTTGCCCAGCAGGGATTCTCCCGAAAGCTTGAGAAGAACGCGCGTGTAAACCGGCTTTTGGCGAGCCATCGGCCTATCAGTTCTTGCCCAGTTCGAACCGGGCGAAGCGTCGGACCTTGATGTTCTCCCCGAACTTGGCGATGGTGGAGGCGATGAGCTGTTGGATCGTGGTCTTGTCATCCTTGATGTAAGGTTGGTCCAAGAGGCAGACCTCTCCGAAGAACTTCTTGAGCTTGCCTTCGACGATCTTCTCGATGATCTGAGGCGGCTTCTTGGTGTCCTGGAACTGCCCACGGATGATCTCCTTTTCCTGTTCCAGCTCCGCCTCCGGGATGTCGGCCGAGGAGACGAAGCGCGGGTTGGCGGCCGCGATCTGCATGGCGATGTTCTTGGCCAGTACCTTGAATTCTTCGTTCCGGGCGACGAAGTCCGATTCACAGTTGACCTCGACCAAGACGCCGAGCTTGCCTCCCAAATGGATATAGGAATAGACAATTCCCTGGGAGGCTTCCCGGTTCATTCGCTCCTGGGCGCGGGCGGCTCCCTTCTTGCGGAGGACGGCGATCGCCTTCTCGATGTCGCCCTGGCTCTCGGCCAGAGCCTCCTTGCATTCCATGACTCCGATCCCGGTCCTCTGCCGGAGCTCCTTGACCATTTCCGCGGTGATTTCCATCATGCTCTCCTTGCCGGACTCCGGGGCTCAGCTTCTCTCGACCTCGGGTGTCTCCTCTTCCGGGGCTTCCGCCTTGGCGGCTTCCAGCTCCTTCTCCAGTCGGCTCTTCTTCCCCTCGATCACCGCCTCGGCGACCTTGGAGGTGAACAGCTCGATGGCCCGGACGGCGTCATCGTTGCCGGGGATGGGATAATCGATGTTCTCGGGATCTCCGTTGGTATCGACGACGGCGACGATCGGGATACCCAGCTTTTGAGCTTCCGTAATGGCGATCTCCTCCTTGGCCGAGTCAATCACGAACAGGACGCCGGGAAGGCCGATCATCTTCTTGAGTCCCCCCAGGGTCTTGGACAGCTTGCGGTGGAGCTTCTCCATCTTGGACTGGTCCTTCTTGGAGAGAAGCTCCCAGCGGCCGTCCTCCTTCATCTCGTCCAGCTCGACCAGTTTCTCCACGCTTCCCCGGACGACCCCGAAGTTCGTCAGCAGGCCGCCCAGCCAGCGCTGGTTGACGTAGCTGCACTCGCACCGGTTGGCCGTGTCGCGGATGATGTCCTGGGCCTGCTTCTTCGTCCCGACGAAGAGGACGTCTTTGTCGCCCTCGGACACGCCGCGGACGAACTGGAGCGCCTCTTTGAAGATCTTGATCGTCTTCTGCAGGTCAATGATATAGATCCCGTTGCGCTGGCCGAAGATATATTCCTTCATTTTGGGATTCCAGCGCTTGGTTTGATGGCCGAAATGGACCCCGGCCTCTAAGAGCTCTTTCATCGTCACAGAAACCAACTTCGATCCCTCCCTTACCGTTTGTGATACTGCGGCGCCTTTCTCGCGCCCAGCAGCCCGTACTTCTTTCTTTCCTTGATCCGGGAATCCCGCGTCAGGAAGCCGGCGTTCTTCAGGGTCGGTTTGAGCTCACGGTTGAACTCCACCAGCGCCCGGGCGATGCCCAGCCGGACTGCTTCGGCCTGGCCTTTCAGGCCTCCCCCGCTGATCCGCATGAAGATATCGAACTTGCTCTCAGTATCGGTCAGCAGGAGCGGCTGACGGATGATGTATTTATACGAATCGAGATGAAAATATTCGGCATACGGACGGGGTCTCTTGTCGACAATCAGGGTGATATCCCCCTTCCCGGAGCGCAGGAAGACTCTGGCCACCGACGTCTTTCTTTTTCCCGTACCGTAGTATTGGATCAGACTCAAGAGCGCCTCCTAAAACTGGTATTCCCGGGGTTTCTGGGCTTCATGAGGATGACTGGACCCGCGGTAGACCTTGAGCTTCTTGAAGACCTGCCGGCCGAGCTTGTTCTTGGGGATCATTCCCCGGACCGCCCGGCGGATGACCTCTTCTGGCTTGGCCTCGAGGAGGTCCTTGAACTTCTCGCTCTTCAGGCCACCGGGATATTGCGAGTGGGAAAAATACATCTTTTGTTCGGGCTTCCGGCCGGTGACCCGGATCTTCTCGGCGTTGATCACGACGACGAAATCACCGCTATCGCAGAAATCGGCAAACTCCGGCTTGTTCTTGCCGCGCAGGAGGACGGCCACCTCGGTGGCCAGACGTCCCAGGATTCTCCCTTCGGCGTTGACAAGCCACCATTTCTTGTCAACATCATCCTTTTTAGGGACAAAAGTTTTCATCACTATTTCCTCAGAGATAAGGATTCAGCTAAAGCTAATAATAAATGATGCCCTACAATACAAGATATCGGGGAAATTGTCAATCTCGGCGGCCCGGCCGAAACCCCTCCAAGTGCATGAAAATCGAGTGAGTTAGGCGGTCCGGCTTGGCGCGTCGGGTTTTCACCCCGGAGCGGGATAAGCATTTATCCGCCGGCGGATGAGAGGACCTGCCAAGGCAGGCAGACAAGAAACAAAACCGGGATTCTTATCCGACCTTCTTGAGCTCGTCTTCCAGCTTCTTCTTCTCGGCGGCGCGCTTGCGCATATCGTTCCACCGCTCCATGGCGCGGTCGGCTTCGGCCTTGTACCGGGACTCCTTGTCGGGCTCGAGCTTGATCAGCACACTCTGGTAGAGAACGCTCAGCCAGCTGTATGGCTCCGGGTATTCCGGGTCGAGCTCGTTAGCTTTCTCCAGCGCCTGGAGGGCCTCCTGGGCCGTCTTCAGCCGGACCGCGGCAGGCAGGTTCTGGAAGCGGTAGGAGCGCGACCAGCGGTTGACTCCCTTGGCCAGCCAGGCCTCGGGGCTGCTGGGGTCCAGGGCGATGCGCCTGTCCCAGTATTCGGCGGCCTGGTCGTAGGCCTCAGGCGTGGGAGCCAGGTTCTCGTAGTAGTTGGCGAGATAGGCATAGCCCTGAGGGTTCTCGGGGTCGAGTTCGACCCGCCGCAGGTACATCGATTCGGCCTTGGACCGCAGTTCGGCGTTCTCGGCCGCGTATCTCTTGTAGAACTCGGCGACGACGTAATAGTTTCCCATGTTGCCGGGCTCGAGTTCCAGGATCCGGAGGTAAAGCTTCTCCGCTTCTTCGAAATTCTTCAGCTTGTCGTACATATCGCCGAGGGAGAAGATGATCTCCTTGTTAGCGGGTTCGGCCTCGTAGGCTTTTCTGAAGGCGTCCAGTGCCTTGTCGGCGACTTCCTGGTTCTCGGGCGTGTCCACCCCGACCTTGTAGAGGCTCTTGTAGCTTTCGCCCAGGAAGCGGTAGGCCTGGATCATATCCGGGTTGTATTTCAGGGTGTTCTCATACTCGGTCATCGCCTTCCGGTATTTGCCGTCCGTGAAGAGCTGGTTGGCCTTGGAGAAATGATAGTTCGCTCTGAGCTTGTTCACGCTCAGCTTCTCGCAGCTGGTGAAAGCCAGGGCGATGGTGAAGACCAGCAGCAACGCGAAAACGAAATGGATTCTCTTTTGTCTCATCGCGACCTCCTTGAATGATCGTAACGAAACCACTCCGAAAGATAAATGTATAATAGAACGAGGGCCAAGTCAACTCCTTCTCAAGATCAGGCGGAGCGGCGTCTCCCGCAGGTCGAACCGCTCCCGCAGGGCCTGCAGGAAGAACTTCTCATAGGCGGGAAGCAGGGCGACCGGCGTGTGGGTGAAGAGGATGAAGGTCGGCGGTCGGACGCCCTTCTGAGTCATATACTTGATCTTCAGTCGCCGCTTTGTCTTGGTGAGAGGCGGGTGGGTGGCGTTGATCCAGGCCAGGAACTCGTTAAGCCGCGGCGTCTCCACCCTCCGGGAGCCGCGCTCGTAAACTACCTCGGCCTCGTCCAGGATCTTGACGACCCCCTTGCCGGTCAGGGCGGAAACGAAGAGCAGCGGCGCATAGCTCACGAAGGGCATCCCGCGAAAGACGCTCGCCTTGATGACACGGGGCGATTCGCCCCGGGGGATCAGGTCCCATTTATTGAGGGCCAGTAGAAGCGGCTTCCCGGAGGCGGCGGCGAGGTGGGCGATGGCCACGTCCTGATGGGTGGGAAATTCCCCGGCGTCCAGCACTTGACAGAGGACATCCGCCCGGTCGATGTCTCTTTTCGCCCGGACAATGCCGGCCTTTTCTCTCTTGTCCCGCGTCCGGCTCAGCCGCCGCATCCCTGCCGTGTCGACGAGACAGAAGAGCTTTTTGTTCCGAACGACGAAGGTGTCGGTGCTGTCCCGCGTCGTGCTGGGAGTGCTGCTGACGATCAGGCGGCTCTCGCCGCAGAGGCGGTTGATGAGCGAGGATTTTCCGACGTTGATCCGGCCGATGATCCCCACACGGAGAGGCCGGAGGACCTCCTTCTCGGACGCTGCACTTGGAAGAAGGCCGGCCAACTCCCGTTCGAGGTCCTCTACGTTCCTCTTGTGCTCGGCGGAAACGGCCAAGATGGTCTCCGTCCTGAGGCGGTTGTACCAATCTCCCAGTCGGCTCTCCTGGACCTCGGAATCGATCTTGTTGAGGACGACGATGATCGGTTTTCCGAGTTTCCTCAGAGAAGCATGAAGCTCTTCCTCGGCCGGCGAGAGCTCCCTTTTTCCGTCGAGGACAAGGAGGAGGATGTCGGCCTTTCGGGCCGCTCCCCAGGCTTTTTCCGCAATCGCCCCGGCCAGGGGCGCTTCCGACGCGTCGAACAGCCCTCCGGTGTCGGTTAGGATGAACTTTTTCCCCTCCAGCTCCCCGAGGGCGGAAACGGCGTCGCGCGTCATTCCCGGCAGAGTATGGACCAGGGACACTTTTCTTCCCAGCAGCCGGTTGAAGAGCGTGGATTTGCCGACGTTGGGGAAACCCAAGATGACGACTTGAGGCAGGCTTTTCATGGGAGCGGAACCGTTAGCGGGCGTTCAGCGAAAACTGCGGGACAAACGCCTGGTTCAGGTTGATATGACCTCCCAGCGTCTCCTTTTCGCTGCCTTCGACCAGGATGAAGACCTTCTTGATCGGTTTGAAATTGTAAGCCAGCGTGTTGACGATGGAATAGACGGTGCCCAGCTCGGCGGATGATCCCGAAGGATGCTTCTCCATGATATCCTTGGAGAAATCCACGTAGGCCACTCCCTCTTTGGAAATAAAGAGCTGTCTCAAGCGGGTCTCCGGCGGGAGAGGGTTCACAAAGCCCTTTTCTGATCCCCTGATCAGCGCCTCGACGACCTGCTCGGCCTCCCCGCCGATCGAGGTGCCGGCGAGGATCTTTCTCTCTTCGGAGTGAAGGAGGCTGTCTTCCTCGGACAGGAAAAAGAGCGTTACGGTCTTGGCCTCCCCCGGCGGCACCGGTTCCGGCTCGCTCTCGGCGGGCGACACCTCGGCGGCCGCTTTGATCTTCTCCCCGCCCTCGCCTCTGAACAGGACCACCGCCAGGACCAGGACGACGACAACAGACAACCCGAACAGGGACCACTGGACCGGCGTTATGTTGCGCTTTTTTTTCATGACATCAGCTTGATGTAGCGGACGAGGCCGCGGTAAATGGCCTGGGCGACGTTCTGCTGGAAGTCCTCCCGGACCAGGCCTTTTTCCTCTTCGGGGTTGGAGATGAAGGCCACTTCGACCAGGACCGCCGGGCAGGCCACTCCGGTCAGCACCTTGAACGGCGCCTGCTTGATTCCCCTGTCCTTCGTGCCCAGGAGCGAGTTCAACTCGTCCTGGATGATCTCGGCCAGGCGCTGGCTCTGCTTGAGATAGGCGGACTGGGCCATATCCCAGAGGATCATCATGATCTCGTCTTTACTTTCGTTATCGATGGGCCGATCGAGGTTGGCCGAGTTGTTCTCGAGGTAGGCCAGGCGGCGGGCTTCCTCGTCGCTGGCGTTCAGGCTGAGGAAGAATGTCTCCGACCCGTTGGCGTTCCGCCGGTAGGAGCTGTTGGCATGGATACTGATGAACAGCTCGGCCCGCTGGTTGTTGGCGATGGACGCCCTGTCCCCCAGGGACACGTCTGTGTCCTTGTCCCGGGTCAGCTCGACGTTGAAGGACAGGTTCCTTTCGATCACTGCCTTGAGCTTCCGGCTGATGGCCAGGGTGACGTCCTTCTCGAGGGTGCCAAACTGCCCTTTAGCCCCGACCTCCAGGCCGCCGTGTCCGGGGTCGATGATGATCGTCCGGATCCCTTTCGCCGGCGGAGGGCTTAGCTCAGGCGGAATCCCGGCCGCGACCGTGGCCGGCGTCTCCTCTTTGATCTCGGATTCGGGCGGAGCCGGCGGCGGCGGGCTCTGCGCAGTCCAGCCTGCCGGCCGTCCCGTCTGGTCATAGAAATCGAGGACCAGCTGGCGTTTCCTTTCGATGCGGAAGGAATCGTAGCGGAAACGCTCGTCCTGGAGCTGGATGACGACGATGAAGAGGTCGTTGCTCTTGACCCAATTGAAAGACTTGACGAGGCGGCTTTGAACAGGATCGGCTCGTAGGCGGAAGGACAACCGGGACTGGATCTTGACCAGGAGCAGGCTGCCGTCCCGCTCCAACGTGAAGGGCAGGTCCGAGGGAAACGTGATGATGACCCGGCTGTAATCTTCGTAATCCTGGGAGGTGACGTGGAGAGCGGGCTGGGCCGCCGCGAAGGAGAGAAGGGAAAAAAAGAGGAGGGAGAGAGAAGCCAGCCGCCGCGTCGTCTTCTTAGCGCCTATCAATTTCTCTCAATACAACAGGATGGTGGAGGCGGCGGGAATCGAACCCGCGTCCGGAGACATTCAGCAAGAAGCCTCTACATGCATATCCTCTTCCTTGTTCTCGTTCGACGGCGCTCGAAGAGGAAAAACGCCGCCAAACCAGCCCCCGAAGCATTTCACTCACCAGGTTCGGGGCCAACCGGGCTCGCTATCCTGCTGGTCGACGCCTCCCGGGAACCGCAGGAGAGAACCCGGGAAACGGCATGCCTATCTTCTAGGCAGCGACTGGTTGTGCTTCTGCACTTACTTGTTTCCACCGTTTTACGAGGTCGATGGAATCTCGACATGCAGCTTCCGCCTCACTATCCCCGTCGAATCCGTTCGCCCCCATCCTTCATTTTTATTATAGAGAGACCGGAGGCGAATTGTCAACTGGCCCCGCGAGATGGGGCGCTTCTTTTTTTTCACCCTCTCCCTTCACCCTCTCCCATCAAGGGAGAGGAATCCTAAATTTCCATTCAGCGGAGGGTAAGAAAACTGGCCAGCGCCCAACCTGCTCACCCCCAGTGGCGGGAAAGGGATTCCCAAGTTTTCCTCCCCCCTGGTGGGGGAGGATGATGGAGAGGGGGAAAAAGGGATTTTCGAAAAATGGGGTATATCCCAGACCAGAAAGTAGCATCATAATCAGGACAGGATAGGGTCGGCATGAAGCTGTTTGACAGCCTTTTCCCTCTTTGATAAAAACGGATTTAAAGGAGAGGTCAATATGAGAACAAAGCGAATCGGCATGCTGGCAATCTCAGTCCTTATGGTCGGAAGCCTGGGCCCAGCCATGGGGGAAGAAACGCCAACTCAGATCACGACCAACAAGGACAAGATCCTGATCACGGCCGTCCAGGGCCGGATCGCCGATCCCCAGCCGTCCCGCGGATACGTCGTCACCTGGGAAGGCAAACCCAAGATGGCAGTCGGCACGGGAGGGATCAACTACAACCTTAAGATCGGTGACCGGGTCTTCGGCTGGGCCGGAGGCGACCGGGCGACCATGGGCGTAGCGACGGAGCCGGTGGGAGAAAGCCGCTACGGGGCGTCCTGGCTGACCCACACCTCGATCGGCAACGAGGTCAGGATCCTGGGCGGCGAGGCCCGCGGCAAGGAGGGTCTGGTCGTCGGAAAGTTCGGCGGCTACGTCCTGGTGCACTTCGCCGATGATATCCTGGAAAAGCTGGCCATCAGCGACAGCCTCCAGGTCAAGGCTTCGGGGCTCGGCCTCGCGATCGACGGCTTCCCGGATGTCTTTGTCCACAGCCTCGCTCCCGACCTCCTGGAAAAAATGGAGATCCGGGTGGTGGACGGCCGGCTCGAAGTGCCCGTGGTCAAAGAGATCCCGGCCGAGATCGTCGGCCAAGGGTCGGGTGGAAGCAGCCTGACCGGGAATTACCATATTCAGACCTGCTTTCCGCCGGACATCGAGAAGTACGGACTCAAGGAGCTGCGTTTCGGGGACCTGGTCCTGCTGAAAGACATCCAGACCGACTACGGGAAGGGCTACTACAAGGGCGGCGCGACGGTCGGTGTTGTCTGCGGCGGCCCGAGCGATATCTCGGGCCTGGGCATCGGCGTGACACCGATCCTGTCCACCCGGCAGGCGAAGTTGGCCGGCCGCGTCGAGACCACGGCCAACATCACCAAATATCTGGGCATTCCGGTCAAGGCCAAGCGGGTCGCGGCGGGCTCGGCCTCCGGCCCGATCAAAAGCAACAAGGACAGGCTCATCGAGACGGCGGTCGCGGCCGTCGTCCAGCCCACTTCCGGGCGCGACTATTCGGTCACCTATGACGGCCGGCCCTGGCTCGACGTGGGCATGGCCTCGATCAACTACAACGTTTCCCTCGGTGACAGCACCTACGGCTGGGCGCAGGGCGACCACGTGGAGCCCGATGTCACCATCCAGGGCCGCGACCGGCCCTCGCCCAGCGAATGCGCCGTCGCCATCCTGGCCTGCATCGGCAACGGGGCCGAGGTCATCAGCGGAGAGGCGAAGGGAGCCAAGGGCTATTACATCGGACGCCACGCCGGCTCGGACGACAAGGTTTGGTTTCCCAGGGAGGCCGTCGAAAAGCTCGCCCTGAACGACCGCGTCCAGGTCAAGGCCAAAGGGGTCGGGCTTCAGATCGAGGGTTTCGAGGACGTCCGGGTGAACAAGATGTCGCCGGAGCTGCTGGAGAGGATCGGCCTCACAGTGGAGGACGGCCGGCTCGTGGTCCCGGTCGTGCTGGAAGTGCCGGGGCATATCATGGGTTCCGGGATGGGCGGCTCGTTCCTCGAGACCGTCGACTACGATATCCAGACGACCTGCCCGGAGACGGTCGAGGAATTTGGGTTGAAAACGCTCCGGCTCGGCGACCTCGTGGCCATCAGGGACCACTATGACTACTACGGGCGCGGCCGGTACGAGGGCGCCATGACCATCGGAGTCTGCATCCACGGGTTCAGCGAAATGGCCGGGCACGGCCCGGGACTGAATCCCATCCTGAGCGCGCTTCCCGGCCGGATCAAGACGAGGATCGATCCGCACGCCAACATGGCTTACTATCTGGGAATTCGGCCGAAGCCGCGGAGCTGATTCCGGCCGAACCCGACAATGAGCCTGAGATGAAGTGCCCCGGACAGGACACGAGATACTGGAAGCCGGGGGATATCTTCAATGTCCGCTGTCCCGCATGCGGTCGGGACGTCGAGTTTTTCCGGGATGACGTCCGGCGCAAGTGCCGTTGTGGCCGCATCATCACCAACCCCAAACTCAACCTGGCCTGCGCCGAATGGTGCCAAAAGGCCGAGGAGTGTCTTGGCGTTAAGCCGGAAAAGCCTAAGACAAGAAAAAAGAAGAGCTCGAGAAGCCTCAAGAAATAGTGTGTCGCTCCGGGAATCCGGGCCAGGAGGAATACGCCGCCGGACAGCCGGACCGAAAGCTCCAGGCCCGCTTCCTATTTGTCCCTTGATGGCGGATACAGGAGAGCCCGGCTCGGCGGCTTCCGCGGAACCGAGGTTCGCTCCGACAACGGCAGGATCGAGAGCGAGGGCGATTTTCGCCTGCTCTACTACGAGTTCTACGCGGACTGGATGGAAACGGGATACAAGTTCTTGAACCTTCCCTTCGCCAGCGGATCCATCTCTCTCGACGTCGTCCGCGACGCCGTCCTTGACCTTTCCGGCCCCTATCTCAAGGGCGGCCTCCGGATTTCCTTTTAAAAGACAATTCCGGATATCCCGTGCACATCCCCGGAATCCGGCCACCGGATGACGGTCACTTCTTCCCGAGAAATCTATCCAGGAATTCGAAGGTCGCGTTGTAGGCGTCCATGAGGTTTTTTCGCAGCTTGAACTCATGCGGCTCGCCGGGACGGACCATGAGCTCGATATGGACGTCACCTTTGGCCCGGAGCTTCTGCACCAAGTCGACCGTCTGGGAGAAGTGGACGTTGCGGTCGTCGTCTCCGTGGATGAAAAGAACGGGCGACGTCCAGCTCATGACGGCGGCTACGGGCGAGGATTCAAAGGCCAGCTTGCGGTCCTCCTGATCCAGGCCGGAGCGGCCTCCGCGAGACGACCAGTCATGCACTCCGGCCAGGTCCACGCCCGCCTTGAAGATATCGGAATTGCGGGCCAGCCCCTGGGCCGTCAACAGCCCTCCGTAGGACAGCCCCCAGAGCCCAACCCTATCCGGATCGACCTCGGGCCGGCACTGGAGGTATTTGGCGCCTGCCACCACATCCTGGTATTCGGAAGCGCCCCGCCAGCCCGCGTCGGGCGGCCTGCGGAAAGAGCGGCCGTAGCCGATGCCGCTTCGGTAATTGATCGAGATCACCACATACCCGCTGCCGGCGAAATACTGGTTGATGCCGTAGGCCTCCGAGTAGAACTCCATGTAGTGCCAGCCCAGGAGCATCTGGCGCATGGGACCGCCGTGGGTGTATACGATGCCAGGCCGGCGGTCTCCGGGCTTGGCTCCCTTGGGAAGGAAAAGCTGGCAGGGGATCTCGAGCCCGTCCGGTGCCTTGACGACGACGAGCTCGGGCACGACCAGGTCATCCAGGGGAAATTTTTCCGGGAGACGGCGCGGGGCGATGACACGGGTATCGCCTCCCTTGGCCGGCACCAGGGCGATGGACATAGGATGTTTGGCCGTGGCGTGCATAAAGGCCACATCCTTCCCGGATGCCAGGACGACCGGATAGCAGCCGATCGTCGCCCCTTTGGTCAACTGGACCGCTTTGCCGCCGGCCGTCGGCACCTTCCAGATGTGCCGGCCGTGGATGTCGGCCAGGTTGGAGCTAAAAAAGAGCGTAGCGCCGTCGGGCGAAAGATGGAAATGCTCGACCTCGGCCTCCCCTGGGGTCAGGTCGAGCGGCTCTCCGCCGCCGGGTGCCAGAGAAAACAGGTGGTTCCAATTGTCGTTTTCGGCCGTGAAGAGGATTCTGTTGTCGGCGGTCCACATCAGGTTGCGGACGGTGTGATATTCCGGCTTCGCTCCGGCGGGATTCCATAATTCTTTGCCCCGGCCGGTGTCCGTCTCCGCCAGCCAGACGGCCGGAGTGGGCGGATTCCGGTAATCATAGGTCTCGTTGTACTGGGCGCCGGGCCGCCGGCAAAAGGCGATCTGCCCGCCGTCCGGCGACCAGGCCGGGTCGCTGTCGCGGTCGACCCCGGGTGCCATCCAGGTGATCGTGTTTTTCTTGAGATCATAGACACCGACGAAGCTGTGGTCCTCGCGGTTCGTGACAAAGGCGACCCGGGTGCCGTCCGGCGACCAGCGGGGGCTGCCGTTTCGTCCCGCGGCCTTAAACAGCAACTCCGGCGCCGGAGCCTCCCCGGTCGGGCTCGGGTCCCGGAGAGGGACGCGGTAGATCAGATTGTCTTTTACCACGAGAATCCAGCGGCCGTCGGGAGAGATGACGGGGTTGTTGCCGGCGCAGACGCGCCAGGGATTTCCGCCGTCGGTCCGGACCGCCCAGATAGCCTGCTCGACGCCGGCCGGGTCGCTGGTCGGATTGGTGACCCAGCCCTCCCTGTTCGGGTTCCCGCCGCGGACGTACACGACGATGGCACCGTCGGCCGTGATCGCCACGTCCGGAATTTCGAAAACCTCGTCCCTGACATAGCCGGTCAGGTTGACGGGTGCAAAGTCCGGTCCGGCGGCGGTCCAGATATTCCGCGCCCCCTCGATGTTGAACACCCAGGCGATGCGGTCGGCATTTTGAGCCGCCACCAGGTCCATCGGATAGGGCGCGCTCAAGACCTGCTCGAGCGTAAAATTTCCTTGGTCCATGGTTCCAGCGTGCCCGGCGAACCCGAGAATGATGAGTAGAAATATGACTGAAATCAAGGGCTTTACTATTCTCATTGACGCCTCCTTTGGCAGAGGTCAACATAACATAAAGATGGGCCGGGCAAAAAGTAAAATAACGTACTGTCTGGTTATATCTTCTTTTCGGCTTCTTCCAAGGGCAAGTTTTTCATCAGCTTTTTGAGGGTGTTTCGCGCCGCCCTGATCAACTTGTTCATCGTCCCGGCCGAAAGGCCGTAGATCTCCGCGATCTCACTCTGCGGCAGATCCAGGTAATAATGAAGATAAAGGATATCGGCATATCTTGGCTTCAGTTCCTTAATATATCTGGCGACCAGCCTGACGCGCTCCTGGTTTTTCACGTGGATATAGGGATCAAAGACGTAGCCGGGCTCGGGAATCTCGTTCAGAGTCCTCTTTTTTCGCCGGATGTGATCGATGATCTTGTTGGTCGTAATCGAATAAATAAAAGTTCCCAGAGAGCTCTCTCCCCGAAATGTCTCCCGGCGAAGGGCTTCGATGACGCCGACGAGAATCTCGCTGGCGACGTCCTCCCAATCGGGCGTGGCGCGGCCGATGGAGTTTTTCACCCGGAAGCTGATCTGAGGCCAGTATTTAAGAAGGATCTCTGTTGGCTCAGGATCAATCTTTTTTTGGGGGGAGCGGGGGCTCTCTTTGAGGCACTCCGACGATTTTCCCCCTGAATGGCCGCGTTTTTTCGTTAACAATTCATCCTTTTCAGACACCGGCTTTCTCTTGCTCTGAAATGAGCCGGACTTCTGCTCATTTCTTGTACAGCCTACTCGGGGTCCCGGAAGAAGAGAATCACCCTTTAGAGGGATTTGCGGGGTGATTTTTGCAGGGTCGAGGATTTGGATTCCTACCTCCGGTTCGTCGATGCCATACTCGATCATTACAAGACGAATCATGCGCGACAACGCCGTCCGCGTCCACAATCTGGATTGATCAAAACAGCTGAGCCAGAACCGTCAATATTTATCAAGAAAACCCGGATTTCCGCCAAGCGGAGGGTGTGCGTGCCTCAACCGACAACGACGCGGTGGATTTTTTTCTTGCCCGCCTTAAGGAGCATCATCTTATCGGGACCGAGGTCTTTGACGGTCAGAAGCCTCTCCAGGCTGGAGATCGTCTCGTCGTTGACGTAGAGGCCGCCCTGCTTGATAAGGCGTTTGGCTTCGCCCCGCGACGGAGTGAGGCCGACCTCGGTGAAAAGCTCGGCGGGGCTGATGCCGGCTTCGAGGCGGACCCGGGCCACGGCCGTCGTCGGCAACCCGGTGATATCGGCTTTGACTTCCGATTTACTGATTACCTTGCCTCCAAATGCTGCGGTGGAAGCCTTCCGTGCTTTTTCGGCTTCTTCCTTGCTGTGCGTGATCTTCGTCGCTTCGAAGGCCAGTATGTGCTTGGCCACATTGATTTCGCTATCCTTGAGCCCCTCCAGACGCCGGATCTCATCGAGCGGAAGGAGCGTGTATATTCTCAGAAATCTCACGACGTCCCGGTCGTCGCAGTTGACCCAATACTGGTAGAAATCGTACGGGCTGACGAGCTCCGGGTCAAGCCAGATCGCCCCCTTTGCCGTCTTCCCCATCTTGGCGCCCGAAGACGTGGTCAGCAAGGGAAAGGTCAGGGCCTCGGCGGCCGCGCCCTCGACCCGTCGAATGAGGTCCACACCGGCAAGGATGTTCCCCCACTGGTCGTCGCCGCCCATCTGGAGCGTGCAGCCGTATTTCCGATAGAGGATCAGGTAGTCGTAGGCCTGGAGAAGCTGGTAGTTGAACTCAATGAAGGACAGCCCCTTCTCGAGACGCTGCTTGTAAGCCTCGGCGGCCAGCATCCGGTTGACGCTGAAATGGCGGCCGATGTCGCGAAGAAACTGGATGTAGTTCAGCGGCAGGAGCCAGTCGGCGTTGTCGACGGCGATCGCGTCTTTCCCGTCGAAATGGAGGTAGCGGTCGAGCTGGGAGTGGATGGCCTTGCCCTGGGCCCGGATGGTCGCCTCGTCGAGCATCCGGCGGATCTCCTCCCGACCGCTCGGGTCGCCGACCATGGTCGTTCCCCCTCCGACGACGGCGATGGCCCGGTGCCCCGCTCGCCGGAGATGGACCATGGCCATGATCGGGACGAGGCTTCCGGCGTGGAGGCTCGTCGCCGTGCTGTCGAATCCAATGTAAAACGTGACCCTTTTCTCCCCGAGGGCCTTCCGCAGGGCGGCCTCGTCGGACACTTGGGCGATGAAACCGCGCGCCTTCAGTTCGTCATAGACATTTTCGCTCACAGCCGCTTAACTCCTGAAATTCAAAAGCCTCGT
>DATKXS010000105.1:0-2774 GCA_035528895.1 Candidatus Desulfaltia sp.
CGCGGTCGAACTGGGCCTTCCGGCCCGGCTCGATGTTCAGCTTCTCGACGGACAGAACGTCCCCTTCTTTGACGCGATACTGTTTTCCGCCTGTCACGATCACTGCGTACATTTTGGCCTATCCTTCGATCGGGATAAGAAAGTTGGACGTTAAATTTAACATAGGACCCGCCGGAAGTCAAATCAGGGCCAGGCGGGTCCGGGTCCCCCACTCTCCTTGACCCGTTCGCCGCTGCTAAGCACCGCCCTTCAAGGGGGATGAGAAGCGCGGCTCAGGGCTAACCCCGCGAAGCCAGGGGGTTGACAGGGTAGGGGGTTTACTCTACCCTAAGGGCGCCCGGGCGGACAAAAGGCCGCCGGCGCGGCGGGCGGTTAGCTCAGAGGTAGAGTATCGGTCTTACAAACCGGGGGTCGCAGGTTCGAGCCCTGCACCGCCCATCCCGTAGCGAGCGTCAGCGAGCGGAGGAGGCAGAAATGCGCCAGAGCATACACGGAGGCGTATTTCTGCGAAATATCTTGATAGATAGCTCTGCCCCGATGATAATCGCCATGAGTCCTGCGAGCGTCCGCGAGCGGAGGAGGCAGAAATGCGCCGGAGCATTCACGGAGGCGTATTTCTGCGAAATATCTTGATAGATCACTCTTCTCGGGGGGAGGTACCCCCGACTGGATTCGAACTCATGTTGCTGCCTTGAAAGGACCGCTTGGCGGAGAAGGAATGAAGAGACCCAAACCGAAAACTGGTGCCGGCGCATATCTCATCGCCTCCGTCGTCCTCGGATTGGCCGGGATCGCCGGTTTCGTTTGGATCTTCGCCCGGGATTTCAATATATACTGGCTCATTCTCTCCCCCGTCATCATCACGCTCTATGAGCTTCCGGCCGTCTATGCTTTACGGCTCTATAGAAAAAAGCGGGCCGCGGAAGCTGAAACCGGGGAAGCCGTGGAGCGGGCTCAACGACCGGACCGAGCCTGAAGACGGCCGGTCCCGGGAAAGAAGGGAAGCGCCCCCGACGGGATTCGAACCCGTGTTGCCGCCTTGAAAGGGCAGTGTCCTGGGCCTCTAGACGACAGGGGCAAGAAAAATGAGCCGTGCTGGGCTCGAACCAGCGACACCCGGCTTAAAAGGCCGGTGCTCTACCTCTGAGCTAACGGCCCAGAAAAGACATTATTATAGTGATGAGGGGAAAAAGGTCAATATCCGCCGGGAAAAACCCGGGCCCCTCAGGAGAGGGGCTCGAACCTGATGATCTTCCATTGGCCGCGCTTGGGGAGATTGTTGACCTCGTCCTGGAGCAGATATTGCCTCATGTAGAGCCGGTAGTTCTTGGCTCCCCCGGCCTTGGTCGTAATCGCGACTTCGACTTCCTTGGAATGAACGTTCCCCGTGAGTTCGCGAACGTTCGCCAGCTCGCGGGCGCCGAGAGAGAACATGGTCATTTCCTCTTCCGCGGCAGCGGCGGCTTTGGCGACATTATAGGCCTTCTTGAACTCCTGCATCTTGGCGTTTTCCGCGTCGTACTTGACCTGAAGCTCGTCGATCTTCCTCTGGGCGGCGGCCTTGCCGGCGGCGGACCTCGACGTGTCCTTCTCGTACTCGGCGTCCTTGAGGAGCGAGTCGGCGTCGAGCGTCGGGCCGACCTGGTTGTCCTGGGCTTTCTTCGCTTCCATCTCCGCTCTGTTCAATTCGGGAAGCTTGGCCGGCTCGATCTTCTCCTCGCCGACGCTGACCATGTTCCAGGCAGTCATTTCGGGCTGGAAGGGCTCGAGGGCCATGCTGGACATCGTGTCGTTGTCGTTCAGCGTGACGGCGTTGAAATACCTGGAGAGAAGGCTCTTCTCAGGTTTCGACGTGCACCCTTGGATGGCAAGTAACGCGACCAGGAGACCGATCACGAAGAGAGTATTTTTCCTCATTGTTCCTCCTTCCTGTTTTCGTCCGAAATCACTCTGTAAGAATATTATCCTTTTCCCGGGATAAAAATCAAGCCTTTTGTGCCGGGGCCGGAGCCGTGGTTTTCCTTGATTTCTATTTGTGTTACACTGACCTCTTTTTGAGCTATACGATAATGCTATAAACCTGTTCGATAATGATAAAAACCTGAATGAGGGGTTCGACCATGGCGCCCGAGAAAGACATCGTCCACCGGCATCCCAAAGACCCGTCGGCGCTCCTGGACATCATCCGGGACGTCCAAGAGCATTTCGACCATGTCCCCGAGGAGTCCGTTTCGGCCATCGCTCGGCATCTCAACATCTCGGAGGCCGAGGTCCGCGGGGTCGTGACCTTCTATCATTTCTTTTCTCTTCATACCCGGGGGGCCTATACCGTCTATCTCAACACGGCCATCACCTCCTGGATGAGAGGCCGGGCGACGGTCGCCCGGGCCTTCGAAGAGGAGGCGGGGTGCCTTTTTGGCGAGGTCACCGCCGACGGCCTTATCGGCCTTTTCCCCACGTCCTGCATCGGAATGAGCGACCAGGAGCCATCGGCCATCATCAACGGCGTGGTCTTTACCCGGCTGACGCCGTCCAGGGCCAAACACCTCGTCAGGAGCATGAAGGCCGGGAAGCCGATTCGGGGCATGGTTACAGAATGCGGGGACGGGGCCAACCAGTCCGACCTCGTGCGCTCGATGGTTTCCAACAATATCCGCAAAAAGGGTCCGGTGATTTTCGGACCCTTCGAGCCCGGATCGGCCGTCAAAAAGGCCGTCGCCCAGAAACCCGAGGACATCATCGCGGAGATTAAAAAAGCCAAGCTGCTCGGCCGC
>DATKXS010000106.1:0-6095 GCA_035528895.1 Candidatus Desulfaltia sp.
GAAGGAGATCATGGTCATCGACGCCAAGATGAGCGAGGAATCGGCCCGGCAGATGCTAGACGAAATCAAGAAGATATCCGCTGTCCCGATCACTGTTCTCGCCCTCACCCACAGCGACGGAGACCATGTCAACGGCATCACCGCCTTCCCGGCCGACATCAAGATCATCGCCCAGGAGGAGACGAAGCGATACATGGACGAGGCCTTCAAGGACGAGAAGCAAAGGGCCTATCTTCCCCGGATAAAGACCTTTGTCTCAGGAGGTCCCAAATATGACCTGGGCGGGCGGAAAGTCGAGCTCCGCTACTTCGGGCCGGCTCACACGAGCGGCGATGTCGTCGTCTATGTGCCCGAAGAGAAAGTGGCTTTCCTGGGCGACCTCTACTTTGCCGGCCGCGACCCCCTGGTCCATCGCCACAAGAACGGGAACTCATTCGGGCTGGTCAAAGTCCTGCAGTCCGTCCTGGCGCTGGACGCCGAGACGTTCCTCAGCGGTCACGCCGACAAGGCGACCAGAGCCGATATCGAGGGGATGATCCAGGCGCTCCAGGAGAAGCAGGCCAAGATAAAGGCGTTCGTCGCCGAGGGAAAATCATTGGAGGCAACTCTGGAGAGCTTCGGTCTCAAGGAAACGCCTCCTGCCCCACCGGGCCGCCCGCGCTTCATGAACCTGGTCGAAGTGATCTGGCTGGAGCTCATGAATCAGCAAGTGACGCTAAAGCCCAAAAAGACGTAGCTATTCAATCCGCCATTCGGGGGACGTCCTCCAAGGGGACGCTCCCCATCGATTCAATTGGTAAAATAGAAATAATCATAGACAAGCCGGGCGACCTCGGCGATGATCTTCTCCACGTCTTCCGTCTTTTCGCTGAAGTTCTTGCTGAAGACGGTCAGGGCGACGTGGCCCTGTCCGTCGGGGAGGGTGATGATCCCCGCGTCGTTGACCGTTCCGGCGATCGTTCCCGTCTTGTGGGCCACGGCCGTCCCCGGCGGAAGCTCTCCCTTGATCCTCCCCTGCCCAGTCTGGCACCTCAACATGATGGAGATGATGAGGTCGCAGCTCTCCGGGTCGAGGATCTCCTTTTTCCAGATTTTAGTAAGAAGCGTGTTCATGGCGGACGGTGTGCTCTGGTCCTTTATCTCCAGGCTGAATTCCCGGATCGACTCCCGGTCGTCCTCGGCGCTGCGTTCCGGGATATTCTGGTATGCGGCGACAATCTCATCCAGGGTCTTCCCTTTGTATTTCTCATAGTCCATCCCGATCCGGTCCATGATTAGCTCCTGGCATGACCTATTCACCGTTATCCCCTCGATCCCGTATTGCTTCATCCGTTTGTTGACGTTCTCCGCGCCAACTTTCTCGAGCAGGATGTCGGCGGCCGAGTTGTCGCTGAGGAGCATCATCAGGTTGACCACGTTTCTGACCGTGAGCTTGATCCCCGGCGCGGTCAGGCTGGAGAGGATCCCGCTCCCGAGATGCTGGTCCGGCTTCTTAATGTCAACCTCATCGTCGAGCGAGAATTCCCCCTCTTTGACCTGGGCCATAACCTCGACCAGGACGGGCAGCTTGAAGACGCTGGCCATGGGGAAGGCGGTCCCGGCGTTAAGCTCGAGCTCCTGGCCGGACTCGAGATGCCTTATAGCTACGCCCACCTCTCCATCGGAGCGTTTGACGACTTTCTCGAGGTGCCGGCGAAGCCGGTCGATTCGGTCGCTCTTCGGCCCGGCGACCATGGCCATCTTCATCTTTTCAGGCGGCTTTTTCTCGGCCTTCTCGTCTGTCTTCTCAGCGCGCGGCTTATACTCGAATTTGAGCGTTGCCTCCCGGACCTCGCCGCCCCGAAGGAGCCGGACCTTGGCCTCATCGCCCCACTTATACTCGGCCAAGTGGATACGCAACTCGTTGATGTCGACGTACGTTTTCCCATCAACCGAAAGGACGACATCTCCCTTTTCGAAGTCTCCTCCGGCCGCCAGGCCGTCGATTGGTTTTCTCTCCAGCACCAGGTTTTCCAGTCCGTCGATTTTCTTGAGGGCCAACCCGATGGCCGGGTAAGCCGGCTGCTCCTGCTCCGGGATACCCCAGATGTAATCGGCAAAGCTCCCGGCCACGGCCAGACTTTTTTCCTCCGGTGCAAGCTCGAGGGAGACCACGGTCCGGAACGGCATCCGGTTGGCCTCGTAAACTCTCCGGTTGATACCCAGGTTATAGAAAAGATGGCCGGAGCCGACCAGGACAACCATCCTTCTCTTCTCGCGCTCGGCACCCCGGATGGCGTTGGCCGCCATAACCTCGTCCCAGGCCGACTGGGCCCTGTACAGACCGTCGAACATCTTATCCAACACCTCCCCCTTCATCGCGTGGGGGATCTCGCTCGATTCGAAGATGGTCCGAATGAGCGTCCGGTGGTCTTCGTTGGATACGTCGGGTTCGGGCACCAGGGCCTTTTCCTCGTCGGTCAGCGCCTCCCAATCCTTCATCCTGATCTTGCTGATGACGTGGCGGGGCGCGTTGAGCCCGAAGACAGGGATCCGGTTCTCCCGGGCGAAATCGAGGATCTTCTCATAGTAACCGAAGTTCATGCTCCAGTGGACGTACCAATTAACCTGGCGGATGAAATCTTCCTTGGAGAGGGCACCCTGAGTCCATTTGTCCAGGACGGGCTGGCATTCGGCCGGCAGCATCTCGAGGCCGATGGCGATAGCCGGATCCTGCTCGAAGAGCCCCTGGATGACCTTGAACTGGATGTCGTGCATCATCATGTTGTCGTGGCTTTCGCCGACATAGATGAAGCGGCTGTCCTTCATCTCCCTGATCATCTTGACAAAAGGCAGCGGCTTCCCGGCGCGGGCCGAAACGATCTCCCCGGCCGTGACGTCGACAACTTTGCTCTTGAGGTTGGGGTCACCGATCGGCAGGCGCAGCGTCCTGTCTTCGCCTTCCGCTTTCTCCTGGCACAGCCCTATTGAGGGCAGCAGGACCAACGCCGCTAGGACTAAAAAAATAGTTATTCTTTTCGCCTTCATCACATCCTCCGATCAATTCTTGAGCCTGTATCATAGCCTCTGCATCCGCTTTTCGTCAAACCGATGAACAATTGGGGGACGCTCCCCAAGGGGACACCTTATGTCAGTCATAGGCACGTCCATTGAGGTGCTCTAATGAGTGTGAAAGGCACAGGGTGGCACCTTGGGGAACGTCCCCTAAAGGGACGTCCCCCTTAAGCAGGCTTGACAGCGCAACGGCCGGCTCTTAGAATCCGGCTGAAATGAAAGCCGGCCGGGATCCATCCCAAAAAACGATCCGCGTCTTCGCGGCGGCCTCCTTCCTCAACGACCTGGGTTCGGACATTATCTACCCGGTCTGGCCGCTCTTCGTCACCGGGGTTCTCAAGGCCAACATGGCCGCCCTCGGGTTCCTCGACGGCCTGGGTGACGCCCTGGTGGCGCTGTCCCAGGCAGCTTCCGGCTACCTCTCGGACCGGATCCGGCGCCGGAAGATCTTTATCTGGATGGGATACCTGTGTGGTTCCATCTCCAGGCTCGGCTACGCCCTCTCGTCCGTCTGGCAATACCTCATCCCCTTCCGCATCCTCGACCGGGTCGGCAAAATCCGGAGCGCTCCCCGCGACGCTATGATCGCCGAGGTCACGACCGAGAAGAACCGCGGCCGCACCTTCGGGTTTCTCAGGGCCATGGACAACCTCGGCGCCGTCTGCGGCATCCTCCTCTGCATCGTCCTCCTTCCTCTCCTGGGCTTCCGGCTGCTCTTCGCCCTGGCCGCACTCCCCTCCCTTCTCGGGGCGCTGTTGATCGTCTTCTCCATCCGCGAGAAACGGGAAGGAGACCGCGGGATCTTCAAGGGACTTTCGTTCAAGGACATCAGCCCGAACCTGCGGCTCTTCATGCTGTTGAACGCTCTTTTCGCCCTCGGCGCTTTCAGCTATTCGTTCCTGCTCATCTACGCCAAGGATCTGGGCTTCAAAGTCGCGTTTATCCCCGTACTCTACCTTGTTTTCACGGCAACGGCCTCGCTGCTTTCTATCCCGTTCGGCAGACTCTCTGACAGGATCGGAAGGAAGCGCGTCCTCATCCTGGGATTTCTCCTTTGGGCGGCCGTCTGCACCGGAGCCATTTTCATCCACCGCCAGCTCTTTCTCCCCGCTCTTTTCATCCTCTACGGCGCCCACAAGGCGGCCCTCGAGCCGATCCAGAGAACCCTGGTCTGTGAGCTCTCGCCCCTGGCCTTCCGGGCGAGCTGCCTCGGCACTTTCCAGATGATTATCGGCCTGTGCGCCCTTCCCGCCTCGGTCATCGCCGGCTGGCTCTGGGAAAATGCCGGTCCCGTCGCTCCCTTCACGCTCAGCCTCGCCCTCACCGCCGCCGCCACCCTCCTTCTCCTATTAGTCAAAGAGGCCTGAGCCCTAGGGTTTCTACAAACGGGGTCTTCGTAAAGGGCGCAGGAGGCCGCCCTTAAGCCCCCGTAGCGGAGGGGGGACCCGTCAGTTTTCTGATGGGGGGAACCGACGGGACTGGTTCCCCGGGGTGCGGGGGCCGAGGGCGGCCTCCTGCGCCCTGAGGAATCACACAAATAGAATATCTAAGGGGAAAAGCGCCCGTCTTGACTTCTTCGGTCGACCTCCCTAATATGGGACACGATTCCGGTTGGACGCTCGCACGGAGGAGGTCGTCTCCCATGGACAAAACCGAAACCCTCAAGGACGGAAAAAAGGTTGTTATCAGAAATTTGACGCTCAAGGACCTGGACAGGCTGATGGCCTTCTACCGCTCGCTGCCTCCCGAGGACCGGAAATACCTGCGGGTCGACGTCACCGACCGCAAGGTGGTCGCCGAACGCATCCGGCTCACCGCGAGCGGCCGGGTCTTCCGGATCATCGCCCTCCACAAGGACAAGATCGTAGGCGATGGTGCTTTGGAGCTCAGCGGCGAGGAATGGCGGCGTCACCAGGGAGAGGTCCGGATGATCGTGGCCCGGCCCTTCCGGAGAAAAGGGCTCGGGATGATCATGATCCGGGAACTCTATTTCCTGGCCGCGGCAAAAAGCGTCGAGACGATCATCGCCAAGATGATGAGGCCCCAGAAGGGCGCCCAGACCATCTTCCACCGGCTCGGTTTCCGGGAAGAGGGCCTCCTTCCCGACTACGTCAGGGACCTCTCTGGGAAGACCCAGGACCTCATCATCATGATCTGCAAGCTCGGCGATATGTGGGAAGAGCTTGACCAATTCTACAGCGATTCCGACTGGGAGCGCTGCCGCTAGACCAGAGCTATCCCGGGGAAAACATGGAAGGCCGCAAAAGACATCTCTTTATCTTCATTTCCCTGCTGCTTATCAGCCCGCTCGTCCGGCTCTCCTACTCTGAGGATCGCCCGAAAATAGGGCTGGTCCTATCCGGCGGCGGAGCCAAGGGTATCGCCCACATCCCCGTCCTCAAGCTCCTCGACGAGCTCGATTTCCCCGTCGACTTTATCGCCGGCAGCAGCGCCGGCGGAATCGTGGGCGGTCTTTACGCGGCCGGTTATTCCGGCACCGAAATCGAAGGGATCTTCGCCGCGGCCGACTGGGATGACCTCTTTTCCGACCGGCCGCCGCGAAACCTTCAGCCCTATTTCGAGAAAAGGCTGGACGGCCGCTATCAGCTGGGGCTCTTCCCGCGCAAGGGGATTCCCTCGACTCCCCAGGGCTTGATCTCCGGGCAGAAATTCTTCGACCTCTTCTCTTCCCTGACTTTTCCTCTGGCCGGGGACATCGATTTCGACGAACTTCCCATCCCCTTCCGCTGCCTGGCCGTCGACATCATCACCGGGAAGCAGGTCGTCCTGAAGAGCGGTTCGCTGGCCCGGGCGCTGCGGGCGACGATGGCCGTCCCCACCCTCCTCGCCCCCGTCGAATGGGACGAATACCTGCTCGTCGACGGCGGTGTGCTCAACAACCTGCCGGTCGATGTGGCCAAGGACATGGGCGCGGATATCATCATCGCCGTCGATCTGGCCAGCCCCCTGAGCCCTCGGGAAGAGCTCGCCACGGCCGAAAAAATCCTCGGCCAGTCTCTCCAGACCGTCGAGCTCGAACA
>DATKXS010000107.1:0-15282 GCA_035528895.1 Candidatus Desulfaltia sp.
CCTCGCGCATCTCGGGCGGGATCAGGGGAAGGCCCAGGGCGGCGTAGACCTCGCTCTCGTCCCGGCCGGCGATTTTCCTGGAACCGCGGAAGACGCCGTACTCGGAGATCTTGAGCCCTTTGTCCTTGGCCAGGCCGCGGAGCTTGATGTTGTGGGCCTTGGAACCGGTGAAATACTGGAGGGCGGCTCCATACTCCGAGCCGGCAACGATGCGGATGTCCACCTGGCGTTCACCCGTTTCGGTCGCGATCATGACCGAGCCCTTGGTCGTGCCCGCAGCGAGGACGCGGCTGACCCTGGAGAATCGGGTGAAATAGCGGACGATCGAGGCGCCGTCCTTTCCGCCGGCCAGGATATCGATGTCGCCGACGGACTCCTTCATCCGGCGGAGCGAACCGGCCGGGGAGAGGCGGCCGATCCCCGGAGCGCCGGCCAGATAGGCGATGATGTCCTCGGCCACGGCCAGGGCCTCGTAGATGGGGATACGCTCCTGGGCTTTCTCGTAGATTTCGATCCCTTTGCGGATGTTCTCCACTTTCTTGTCGCCCATTCCGTGGAGGGAGGCGAGGGTGCCGTCCCGGATAGCCCTTTTCAGGTCGGCGATTCCCTGGACGCCGAGCTCTTTCTGCATCAGGTGGACCGTCTTGGCACCGAGATTCTGGACGTTGAGGAGCTCGAAGAGCGATTCGGGGATACCGGAGAGGGCGTCCCGGTGTTTTTTCATCCGGCCGGTCTGGACGTATTCCTCGATCTTCGAGGCGATGCCGCTGCCGATGCCCTCGATCTCCTCCAGCCGCTTTTCGCGGGCGACGGTCTCGATGTCTTCGCTCAGGTCCTCGAGAATGCGGGCGGCCTTGCGGTAGGCGAGAATTTTAAATGGCAGTTCTCCCTTGATCTCCAGCGCGTCGGCGATGCGGGAAAGAATCGCGGCCACTTCCTTGTTTCTCATCTTTCTTATAGTTTAGCAGAGATTGGGGGAAAAATTGGCGAATTGAAAACTCGAGTTGACATTTTTTGATGCTATTTCTATGTTAGACAATCATGAAGGTCGTTCTATCGGGTTACAATGTCGATAAGGAGGTCATCGACGACCTCAAGCGCCATTCCCCGCCGCGGGATGACGTGACGCCGGAGACTCTGTCCGCGTCCTACGCCCGCATTTCCCGCGACCCCCGTCCGGCCGACGAACTCCGGGCCGTCGCCCGCCGCGAGGTAGAGCGGGCCCGCCGCTCCAACCGGACCATCATCTTCAAAATGGGGCACCACTCGGTGGCCGAACACGCCGTCTTCAATTTTGATATCATCGGCATCAGTCGCCTGGCCCTGGAGGAGATCGAGAAGTTCCGGCTCTGTTCCTACACCGAAAAATCGCAGCGCTACATCATGCTGGGCGATGATTTTCTCGTCCCCGAAGAGGTCCGGAAGGGCCGGCTGGAGCGGATCTTCCTGAAGACCATCCGGACGCAGAACGCTCTCTACCACCGGCTTTTAGCCAAGTTGAAACCGCACCTATTTATTAAATATAAAGACCTCGCCCGGAATCCCCAGAACCATCCCGTCCTCGAGGGTTGGGCCAAGGAGGACGCCCGCTATGTGGTCAGCCTGGCGACCGAGGGCCAGGTCGGCCTGACCATCAACGCCCGAAACCTTGAGCTCCTGATCCGCCGGTTTGCCGCTAAAAAATTGGCCGAGCTCCGGGAGCTGAACAGACGGATCTACGAGCTGGCCAAAGAGGTCGCGCCGTCGATCGTTCTTTTTACCGAGGCGACGGATTTCGATGCCCGGACGTACGGGGAGCTGGAAGAAGCGGCCCGGACCTTATTAGAGAGAACAGAAAAACGAGCGGGAAAAAAGCCTCCAGCCGGCCGGACCGGGGAGGAGAGCGTATTCCTGGCTGACCTCACGCCTGACGGGGACGACCGGATCCTGGCGGCGCTCCTCCATACCTCGAGCTCGGCATCCTACGACCGGTGCCTAAGGAAGGTCCGGTGGATGACCCCGGCCGAGAAGAAAGGGCTCATCAAGACGGCCTTCCGGCGCCAGGAGTTCTACGATTTTCCCCTCCGCGAATTCGAATATGCCGACCTGACCTTCTCGCTGGTCATCTCGGCTTCCGGTTTCGCCCAGCTCAAACGCCACCGCATGGCCACGCTGACCTGCCAGAGATATGATCCCGCGCACGGGGTCACGGTGCCGCCGACGGTGGAGGAGGTCGGCGCCGGCCATGAGTTCCGGCAGATGGTCGATCAGACGGAAGAAACATATGCGGTGCTTCAGAAAAAGATCGGACCGGAGGCCGCCGCCTATGTCCTGACCAATGCCCATCGCCGCCGCGTCCTTCTCAAGGTTAATGTCCGAGAGCTCTATCACATCTCCCGGCTCCGCGAAGATCCCACGGCCCAATGGGATATCAGGCAGGCAGTCGGCCGGATGTCCGCGCTGGCCCGGAAGGAAATGCCCCTGAGCTGTCTTTTTCTGGGAGGGAAAGACCAATATCCCTCCATCTACCGAAAAATCTTCGGCGCCGACCCCAAATTGTCCCCGCTTAAGCTTCTCAAATGAGCTCTGTTCCGGCAGGCGATAGATAACCTGAATTAGTTAGAAAATGATGAGTAAAAAATTCCCTCTCCCTGGAGAGACTGTGTCGTAATTGTGATTTGTCATTGCGAGCGACCGCAGGAAGCGCGGCAATCCGACTTGGTCGTCGCGAGGCGTCGAAGACGCCGTGGCGATCTCATATGGATCTCCGCTTGGTGAGATCCCTCGCCATGCTCGGGACGGCCCAAGGGGTCGGATTGCTTCGGTCGCTTCGCTCTCTCGCATTGTGACACAGTCTCGGACAGGAGAGGGTCGGGGAGAGGGTGACTGTAAAAAGATACCCCCTCCCCTCTATCCCCTCCCGCTAGGGGAGGGGGAATATTTTTTTGCATTATTTGTGAATAGATCAGGATAAATGTTGGCAACGCTCCCGATTCAAAGATAATTTCTTGGCTCGAGAGTCAGAGGAGAGTGGAGACAAAGGCAAGACAGGGATGAAAAACAACCTACTACCCGAAGAAAACATGAAGAAGCCCGTCACCGAACTCGCCCGGGACATGAGCCTGATGCATGTGACTATGATCGGCGTCGGGGCCATGATCGGGGCCGGGATCTTCGTCCTGACGGGCATTGCCGCCGGTGTCGCCGGGCCGGCCCTGATCCTCGTCTTTCTTCTCAACGGTTTCGTCACCGGATTGACGGCCATGTCGTATGCGGAGCTCGGGTCCTGCTTTCCGGAGGCCGGCGGCGGGTATCTCTGGGTCAAGGAAGCCCTTCCCCAGCCCAACGGATTTCTTTCAGGATGGGTCAGTTGGTTCGCCCATGCCGTAGCCTGCAGTCTGTATGCTGTGGCCTTCGGCGCCTTCAGCGTCGACCTGCTTTCTGTCGCCGGAGTCAATGTCTCCAGGCTCGTCTCCCCCCTGGGCATCCATGATGAGCCCGCTGTTCTGGCTGCCAAGCTGATCGCCGTCTGCATCACGTTCCTTTTTGTCTATATCAACTTCCGCGGCGCCAAGGAAACGGGACAGGCGGAATCCGTCATCACCATCCTCAAGATCATCATCATCGGGCTCTTCATCGGCTTCGGCGTCTACGCCATCTTCGCCGGGAAAGTCGAGCAGCCCTGGCAGAGTCAGTTCAGCGGTTTTTTTCAAAAGGGGCCGCTCGGCATTATCATGGCCATGGGGCTGACTTTCATCGCTTTCGAAGGCTACGAGATCATCGCCCAATGCGGCGAGGAGGTCAAGAACCCGAAACGCAATATCCCGCGGTCGATCTTTCTTTCCCTGTTGATCGTGATCCCTATCTATCTGCTGGTTGCCTTTGTCGCCCTGGGGGCCGTCGCTCCGGAAGGAAACGTGCCGACCTGGCAATACCTTGGTCAAAAAGGCGAGCTGGCGATGATCGAGGCGGCCGAGCACTTCATGATGGGCAAGCTGGGGAGGATCATCTTCCTGATCGGGGGGCTTTTCTCGACGATGTCCGCCCTCAATGCCACGGTCTATTCCTCCTCCAGGGTCAGCTTCGCCATGGGGCGCGATCATAACCTGCCGGGCCTGTTTGCCAGGATTCATCCGAAGAAAAGAACTCCCCATCTGGCCGTTTTCATCTCCGGAGGGCTGATCATCCTGATGGCCGTGGCCCTGCCGATCGAAGACATCGCCAGCGCCACCGATGCCATGTTCCTCCTTCTTTTCATCTTCGTCAATCTGGCCGTCATCAACCTCCGCAAGAATCGGCCCGACCTTGACCGCGGTTTCAAGGTTCCTCTCTTTCCTTTAGTCCCGATCGCAGCGACTTTTCTGAATCTTGTGCTGGCCGTCTTTCTGTTTTTCTATAGGCCTGTGGGGATTTTCGTCTGTGTAGGTTATCTCGCCTTCGGCATCCTTCTTTATTATATCTACTCGCGAAAGAAAGAATTCGTCGCCCAGGCCGAGCCCGTCGTTCATACCGAGCATCCCATCATCGTTCCCGATCCCCGCCATTTCCACATCCTCGTCCCGGTGGCGAATGATAAAACAATCGGCCAGCTCCAGGGCATTGCCGTTTCCCTCGCCAAGGCCTACCAGGCTGATATCACCGCCCTCAACGTGATCCAGGTTCCCGCCCAGCTCCCACCGAGCGAGGGCCGCAAGTACATCAGCCGGTCGCGGGAGCTCATCGCCAAAGCCGTGGATTACGCCGCGAAAGAGGAGATCCCCGTCTACTCATTGGTGAAGCTGACCCATAATATTCCCAAGGCCATTATCGAGACCTGTACGGAACGGAAGATCGATCTGATGATCCTTGGCTGGGAGGGCGAGAAGAGCGCCTACGACAGGGTCTTGGGAACCAAGCTCGACGAGATCATTTTCAATACGGTCTGCGATCTCGCTCTCATCTGCCGGGCTCCCCTTCCTGATGAGGAGATAGCCAGAGTCCTGATTCCCGTGAGCAACATCCGTTATGCCATCCTCTCGCTCAAGACGGCCGAAGCACTGCGCCGGGATCAGGACACTCCCATCGTCCTTTTTCACGCCACCTATCAAGAGAATATCGAAGAGGTCGAACGCCGCTTTAAAAACGATCTTTTGAAGATGAAGGATGAGATCACTCCCGAGCGCTACCAAGTGCTCGTCAGGAAAACATCGAGCGTGCTCGGAGCCGTCCTGACCGAAATCCAGTATCGAGACCTGATCATCATGGGAGCGCCCGAAGAAGGGCTGATCCGGAGGGTGCTGTTTGGTGATATCTCCCTCCGGATCGCTCGAGAGACCGAAGTCCCGCTGATCCTGACCAAGAAGTACAGCGGACATATGAAGTCCTGGTTCCAGAAATTCTTCGGGTCCCGCAAGACGATGCTGGATTGAGTCGATATGTCCATCCTCCACAGGTCCAAACAGCTCAAGAAAGAGCTGGGGTTGTTCAGCGTTTATGCCATCGCCACAGGCGCCACTATCGCCTCGGGCTTTTTCCTGCTTCCCGGCATCGCCGCTGGGCAGGCTGGCTCGGCGGTCGTCCTGAGCTACTTCATCGCTGCCTTCCCCGTCGTCCCCGCCATCTTCAGCATGGCGGAGCTGTCCACGGCGATGCCCCGGGCCGGCGGCATCTACTATTTTCTCGACAGGGGTATGGGGCCATTCTGGGGAACCCTGGGAGGAGTGGGGACCTGGCTAACGCTCATTCTCAAGGCCGCCTTTGCTCTCATCGGCATGGGCGCCTACATGAGTGTTTTGCTGCCGCGGATTCCGCTCCTGCCGCTGACCGCTGGATTCGCCTTTCTTTTCGGCTTTCTCAACCTCTTGGGGGCAAAGAAGACCGGGACTTTTCAGGTCTTTCTCGTCCTTGGGCTGCTCGTCCTTCTCTTCTGGTTTGTTGGCACAGGCCTTCCCGTGATAAGGCTTGGACCGTTTCTTGGGCTTTTTTGACCAGGAATTCAAGACGATACTCGGTACCGCCGGGATGGTTTTTGTGAGCTACATCGGTCTGACCCAGATTGCCAGCATTTCGGAGGAGGTCAAGAACCCGGAGAGGAACATCCCCAGAGGTATGCTGGCCGCCTTCGGCACGGTCCTGTTCGTCTATCTCGTGGGTACATTCATCATGGTAGGAGTCTTGCCTGCTGCCGAGCTCGCCAATGACCTCACTCCCGTAGCGACCACCGCTGGCGTCACCGTTGGACGATGGGGGATGATCGTGGTGAGCATCGCGGCCATCCTGGCTTTCTTCTCGGTGGCCAATGCCGGGATCATGAGCGCCTCCCGCTATCCTCTCGGCATGAGTCGCGACCATCTCATGCCGCGCTTTTTCCGCGGCCTGACCCGGCAGAAGGTTCCGCGGAACTCGATATTCATCACCGTCGTCCTGATTATCGTCGTCTTGTTTTTTCTCAACCCGGTCAAGATCGCCAAACTGGCCAGCGCTTTCCAGCTCTTTCTTTTCGCCATGATCTCGGTGGCCGTCATCATCATGAGGGAAAGCCGGATTGAGTCCTATAACCCTGCGTTCCGGAGCGAAAGCCGCCGCCCTGTTGGGCCGGGTGGTCTCAGAGCTGCATCTTCCTAAAGGGTGCCTGATCGCCCTGATTCACCGAAAAGGGGAAACGATCATCCCCACAAAAGATACGCGGCTCGAGGAAGAGGACAGGTTGACGATCATCGGGTATCCCGAAGTGATCGAAGAGCTCTATTCCCGCTATACCGAAGAGTAGAGGACTTGTTCGGCCGGCTGGATCATGCTTCCCCGATAAAAACCCGTCTTCCCCGAACCTCGATCCGGCCCTCGAAGAACAGTTGGACCGCCTGGGGATAGATCTTGTGTTCCTCGACCAGGATCCGGGCGGCCAGCGTCTCTTCGTTATCGTCTTGGAGGACGGGAACCACGGCCTGGAGGATGATCGGTCCCATGTCCACTTCCTCGGCGACGAAATGCACGGTCGCCCCGGAATAGCATACTCCCCAGTCAATGGCCTTCTTCTGGACGTGAAGCCCGGGGAACGAAGGGAGGAGCGCGGGGTGGATATTCATGCAGCGATTCTTGAACTCGCGGCAGAAATACGGCGACAGGATCCTCATGTAGCCGGCCAGGCAGACCAGGTCGACATCGCGCTTCCGGACCTCGCGGATGGCTTTCTTATCGTATTCCTCCCGGCCGGCGAACAGCTTGGGATTGAGGTAGAGAGTCTCCAGGCCGTACTCGCGGGCGGTCTGGAGTCCCGGGGCCGACTCGACATTGCTGAAGACGAGCGAGATCGAGGCGTTGATCCGGCCCGCCATGACAGCCTCGTGGATGGCCCGGAAATTGGACCCGCGGCCGGACAAAAAGACAGCGATCCTGCCTCTCTTCTCGGGGCTGACGAAAATCTCTTCGGCCATGGATTGACCCTCTCCAGAGCGATTTCAAAACTTCAGGAATAACCCTATTTTAGCCGAATAACCGCTGAAATCAACCGTCGCCTCCCGGACGTTGCGGACGCTACCGCCGCCCGGCTCTTCAGGATGGAGGGCCATCCGGGGTTGCCAGAAGTCGATGTCGGGCCGGTACTCCTCATAGGTATAGAGACGGCCGCTCTCCCCCAGGTCGTCCTTGCCCTCGAAACCGGAGACCCTGGCCGACCGGGCCGTCGCCTCGACGAAAAATCCCAGGGACTGGTCGAGCGCGTAGCTCAAACCGAACCCCCCCAGATAGCTCAGCCGGCGGGCCTTGGCGTTGTCGTAAACGGGATAGGCGAAACGGTCGGCCTCCGCCGTCTTGCTGGCCTCGCGGATTACGTACGTAGCCTGCATGGCCCCCAGACCGCCACGGAGATAGGCGTTGAATTTCTGGCCGAGTGGGAGAAAAACATAAACGGAGAGGAGCAACGGATAGGCGCTGACCTTGGTCGGCCGGGCGTAGTCGTAGAGAATCCCGTCCTGATAGATGGAGAGGAGGTTTTTTTTCTCGTCGAGCGACGCATAGGCATACCCGGCGCTGACACTGAAACCCAGCCAGCGCGAGAAGGAAAACAGGAGCTCGGCCTCGAAGCCGAGCCCGAGATGGAGCGAGGCGACGCTTTCGCCCTCCAGGCTCATGTTCGGATAGACCTCCACCTGGCGCTTCCATCCTTCCCGCCATCCGGCGAGGGCGCGATTGACCTCATCCGCTTTCAGCCACCCGAGTCCGGACGAAAGCCGGAGATGGATGTTGAAGCCGGATGAGAAAGTGGGGAGGAGGAGGGAAACAGCGCTCAGGATGGCGACGGTCTTGAACCTCTTCATCTTTGACGAGCCCAATCCTTATCAGACCGAGAGAGCCTCGGGGATGGCCCTTTTCCAGGCTTCATAAAGCTGCTCCACAGACAAACGGACGATCTCCCGGCCGCCCTGGCGGATGATGAGCTCCTTTCCTCCGACCTGACCGACCGCTTTCGCCGGGATGGCTCTCTCTTCGGCCAGCTTCAGGAGCTGGGAAAGATGCCGGGCGGCGGTGCTGACCAGCAGGCGCGACTGACTTTCAGCGAAGAGTAGAGCATCCGGGCGGAGCTTGTCGTCGAGCCCGATGGCACAGCCGATCCTCGTCCCGCTCAGCAGACAGCATTCGGCGGCACAGACGGCCAGCCCTCCCTCGGAGAGATCGTGGGCCGACCGGAGAAGCCCCTTTCCGATAGCCTCGCGGCAGAGCTCTTGGACAGCCTTTTCCCGTTCCAGGTCGATGCCGGGCGGCCGGCCGTTCTCCAGGCCGTGGACGGTGCGGAGGTACTCCGACCCGCCGAGTTCCTCCCTGTTTTCACCGAGCAACACGATAGAGTCGCCGTCTTCCTGGAATCCGGGGCCGACCAGTTTGTCCAGGTCGTCGATCAGGCCGACCACACCCAGAACCGGCGTCGGATGGATGGAGGTTCCCTCGGTGTCGTTGTAGAAACTGACGTTTCCCCCCGTGACCGGGATCTCGAAGGTCCGGCAGGCCTCGGCCATGCCCTCGATGACTTTCTTGAATTGCCACATGATCTCGGGCTTTTCGGGATTGCCGAAGTTCAGACAGTTGGTGACGCCGAGGGGGGCCGCTCCGACGCAGGCCAGGTTGCGGCAGGCCTCGGCCACAGCAATGGCCCCGCCGGTCCGGGGGTCGAGATAGCAATAGAGCGCGTTCCCATCGAGGGTCATGGCCAACCCCCTCTTCTCGCCCTTGATCCGCAGCACGGCCGCGTCCGCTCCCGGCAGGAGCACCGTGTTTGTCTGGACCATGTGGTCGTACTGCCGGAAGACCCATTCTTTGGCGGCGATGGTCGGAGAGGCCATCAGCTTGAGGAGGGCGGTGTTGAGGTCCCCGGGCGGGGGAGGAAGGACAAGCTTTTGGACTGAACGGAGGTAGGCCGGTTTCCGGCTCGGCCGCCGATAGACGGGGCACAGGTTGACGACGGCATCCACTGGGACGTCGACGACCGTCTCGCCCCGGAAGCTCACCCTCAGGTTCCGTCCGGCGGTGACTTCGCCGATGTTGACCGCGTCCAGGTCCCATTTTGCGAAGACCTTCTGGACCTCGTTCACGTTCTCCCTTTTGGCCACGATCAGCATCCTCTCCTGGGATTCAGAGAGCATGATCTCGTAAGGGGTCATGCCCTCTTCCCGCTGGGGGACGAGATCGAGGCTGATGGAAATGCCTGTTCCCGATTTGGCGGGCATCTCCGTGGTCGAGCAGGTCAGGCCGGCTGCTCCCATATCCTGGATTCCCACGATCAGTCCTTTCTCCATGACTTCCAAACAGGCTTCCAAGAGCAGCTTCTCTTTGAAGGGGTCTCCCACCTGGACATTGGGCCGCTTCTGCTCGATCTCCTTCCCGAACTCGGCCGAGGCCATGGTCGCGCCGTGGATACCGTCCCGGCCCGTCTTCGACCCGACGTAGAGGACCGGGTTGCCGGCCCCTTCGGCCCTGGCGTAGAAAATCCTCTCTTTTGCCACCAGGCCCAGGCAGAAGACATTGACCAGTGGATTCTTGGAATAGACCTCGTGAAAATAGACCTCGCCCCCGATCGTGGGAACGCCGATGGAATTCCCGTAAGAGGAGATCCCGCCGACGACCCCGTCCATGATGGCCCTGTTCCTGGGAGCGGCGAGCGGGCCAAAACGCAGCGAATCCAGCAGGGCGATCGGCCGGGCCCCCATGGTGAAAATATCTCGCAGGATCCCGCCGACGCCGGTGGCCGCGCCCTGGAAGGGCTCGATAAAAGAAGGATGGTTGTGGGATTCGATCTTGAAGACAACGGCCAGCCCATCGCCGATGTCGATGATGCCGGCGTTCTCCCCGGGTCCCTGGATGACCCGCTTCCCTTTGGTGGGAAGCTTCCTGAGGAAGTTTTTTGAGCTCTTGTAGCTGCAGTGCTCCGACCACATCAGGGAGAAGATCCCGAGCTCGGTGAGGTTTGGTTCCCGTCCGACGAGGGCGACGATCCTCTCGTATTCCTCGAGAGTCAGGTTGTGGTCGGCGAGCAGTTTGGGGTCGATCATGATCGGATCAGGGATTCGAAGATCAGCCGGCCGTCCTGGCTGCCGAGGGACGCTTCCGAGGCTCTCTCCGGATGGGGCATCATGCCCATGACGTTGCCGCGCCGGTTGATCAGCCCGGCGATGGCCGCCGCCGAGCCGTTGACGTTCGCTGCCTCGGTCGTCTCTCCTTTTTCATCGACATAGCGAAGGACGACCTGACCCTGCTCCTCCAGCTTGGCCAGATTTTCGGGTGGAGCGAAAAAGTTGCCGTCGAAGTGGGCGATCGGGATGCGGAGGACCTGACCTCGCTGGGCCAGGCGGGTGAACGGGGTCGCCGGATTGTCTATGCGGAGTTGGACGAACTGGCAGAGGAACTTGAGGTTCTTGTTCCTCAGCATTGCCCCGGGGAGCAGCCCGAGCTCGAGGAGCACCTGGAACCCATTGCAGATCCCCAGGATCATCCCTCCCCGGTCGGCGAACTCGGCAACCTCCTGCATCAGCGGAGAAAAGCGGGCGATGGCGCCCGACCGCAGATAATCACCGTAGGAAAACCCGCCCGGCAGGACGACGCAATCGACATTCTGGAGGTCGTGGTTCTTATGCCAGAGGAAAACGGTCTCCTGGCCGAGCACATCCCTGAGGACATAGAAAGTATCGTAATCGCAATTCGAACCGGGGAAGATGACGACGCCGAACTTCAAGGGGTCAAACCTATCTTTCTTCTCCCAGGATCTCCCAGGTGAACTTCTCGATGATCGGGTTGGCCAGGACCTTGTCAGCGATCTCCGGGACGACGCGGCGGGTCTGCTCTTCCGTAATGCCGTCGAGTGCGATCTCGAAGACCTTGCCCTGCCGGACATCCTTGACGAATCCGTAGCCTAGGGTGAGAAGCGCGTTCTTCACCGTCTGCCCCTGGGGGTCGAGGACGCTTTCTTTGAAGGAAACGAGGATTCTAACTCTCATGCCCGAGGACCCTTTCGAAGATATAATCAATCTTGTCGAGATATGCGTCGAGCGTGAAGCAGGCGGCGATCTCCTGAGGCGTGAGGATGGCCAGGATGTCCTTATCCGCCAACAGAAGGTCTTTGAGGCTGAGGTCCTCTTTCCAGGCGCGCAGGCTCGACCGCTGGACAAGTTCGTAGGCCTGCGGCCTGGGAATGTTCTTGTCGGTGAGGGCGATGAGGACGCGCTGGCTGAAGACGAGCCCTTTAGTCGCCTCGATGTTCGCCTTCATCCGGTCTTCGTGGACGACCCAGTTCCGGATGATGTCGACCGTTTCCGAGAGCAGATAATCGGCCAGGATGAAGGAGTCGGGAAAGATGATCCGTTCGGCCGAGGAATGGGAGATATCGCGTTCATGCCAAAGGGGGATATTCTCGAGCGCCACCAGAAGATTTCCCCGCAGGATCCGGGAGAGCCCGGTGATCCTCTCGGCCCGCACCGGATTCTTTTTATGGGGCATAGAGGACGACCCTTTTTGGCCTTTGGTGAAGGGCTCTTCCAACTCCAGGACCTCGGTCTTCTGGAGGTGCCGCAGCTCGGTGGCGAACTTGTCCAGGCTCGCACCCAGCAGCGCTAAGGCCGAGAGCGCCTCGGCGTGCCGGTCGCGTTGCAACACCTGCGTGGAGACCTTGGCCGGGCGGAGGCCGAGACGAAGGAGGGCCATCTCTTCCACCCGGGGGTCGAGATGGATGTAGGTCCCGACCGAACCGGAGATGCGCCCGACGCTGATGACCTCGAGCGCCCGCCGGAGCCTGGCCTCGTGGCGGCCGATCTCTTCATACCAGACCAAAAGCTTCACTCCGAAGGTGATCGGCTCGGCATGGACGCCGTGGGACCGGCCCATCATCACCGTCTTCCTGTGACGGAGGGCCTGCCCCTTGACGATATCTTTGAGAGAAACGAGGTCGCGGATGACCTTGTCTAGCGACTCCTTGAGGAGGAGAGAGAGGGCGGTGTCGACGACATCGTAGGAAGTCAACCCCAGATGGATGTAATGGGCGTCCTCGCCGACGTATTCGCCCACAGATTCGAGGAAGGCGATGACGTCGTGCTTGACCACCCGCTCGATCTCTTCGATCCGGGTGAGGGAAAAAGCCGCTTTGTCCTTGATTCTCTGGAGAGCAGCCGCCGGGATCCGGACGAGCTCGGCCCAAGCCTCGCAGACGGCCAACTCGACGTCCAGCCACTTTCGGTATCTGTTCTCGTCGGACCAGACAGCCCCCATCTCGGGCCGGGTATACCTGTCGATCATCGCGGATTCCTTGAAAAGAGGTCAAATCATAGCAAGGAGAGGTGGGCTTGTCAATTTCACCTTGCGTTTCCAAGGATCTTGATCCATCTTTGTCTAATAGGATGAAGGCAGTGATGGACGATGTCGAGGAAGAAAAACTCGTCGAACTGGCCGGGAGAGGCGACCTGGACGCCTACACGGAGCTCATCCGCCGCTACCGGGAACGAATCTACCGGACGATCCACCGCTTCACCCGCAGCCACGATGACACGGATGATCTGGCTCAGGAGACCTTCCTGCGGGCCTTCAGAAATCTGCGGAGTTTTGGCCGGAGATCGGGATTTTATACCTGGATCTATCGGATCGCCGTGAACCAATGCCTCAATTTCCTGAAGAAAAAAGCAAAGGAGCCGCGTCGGGAGGAATTCGCCGACCGACTGATCGACGGCCGACGGCAAGCCTTTGGGTCGCCGGAGTCGGCCATGGCTGCCGGAGAATTCCAGGAACGGCTGACCGCAGCTATCGACTCCCTGCCCTTGCCGTACAGGGCTTGCTTCACCCTGGTCGTTTTCCAGGGAATGAACCACCGCCGGGCCGCCGCCGTGCTGGGCTGTTCGGAGAAGACTGTATCCTGGCGAATGCACAAGGCGAGGAAGATGCTCCAGGTCCGCTTGAGTCCTTACCTGGGCGAGGTGTCTGATGAACTGTGAAAAAATCAAACGCTGGATTTCCGATGACATCGACGGCGCGCTCACGGACAAGAAAAGACGGAGAATCGAGTCCCATTTGAGCGCCTGTTCCGTCTGCCGGGCTTATCGAAGAGATCTTGTCCGCATCCAGGCTGAAAGCGGGCTCGTCGAGGCGAGGCCGGTCGCCGCGGACTATTTTGAAAAATTCACCGCCGCCATCGAAGCGAAGCTCCGGTGGGAAAAACAGGTCGCCGGGCGCGGCGGCCCCGTTCCTCTGAGATGGAGATGGGCCTGGGTCTCTGTTCCTTTGGTCCTGGCCCTCATCCTCGGCATCGTCTTTTTCCGCAACAGGGGAGATGGCCTCCGGCATGAGATCTTTTCCTTCGAGGGCTGTATCGACCGTATCTTTCAGGAGATCGGCGGGGATGATGAGATCGCGGCCGACTTCAGCCGTTTCCTCTCCGGCTCGCTTCTGGGTGGGGGGGAAGCGGTTGTTCTGGAGGACGATATCGATCTCTGGAACGAACCGTTCTTTTGGCGGAGTCTAAGTGATGAGGATCTCAGATTGATCGAAGAAGAGATCAAGAAAGGAATCCGGTCTTAGGAGGTCAAGGATGAGAAAAAGACGAGGTCTCTTCGTGCTTGCGGGTGTCATCTTTTGGAGCGGACTTTTCCTATCCGCGCAAGCTCAGGACCAGAAGCTGCCAAATAGGGAGAGAATCCGGGAGAACATCCACCAGCTGCGCCTTCTGCGGATGACCGAAGCCCTCGGCCTCAGCGAGGAACAGACGGCCAAGATCTATCCGGTCGCCTCGCGAATCGAGAAAGACAAGCAGGCGATCCTCGGGGAGATCAACGGCGAAATGCGTCGCCTCCAAGACCTTCTGGCCGAAACCGACCTCGATGAGGCGGACCTGTCGGCCAGCGTCGCGAAGATCAAGGAGCTAAGACAGAGGTTCCAGCATAAAGACCGGGAGTTCGAGGAGTTCCTGGAGGAGAATCTGAGCCCGCTGCAGAAGGCCAAGTACCTCCTTTTTTCGGCCGAATTCTACAGGGGGATCACCGAGGGATTGAGAAGGCGGTGGCCACAGGGCCGAGATAAGCGGCCGTTCTGAGAAAAAGTTCTATCTCCTCTCTTGACAAAAATGGGGGTTTCCTCTAGTATAATGGGCGCATTTATTTAATTTCTGCTTTTCTAAAAACCGTAATCTATAAAGCCGGTAAAGAGAAGGTATATTTGTTCTCCACTTTGTGCTTTCTCTTTTTCTTTAGGCTGGAAGCGCCGCTTTGATGCATTTTCAGAGTGTCATATGTGCCAGCGTAGCTCAGTTGGTAGAGCGGCTGATTTGTAATCAGCGGGTCGGGGGTTCGAATCCCTTCGCTGGCTCCGGCTCGGGGATGAGCCCGATGAAAACCCTGCTCGTCCGGCTGGGACGATGGGCGAGTGAACCCCTCTATGGGCAGGTACCAAAGTGGCCAAATGGGGCGGGCTGTAAACCCGCTGCGGAAACGCTTCGGAGGTTCGAATCCTTCCCTGCCCACTTGTGCGGGAATAGCTCAGTGGTAGAGCATCGGCCTTCCAAGCCGTTGGTCGCGGGTTCGAATCCCGTTTCCCGCTTGTCCGAGGGTTGGGAAGCCCACGTAGCTCAGTTGGTAGAGCACATCCTTGGTAAGGATGGGGTCACCAGTTCAACTCTGGTCGTGGGCTTAGCGTATACAAGCTGCCTTTAATTCAGCCGTAAGGAGGTCAAGAATGGCGAAGGCGAAGTTTGAGAGGACGAAGCCGCATTTAAACATTGGGACGATCGGGCACGTGGATCACGGGAAGACGACGCTGACGTCGGCGATCACGAAGATTTTAGCGAGGATGAACCCGAACATA